>JAKLKF010000005.1:82325-113024 GCA_023150805.1 Myxococcota bacterium | reverse complement strand
AGGTAGGACGGGCCGCCCGGGATGCGCTGGCGCACGCGTTCACCTGGACCGGAGTGCTGAACGGCGCCGCGGTGCGAATGACGGACGTGTGGCCCAACGTCACGGCGCCCTTCGCCCTGTTCTTTGGCATCAACGAACCTCCGGGCCCAGACGACGGGTTCTACTACTACTCCCCGTATTTGGAGAAGGGTGTCAACGACCGCGGGCGGCTGAGGGTCGATGCCAAGGAGGCACATCCCGTCCGCTTGGAGGCGCTGGAGCGAACGCCCTACCTCCTCAAGGTCCTGTTCCGGGGATCTGCGCTTGACCTAGACGTGATGCGGACCGTGGCCAAGGCCGGACCGACCGTCGAGGAGTACTGGCAGGGCAAACTCGGGCTGCAGCTTGGCCAGGGCTACCAGGTGGCACTAAGCTCTGGTCGGCGTGATGCATCGTTTCTCATGAACCTGCCCGACGTCACCGCGACGACGGTGGGAAGAACCCCACTGATCGACCTCTCGGCCCTGCCGCTCTTTCGGAAGCCCGAGCTGTGCTGGCCGCGCCAGCCGGAGATCTACAAGGGCCCCCTCGTGCTGGTCCGCGAGAGCATCCTGGCGGACCCTCGCCGGCCGAGCGTGTTTCTGGCGACGCAGGATGCCGCCTTCTCCAGATCCTTCTATGGCTTCAGCGCGTTCGGACACCCGCAAGCAACCGACCTGACCCGCTACCTCGCCCTGATCCTCGCGGCGCCGCTGATGCGCTGGTACGGGCTGATGACCAGTAGCAAGTATGGCGTGGAGCGCGATGTCCTCCTGTTCGAGGACGTACGCCGCTTCCCGATCCCCCCGCTGGATGACCTAGCGCCCGACCTGCGTCAGGCAGTTCCCGAGTTGTGGGCCAGCTACGCGCGGGAACGGAGGGTGACGTCGAGCCATGAAGCGTGGGCGCAGGAAGTCTACGGTTTGACCGCCGACGACTGGCAGGTAGTGACCGACACGCTGGAGGTTGGCGGCCCACAAGCCGGAGTTGCGAAGCGAGCGTCGGCTTCTCCTTCACGGCGAGAGGTGCTTGCATTCGGGCAGGTCCTAAGGTCGGTCTTGGAGACGGCGCTCGGGGAGAAGATCGCCGTCAAGGCGGGCGAACTCCCGGCGTCAAGCCCCTGGCAGTTCGTCTGGCTGACCCCGGCCCTTCAGTCTGGCAAGGCGGCGGGCAAGGACCGCCCTGGGCCCTGGTTGACCATGTTGGCCGACGCCTACGCGGCCAGTGCAACCCATGTTGTCCGCGAAGGAGGAGTCCTCGTGTGCCGACTCCGGCAATACCGCTACTGGACGCCCTCCCGTGCTCGCTTGACGGCTCTTGAACTGCTTCGGGACGCAGAGGCTACATCGGCGCTGGTTTCGACATGAGCGGTTCGTCGCTGATGTTCCGCCGCTTGGCCGAGCGGAGCGAGCGCTACCCCTTCGGGGACCTGCCAACCTGGGCCAAGCGTGCGGTGCTGATCGCCATTGCTCGGTCCTTCGGCGACGCCGTAGGGTCCGGCATGAGCTTCGCCGACGAAAACGACCTCACCGCGGTCCTGGTCGATGGGCTAAACGAGCTGCGCCGGAAAGGTACGGCCACACCAGCTTTCAACGCGAGCGTGTTCCAGGTCGTCAGCCGCGACGGATGCACGTCGACGTTCGACGGTTCCAGCCTGATGAAACGGCCCGACATGATCTTCCGGCTCGCGGGGGCGCTCGACGAGTACGAGGGCTGGTTCGCTGAGTGCAAGATCGTCGATGGCGACCACCCGCCTGGGCTCTACGTCAGGAACGGTGTCCACCGCTTCGAGGCAGGGGATTACGCCTGGGCGATGCCCTCTGCGCTGATGATCGCGTACGCCGGGGCCGGGTACTCGCTCGACGGAGTGCCCGCGCTCCACGGCTCCTCGCAACCGTCGACCCTGCTCGCCGACCCGCAGGCGCACGAGACCGCCCACGAGCGAACCTGGACCTATCCCGGAACGTCCCAGGGCCCGGGCAGGATTCGGCTTGTCCACCTCTGGCTTCGAGGAGCGACCTTTGCGTAGCCGGTGGGTGAACCCGTACACCCGACCCGCACACCCGCCGCTAAGCGACCGGGATCCTTCAGCCCTACCCACTTCCGGCACAAGTAGGGCAGAGGCGGGCGGAGCCGCCTCTGCCGGCGGCGTTGCTGCCGATGGCGGGCGGGGTCGGTCGGCGGGGGACAAGTGGGTCCTCGCCACGGCAGAACGCCGCCACGGGCGGGGTCGGTCGGCGGGGGACAGGTGGGTCCTCGCCACCGGGCGGTGGCCTACTCCTCGAAGTAGCCCAGCGCCTTCAGGTCCTCCTGCAGCTCGGCGTCCACGCCGACCAGCTTCGTGGCGTCCTCGGCCGGCAGCGGCACCCGCGCGTAGTCGACGGCGACAGTGCGACCACCGGAGCGGCCCCGCAGCAGGGTGACCGGGCTGCCCCGCCAGGGCTGGGGCCAGTCGACGGTCTGGACCGGCGCCAGGGTGGTCGGCGGTCCGCGGTGCTGCACGGTGATCTCGAGCTGCGGCAGCGCCTGGTCCAGCGGCAGCTCGGGCAGCAGGTACGCCTCGACGTCGCCGCTGGTCCGACCCTTCCAGGTGATGGTGACCTGGTTGTCGACCGAGGACTCGACCTGCACCGCGACGGTCTGCATCGGGTCCTCGGCGGCCCAGGCGCGGCGGACGCCACCGGGGACCCGCGCCGTGACGACCAGGTCGTCGGCCGAAGTCGAGCGGGAGGGCACCAGGCGCAGGACGGTGACCACCGGCCGCTCCACGGCTTCGCTCATCGCCTGGACCAGGGCCTCGACCGGGGCCTGCCCGCCGGTGACCAGGTCCCGGGCCTCGCCAGGGTCGGTCGCCAGGTCGTAGACCCGCTCCCGTCCGTCGTGCTGCGTGTACTTCAGCCCCTCGTCGACGACACCCCACCGGCGCTGGCCGTACAGCGGGCGACCGAAACCGATGGGCCGACCCACCAGCTCCGCGGTCGCGGATCCGTCCGCGGCGCCCTGGAGCGGCCGCCCGGTCATCCCCTGGGTCGACAGGCCCATGGCAGTGGCCAGGGTGGGGGCCACGTCGAGCAGGCTGACAGGCAGGTCGGAGCGGCCGGCGGGCACGCCGGGGCCGACCACCACCAGGGGCACGCGCAGCAGCTCGTCGTACAGGGTGTGGCCGTGCTCGAAGTCGCCGTGGTCCCAGAACTCCTCGCCGTGGTCGGCGAGCAGGATCACCGTGTCCTGGGGCTGCAGGTCGTCGAGGAAGGCGCCGAGCTGGTCGTCGACGAAGGCGAGGTTGTTGTCGTAGCGGTCGCGGATGTACTGCTTGCCCTCGTCGCCGATGCGCGAGAGGGCCTTGAGCACCTCGCTGCGCTGGAACTGCTCGTCGCCCAGGGCCTCGAAGTGCTCGCCGGCGAAGCGGTGCCGGTACGCGCGCGGCTCGGTGTAGGGCAGGTGCATGTCCATCAGGTGCAGCACCAGCAGGGCGGGCCGGTCGTCATGCTCGGCAAGCCAGCGCCGCGCCCGGCGCACCTGGACGTCGGCGGTGGGCCAGTTGACGCAGCGGTGGGTGCCCCAGCCGCGGTCCATCTCGAAGTTGCTGGACAGGTAGACGTTGCCCGACAGGAAGGCGGTGGCCCAGCCGGCGCGCGCCGCCTGCTCCTGGACGGTCGTGGCCTCGCTCCAGCGCTCGGGCTGGGTGCCCAGGAACATGGCGCGGGTGCTCGGCAGGGTCCAGGGTGCGACCGACCGGGCCTGGTCGAAGATGGTGCCGCCGGCGGCCCAGGCGTCCAGCCGAGGGGTGGTCGGCCGGTGGTAGCCGTACATCGACAGCGCGTCCTGGCGCAGCGTGTCCACGAACAGGACCACCACTCGCGGCGGGTCGACCACCGGGGTGTAGAGGACCGGGCTGGCGACGAAGGCGTAGTCCAGGTCGCGGGTGGGGCCGGGCTCGACCTGCAGCTCCAGGCGCACCTGCTGGCCGGACCAGCTCGACAGGTCGTGGCGCCGGGCCTCCTGCGCCCCCTCGCGCAGGGGGTGACGACCGACCTCGGCGCCGTCGATCTTCACCACCAGCTCGGCCCCGTCGCTGTGCGCCCCGGCCAGGGCGGCTTCGGCAGGCAGGATGCCGGCCGAGAAGGAGAGGACGGCGCCCGCGGGGACCTGCAGGTCGAAGGCCGCCCGCGCGGGGGCGGGCAGCAACAGGCCGTGCCGGGTGGTGTCGTCCACCTGGAAGCTGCGCATCACGAAGTCGGCGTCGGTCCCGTCGAAGGCCTCCCGCTGGAGATCCCGCTCCCGCTCGGCGGCCTTCGGGTAGCGCACGGCGTACTCCCCCGGGCCGGGAGGACCCTGCGCCGCCGGACGGCGCACCCGCAGCACCTGGGCGTTGAACTCCCAGGAGTCCGCGCGGTGCGCGTCCTCCAGCCCGTTCTTGTGCGGGACGACGCGGCCCTGGGACCAGTCCTGGCCCGCCTCCCGCCGCACCAGCTCCATGCCCTCGGGCGGGCGGTGGAAGAACAGGGTCCGGGGCCGCACGGGGAGCGCGGCCTGCCAGGTGCGCACCCCGTCCGCCGTGCTGACCAGCAGCCAGCCACCGGGGACCTCGACGGTGTCCTGCACCTCGGCCTCCCGGCTGGACGGGGGCAGGTCCACCTCGACCAGCAGGTCCGGCCGTCGGTCGAGCGCGAGGACGCCCTCGGTCGCCGGAGCGCCCGTCGAAGCGCGGGCACCCGCGCCGGCAAGCGCCAGGAAGGCTGCGATCCAGGTGTTCAAGGCGCCGCCTCCACCGCGGCGCGGGTCCCGTCAGCGACGGCGACGCCGCGCGGCGGCCCCCAGACCGGCGAGGGCACCCAGCAGCCCGGCCATCGCCGGCACGCTGCTGCAGCCGCCCGACGACTCGGACACGCTGATCTCCAGCTTCTCGGCAGCGACACCGCCGGGGCCGCCCAGGTTCAGCACCACCTCGAAGTCACCCTCGGCGCCGAAGTCGATCTTGGGGGACCAGGCGCTGACGGACTGGACCAGCTCGCCGCCCTGGAACACGTCCCACTGGACCTGGTCGATGCAGCCGTACACGGACAGGTCGGCCTGGTTGACCATCTGGTAGGTCGTGCCCTCGACCTGCTCGTAGGTGAACATGCCGTCGAAGCCCTCGGCGGGCGCGGGGACCTCGCAGGCCAGCACGTAGGCGGGCTCGCGGAAGGCGTACTCGTACTCGCCGCACTCCGCGTTGGTGCCGGTCACGGTGATGAAGACCGTGAACTGCCCCTTCTCGGTGTAGGTGTGGCAGGGGCTCTCCTCGTTGCTGGTCGTGCCGTCGCCGAAGTTCCACTCGACGGCCAGCTCGCCGGAGCCCTCCTCCACGCCCTTGGTCTCCAGCTCGAAGCAGACCTCCAGCGGCACGCCGCCGAAGCGGTCCACGCCCTCGCCCACGTCGAAGGTGGCGTAGGGACCGTACAGCGAGGTGATGGCCTCGATGTCCTGGGTGTCCAGCGAGTTCGGCTCGTTGCTGCAGGGCGTGCCCTGCCAGAACATGGTCGCGCTGTAGAAGGCCGCGTCCTCGCACTCGTTGTTCTGGACGTCGATCTCCTCGCAGGTGTGGCCCAGGCCCCAGAGGTGGCCGAACTCGTGGGTCGCGATGGCCTCGATGGCGAAGCCGTTGCTGCCCGAGCAGGCGCCGTCCTCGACCTCCTGCGAGGTGTAGAAGTCGTAGCCCTGGCTGAAGACGATGTCGCTGTCGTAGGCGTAGAAGTAGTTGTTCGTGACGTCGGGGTCGTTGGGATCCCGCAGCGAGAAGGCGAACTCGCTGCTGGGCTGGGTGTAGGTCACGCCGATGGCCGAGTCGCTGTTCTGCAGCGCCGGGTCGTCGTAGTACATCGTGTTCATGGCGTCGGAGCGGCTGGCGCCGGTCTTCCAGTGCCCCTCGCGCACGCCCATGTAGACCGTGGAGAGCTGGGAGCAGGGCGCGTCGCGCTGCCAGGCGTTGATCGAGTCGTCCAGCACCTGGACCTGGTAGTCCTCGGGGAGCTGGTCGGTGACGTGGTCCGACAGGTACCAGGGCAGCGGGAACTCGACGCGGTCCCACACCCAGCCGGTGTGGGTCCAGGCCTGGGCCTGGGGGGCGGTGAGCGCCAGGAACAGGATCGCGGTCATCACTTCACCCCCGCCTGCAGCTTGTTGACGCGGCGCAGCCGCTCCGTCGGGATGCCCGGGATGGGCTGGCCGTCCCAGCCCAGCTCCAGCCGGTCGCGGATGTCCTGGAGCAGGTCATCGGCCAGCAGCCGGTCCGCAGCGCTGGGGGGCGGGATGAAGCGGTGATCGTAGGGCTGGTTGCCCGGCGGCGCCCAGCGCTGGGCGACCTCCTGGCGGGTCACCGGGTCCAGGCGCAGCGTGTACTTGCCGGAGATCATGCCGACGAGCTGGATCCGACCCTCGCCCCGCTCGCTGGCGAAGGCGACCACCTCTTCCCCGACATCCCAGGCGGCCACGCCGGAGACGACGGTGCGGAAGGAGCCGTAGGTCCCGCCGGGCTCGCTCACGAGCAGCGTGTCGCCGGGCTGCCCCTTGAGCGCCTCGTCCACCTCGATCAGCACCCGGGTCCAGACCAGGCCGTTGCCGTCGAGCTCGGTCCAGATGTCGGCCACGGTGCCCCGCACGATGTACTCGGCGGCGTCGACCCGCTGGTCCAGCGTCAGGGGGGCCAGCACGGTCGCGTCGGCGTCGACGGGGCGCAGGGCCAGCGAAGCCAGGCCCAGCCCCGCCGCGAAGGCGGCGACGGCGAGCAGGCGGGGAGACGAGGGGAAGGTCATGGAACCTCCGGGAGGACGTGGAACGCGCGGAGGGGCTCCCGCGAGCGCGGGCCCACGGCGAGCGCGGACGAAGCGGCAGACTGCCCCACCGCGGGCAGGCCGTCAACCACCCGGACCATAGAGAACCCGAGAGGACATCGTCAACGCCTGCCTCGGCGCGCCGCGGCCGGTCGCCGCGGTCCCGCTCGACGACCCGCTCCGTGAGCATGGCCCCACGCGGCCCCGGAGCGCCCCTCCCCTCCGCCGCCGGAGCGACGCCCACGAGAGAACCGGCGTGCCCGGCGCAAGTCCACACGATCCGCCCCGTCGGCCCGCAGGACGGGGTTGACTTTCCCGTGCCACTCGCCTATCCCCTGCGTTCCACGCGCGGCCCCTGCGCCACGGGTACCGGTCTGCCGGCCTCCCGGGTGCGCCAGCGACGCCGCGCTGCCCCGACTCCCCGCTCGCCTCCCCGCGCAGACAGGGCCCTGCCCTCTCCCGCCGCCTGCTGGACCCGGATCAGGAAGGCCACCGATGCACTCACTCCTCTCCCTCGCGCGCATGCTCCTGCTGGTGCTGCTGGTCCTGCCGGGCCTGGCCCGCGCGTCGGTCACCGCCGGCACCATCAAGGGCACCACGGTCGACGAGGGCGGCCTGCCGGTGCCCGGCGTGCTGGTCACCATCAAGTCCGACAACATGATGGGCGCGAAGCAGGCCGACACGGACATGGAGGGGCGGTTCAACTTCCCCGAGCTGCCGCCCGGAATCTACGAGCTGACGGCCGAGAAGGCGGGCTTCGCGAAGGTGGTCCGGCCGGGCCTGCAGGTCAACATCGGCCGCAACACCATCCTGACCGTCGAGATGCCGCTGCAGGAGGCGGGCGAGGAGATCGTCATCGAGGAGTCCCGGCCGGTGATCGACACCGAGTCGGCCCAGCGCGGCAGCGTGCTGACCAAGGAGTTCCTGGAGCGCATCCCGGCCGGCCGGTCCTACCAGTCGGCGGTCCAGCTCGCCGCGGGCACCACGGGCGGCTCGAACGCCAACATCGGCGGCGCGGCCTACAACGAGAACACCTACCTGCTGGACGGCGTGAACATCACCGACCCGGTGACCGGCACCTTCTCGCTGAACTTCAACTTCGACGCCATCGAGCAGGTCGAGATCCTCACCAACGCCTTCGACCCCGAGTACGGCTACAACCTGGGCGGCGCCATCAACGTGGTGACCGAGACCGGCGGCAACGTGCTGGAGTTCGTGGTCAACGCCTACTACACGAACGGCAACTGGGCGCCCAAGCTCGACGCCCGCTACGCCGCCGACGGCACGCAGCTCGCGCCGACCGACTTCGACAGCCGCTTCGAGCTGTTCCAGGCCGGCGTCAAGATCGCGGGCCCCATCGTGCGCGACCGGGCCTGGTTCATCGCGACCTACCAGCACGACCGCTCGCTCATCGCCAACGTGGGCATCGACCTGCCCCGCGACTACGACGGCCACTACGTCTTCGGCAAGATCACCTTCCAGCCGACCGCGGCCCACCGCTTCACGCTGCTGGCCCAGGCCGACCCGACCACCATCAGCAACACCGACCAGTCCGACCGCTTCGTCTACCCCGAGGCCCAGGGCCAGCAGACCCAGGGCGGCGTGGTGGCCAGCGCCCGCTGGGACTGGTTCATCAGCCCCGAGATCTTCGCCGAGACGATCGCGACCGTGCAGAAGTCCTACCTGGAGAACGCCCAGGTCCCCTGCACCCACGACGAGAACCTCGGCTACAACCCCTGCGAGCCGACCGAGTACGAGTACAGCGTCGACTACACCACCCCCGGGCGCTTCGGCTCCAACAACGCCTTCGACTCGGGCAACTACCCCTTCTTCGACTTCGACGACCGGTGGCGCTACTCGCTGGGCACCAAGTTCAGCATGCTCCAGCTCTCGCTGCTGGGCACGCACGACCTCAAGGTCGGCCTGAGCGGCGACGTCACGCGGTGGCGGCGCACCTTCGGCTACACGGGCGACGTCTACTACGTCGACCTCAACGAGCTGTCCTACAACCCCGACACCCTGCAGAACTACTACTGGGTGGAGATCACGGGCCCGATCAGCTTCCTGGCCCGCGCCGAGAACATCGGCGCCTTCGTCCAGGACGTCTACAAGCCGATCGACAACCTGACCTTCCGCTTCGGCACCCGCTACGACCGGAACATCGTCCGCAACGACGTGGGCGAGCCCATCATCAACGTCGGGCTGTGGGGCCCCCGCTTCAGCGTGATCTGGGACCCCTGGGGCAACAACAAGACGAAGTTCGTGGGCTCGGTCGGCCGGTTCAACGACGGCGGCCGCCTGGCGGTGCCCTACTACCTGTCGCAGTCGGGCTTCGGCTCCAAGCTGTTCCTCGGCGAGTACTTCCGGCGCTCGGTGTCCGCGCACAGCAACGGCCTGGACAACTCCTACAGCTACGCGCCCAACGAGAACCTCAACACGGTGCTGGACGGCACCATCGCGCCGCACTCCGACGAGTTCAGCGTCGGCGCCGAGCGGGAGATCATCCGGGACCTGGCCGCCAACGTGTACTTCACCGGCAAGTACACCCGGAACCTCTACGCCTTCGACGAGACCAACCTGGTGTGGGACGAGGACGGCTACAACGTGCTCGGCACCAGCGACGGCACGGCCGACGTGCTGCAGCGGATGCGCACCCCCAGCATCGCCCGCCGCGACTACTTCCGGACCGACGTCGGCGTGCAGAAGGTGTGGTCGGACCGCTGGCAGGTCCAGGGCACCTACTCCTACACGATCAGCCGCGGCACGATGCAGACCTCGCCCTCGGGCTTCCTGTCCGTGCCCCAGCAGGTCGAGTACTACGTCAACGGCCTGCTCTTCACCGACGTCCGCCACGACGTCTCGGCGGGCTTCGCCTGGGACCTGCCCAACGACCCCTGGACCACCCAGCTCGGCGCCCTGATCTTCTTCGAGAGCGGCAACCCGGTCAGCCGGTACTACGCCAACGGCGCCGAGATCGGCTTCGGCAGCATCCTGCGCCAGACGGTCGGCACCTACGCGCGGGAAGAACCCTACTTCGAGGCTCGGATCAAGGTCGAGCAGGAGGTCCCGGTCCGCAAGGGCAAGCTCTCCGCCGTGGCCGAGCTCTCCAACCTGATCAACGCCCGGCAGGGAGACGGCGCCTACGTGGCCTCCGACAACCGCTGGATCATCTCGGGTCGCCAGGACCCCCTCGAGCTGACGCTTGGAGGTCGCTATGAGTTCTGAGCTGCTGCCCCGGGCGGCGCTCGCTTGCGTGCTGGCCTCCGCCGCCTTGTCGGTGGGGTGCAAGTACGACGAGAACCTGCCGAACGCGGACCTGAAGGGCACGGTCCGCATCCCCAAGGAGCTGGCCGCCGTGGCGCTCTCCGACCTGGAGGGCAACCAGTGGACGATCGAGGACGACGCCCGGGCGATCGGCCCCGTCTACATCGGCGTCTACGCGGGCATCGACGACACCCTCTACAGCTACCCGCACCCCGAGTGGGGCCCGGTGCTGGACGAGGAGCAGGGCGGTGACGCCTACCCCTGGGGCGGCACCAGCGCCGGGCGCTTCGCCTGGGGCTGCTACGAGGCGACGGTCTGCAAGACGCTGACCGGCCGCTACGACAGCTACCAGTCCGTGCTGGACTTCTTCCGCGACCAGGTCCGCTCGCCCATCACCGACGACCTGGGCAACGAGATCACCAGCGCCGAGGAGTACCAGGAGCGCTGCTTCATGATCGAGGACGTCACCTCGGATGACGAGCTGGACCTGGTCGGTCCGCTCGACTTCACCGATGGTGGCGACTACTTCGAGGCCGAGGTGGAGATCCTCCACTCGCAGTTCACGCCGGGGGTCAGCGTCTGGGGCTTCGCCGACATGCCGTCGGCCGCCTTCGGCTTCTCGACCTGCGACGTCGAGGGCGGCGGCTACCACTACTACAACAGCGAAGACTACTACAAGGGCACCAACTACCGGGACGTGCTCAACTTCCCGGGCAAGTACATCACCGCCGGTGACCTGGTCAGCTTCGACCCCATCGTGGTCGACGACCCGGAGCAGGAATTCGTGCTGGAGCTCGGGTACAAGTATGAGGACTGAAATCGGCATGGTGCTGGCGCTGGCCCTGGCGGCCGGCTGCGACCGCAGCGGCATGGAGCTGCTGCCGCAGCCCAACGACGCCTTCCCCGCGGTGCTGGAGATCGGCGAGCTCCAGGTGATCTCGCCGGAGAGCGGCACGCTGTTCACGCCCGACGGCTGCAACGAGCAGGACGAGAACGGGGCCTACAACTGCTACTATGGCCAGCTCTCGCCCACCGATGGCGTGACCCTGGGCGGGGCCACCTTCTCGTTCACGGGCACGGGCGGCGACGTCTGCGTGATCGTGGATCCCGAGGCGCTGTTCTGGAACCAGTTCATCAGCTCCAGCAGCTCGAGCCAGCTCTGGGGCTACCCCGACCTGGACGACGACGACGGCGACCTGGACCTGTTCGGCGGCCTGTCCAGCTACTACACGGGCTCGCCCGGCGTGGAGCTGGGGGACTTCTCGGGCTTCTACACCGACAGCCTCGGCCGCCAGATCGAGATCGACTACGTCGAGTGCTTCAACGAGAGCCCCTACTTCGAGGGCGAAGAAGCGCACGCCGGGCGGGGCGCACCCGAGTACTGCAAGATCGACACGGAGGGCCGCGAGGGCATCCAGTACACGATCGTGCTGGAGACCTTCTCGGTGCCCCGCGACGACGGCATCCTGTCCTTCGGGACCGTGGTGCTGGACGGGGCATGCGGTGGCGCGGGCGGCCTGTCGGGGTCGTCGGGCGTCAGCGAGTGCACCATGCTGGGCGAGACCATCGACGTGGATGGCAGCGTGCGCGACTGCTCGGTCGAGCGGGAGTACGCCTTCTGCCTGAACGGCGAGGACGGGAACAGCGACGCGCGGATCCTCTCCCGCTTCTGCTGCCTGAACCCGTCCGCCTGCGGCGAGGACCCGCCCGACGGCTTCTGCGACGAGCTGGAGCTGGACACCTTCTGCACCGAGTACCCCGACCTCTGCGGCTGCGAGGGCTGAGGGTCAGCGGCGGTCGGGCGGCGGCGCCCGACCGGTTCAGGGCGCGAGCACGCGGGCCAGGACGGGCGCGCCCGAGGAGCTGGACCGGAGCACGGCCCGGCCCTGGCTGTCGGCGACCAGGTCCAGGGGCCCGGTCAGCTCGCCCAGCGGGAGCCGGCGCGCGCCGTCGAGCCAGGTGACGGACTTGCCCTGGCGCAGCAGCAGGCCCAGGCTCCCGCCGCCGGTCGGCAAGGCGCCCACCACCTCGGCGCCGGCAGGCAGGGCCACCGGGTTGGTGGTGGTGATGCGGTTGCCGCGCAGATCCAGCCACTGGCCGGACAGGCCCGTGGCCTCCTGCTGGAGGATGGCGACCGCGACGCCGCCGGCGTGCGCCTCGCTCTGCGGCACCACGCCGAAGCGGGCCGCCAGCAAGGTCACGCCCGCCTGGGCGGCGAGCAGGCGGCGACCGGCCAGGGGAAGGGCCTCGGCGCCGCCGGTGGACCCGCCGCGCAGGGCGTAGAGGTCGAGGCCCCCGGCGTGGTGGACCAGGAACTGCACGGCCCCCGAGGCGTCCACCATCGTGCGCACCGCGACCGGCCGCGCCGGGTAGCGCGACACGCCGGCGAAGCCGACGCGGTCGCCCGGGCCCACCGTGGCCACGCGCAGCTCGCCACCCTGCCCGTCGGGATCGGGGATCCACAGCGGCAGCCCCACGCCCCCACCCGCCGCGACCCCGGGCCGGCCGATGATCTCCGCCGCGGGCCAGGGCAGGCCCACCGCCCGATCGGCGGCGAGCCGCCCCGTGGGGTCGACCTCGACCACGCGCAGCGCCCGGGGCCCCGTGGACCAGGCCACGACGGCGGACAGGGCATCGCCCGACCGGGCCGCGGCCAGCCAGGGCTGCACCACCGCGTCGAGGTGGAGGAGGTGGCGGCTGGTCCCGCCCGCCGCGGGGTCCTCGGTCCGGGCCCGGTGCAGGTAGAGGTCCGCGCCCTCCGCCGCCTGGTGCACCCACACCGCCCGCACGCCGGCCTTGCTGCCGGCGATGGCGTCCGGTCCCAGGTCGACGGCCGCCACCTTCGGCGGGGCGAAGCGCACGGCCTGGCGGCGGATCTCGCTGACCCGGTCCCCCTGCACGAGCTGAACGGCGAGCTGGTACGCGCCGGCGGGCGTCGCCGCGGCCCCCGGCACCTCCAGCAGGGTCCGGCGGTGACCGCGGACGGCGATCTGCACGGTCCGGCCGTCGTCCTGCGCCGGCGCCGCCGTCGACCGCCGCAGCTTGCCGCCATCGGGCTGGACCAGCTCGAAGCGCACCAGCCAGGGGCGCGCCGTGAGATCGGGGAACTGCAGCGGCGCCGCGCCCGGGTTGGCTACCGTGACGGGCACCAGCACCTGCTCCCCCACCAGGTACTCTGCGCGGAGATCGGCATCGACCCGCGCCCCGTCGACCTCCACCGCGGTGGCCGCGTCGGCCTGCGCCGCCGAGGGCAGGGACGCCAACCCGGCGACCCAGGCCAGCCAGGGGGCCAGCAGGAGGCCGGCGCGGCGCAGGCGGCGAGGACCAGGGACCAGTTCGGGCGACGGGCTCACGGGGGCTCCTCGGAGGAGGGAGAGGGGTCGGCGAGCTGGTGGGCGACCAGGGCCACCGCCTCCTGGGCAGTGCCTACCCTCCCATCGAGCTGCGCGCGCCTCACCAGCTCGAGCAGGGCGCCCATCTCCGGTCCCGGTTCGATCCCCAGCGGGTGGAGATCGCGGCCCTGGACCAGGCGGGGGAGGGGTCGATCCTCGATCCCCAGCCGACGCGCACGCTCCAACGCGGCGAGGGGCGCGGGGCTTCCCGAGGCCGCGTGGGCCACGCGGCAGACCAGCCCCACCTCCTCGGTCTCCGCCAGCTCCCGGAGGTGCGTGTCGCTGGGGGTGCCCACCAGCGAGGGCCAGGCCGCCACCGCCCCCCGCACCCGGTCGCGCAGGGGGAAGCGCAGGCTGCGGTGCACGCGCAGGCGATCGAGGCAGGGATCCACCTGGGGGACGGGCACCCGGTGGAGCAGCGCCCCCAGCATCAAGGCGAGCGGCCGCGGCTCGGCCCCCGCCTGGTCGCGCTGGGCGGCCGCCCGGTCCACCGCCGCGTCGACCGCGCCCGCCGGGCAGGCGTCCACCTCGGGCAGGATGCGCGCCAGCACCGCGGCCCGGCGCGCGACCGCCAGCCCCCGGGAGGGCCGGGCCGACCGCAGCAGCAGCTTCTCCACCTCGCCCATGACCCGCTCGGCCGGCAGCTCGGCGAGCGGCGCCCGGCGGCACAGCTCCACCAGCTCCTCGTCGGGGTCGAAGCCGAAGCGCCCGGCGAACTGCACCACCCGCAGCGCCCGCAGCGGGTCGTCGAGGAAGGTCGCCGGATCCACCGCACGCAGCCGCCCGGCGGCCAGGTCCGCCCGGCCGCCGAAGGGATCCAGCACCTCGCCGGTGATCGGGTCCTGGAGCATCGCGTTGATGGTCAGGTCTCGGCGACGGGCCGCCTCGACCACCCCCATGTGCGGGTCGCCCTCCACCTGGATCCCGCGGTGGCCGGGGCCGGCGTTGCTGTCCCGCCGGGGCAGGCTGACGTCCAGCGTGCCTCCCGCCACCGAGAGCTTGTAGACCCCGAAGCTGCGGCCGACCTCGTTGACCCGACCCAGGCGGCGCAGCAGGCGCAGCAGCGTGGGGGCGGGGAGGCCATGGACCTCGACGTCCAGGTCCTTGCAGGGCAGGCCCAGCAGCGTGTCCCGCACGCTGCCGCCCACCAGCCAGGCCCGGCCACCCGCGTCCCGGCAGGCCAGCGCCAGGGACCGGAGGGCGTTGGGCGATGGCATCGGCTAAGCTCCTTGCCCGGTCTGTCCGGGCCGCACCCCCAACCCCGCTGGAAGGTGGACCCCCACGGGTTCGAGGAAGGCATGCTCTACCCGATCCTTGCCCTCGGCGCGGCCCTGGCCGCCGCTCCCCTGCCGACCATCCCGGTCGGTGGCCCCGCCCTGGCCTTCACGCTGCCGGCCGCGAACCCCGACGTGGCGCGCCGGGTGGCGGGGGGCGAGCAGGTCAGCCTGCACGACTTCACCGGGGTCGGCGCCCCCCGCGCCCAGGACGTGGTGGTGGTGCACTTCTTCCAGCGCGGCGCGGGCGACGACGTCCTGGCCGACCTGTCGCGCCTGGACGGCAGCAGCGACCGGGTGCTGGTGCTCGGCGTGATGGCCGATCCCCGCGGCCTCGCCGCCGTCACGCCCTGGATCTCCGCGCAGGCGCTGTCCTTCCCCGTGCTCTACGACGAGTACGCGGTGGTCTTCGGTCGCTACGGCGCGGGCTCGGGCCCCCTGACCCTGGTCATCGACGGCGAGGGGCAGGTGCGCGCCATGGGCCAGCCCACGGACGGCGCCTTCTCCAGCGACCTGAACAAGCTCGTCGCCGGCCTGCTGGGCAAGTAGCCCGGGCCCGCGCCTCAGCCCTTGGGGGTGCCGACCAGCAGGACCGTGATGTTGTCCCGTCCGCCGCCGTGGTGCGCGGCGCGCACCAGCTCCCGGCAGACCAGCCGCGGGTCGCTGTAGTGGTTGAGGACGGCCTCTAGGTCCTCGTCCTCGACCTCGCCCCACAGCCCGTCGGAGTTGAGCAGGAGCTGGTCACCCGGCTCGAGCTCCACCCGGAAGATGTCGATGTCGACGTTGCGCTCGGTCCCCACCGTCCGCAGCAGGATGTTGCTGTGCGGGTGGTTGCGGGCCTCCTCGGGGGTGAGGCGGTTCTGCTCGACCATCCGCGCCACCAGGCTGTGGTCGCGGGTGACCTGGTGCAGGACGTTGTGGCGCAGCAGGTAGGCCCGCGAGTCGCCCACGTTGGCCACCAGGGCCAGGCGATCCTGGCTGACCAGGGCCGCGACCAGGGTCGTGCCCATGTCATTGCCCATGCGGATCGAGTGGTCCTTGATCGTGTTGTTCGCCGCCTGGAACGCCTCGTCCAGCACGTTCTCCAGCGTCTCGTCGCTGGGGTCCCGCGCCTCGCGCAGCCGCTCGCGCGCCACGTGGCAGATGGTCGACACCGCCATCTCGCTGGCCACCTCGCCCGACTCGTGGCCCCCCATGCCGTCGGCCACCACGTACAGGAAGATGCCCGGCTGCAGGCAGACCCAGCCCCAGTTGTCCTCGTTGAGCACGCGACACAGGCCGACGTCGCTCATGGCGCCGGTGAGCACGGGCGGCTCCTCCGGCTCGGTGGCCAGCAGCTCCTCCAGGGCGCGCCCGAACTCGAAGGGACTGGCGAAGGTCCCCTCCTCGGCCGAGAGGAAGAAGTCGTGCACCTCGACGGCCGTCGCCGGCGTGTAGCGCCGCAGGATCGCGCCCAGGTGGGCCACCTCGATCGAGCGGTGGGCCTCGGGGACCGGGCCCTCGTAGACCTGGGCCACCTCGGGGTCGAAGAGCAGGAACTGCCCGTCCCGGCGGACCAGGAAGTTCGCCCGGGTCAGGGTCGCCAGGCGCACGCCGTTGCTCTGCAGGAAGGCCAGCATCCCGGTGGCGCGCTGGGCGAGCTCGAGCACCTGGGCCATGCCCAGGGGCGAGCCTTCGTCCAGCATCAGCCCCTCGCCGCCCCAGGGGGTCACCGAGCAGAGCACGCCGTCCTGGAAGAAGAGGTCGACCGGCGACACCAGGCCCGGGTGGTCGAGCTGCTTGTCGAAGAAGGCGGCGAAGGGCTCGTAGCCGCTGGTCTCCCAGCGCACCGAGATCAGGAAGCGGCGCGGGCTGAGGTCGGCCCCGCAGCGCACGCAGCTCGCGGCGGCACGCGGGGTCTCGTCGCTGCCGCACTCCCAGCAGAACTTCCGGGGCCGGTCCGGCCGGTCGTCGTTGGCCAGGTAGAACATCCGCCCTTCGGACAGGCGGACGAGCCCCTCGACACTGTAGTGCTCGGAGAGCTGGGTCCCGGGAGGGAATGGAGGGGGTCGCGGGATCAGGTGCTGCTCCGCCAGGCCGCCCTGCACCCTCGCCCGGAAGGGGGTCGAGGTCCACTCGGCGGAGACCGGATCCTAAACCCCCCCCGTCCACCGCGGCAACGCACCACGTGACGGTCCTGTTGCACCGCGACCTTCAGCGACGTGACCCGCACCGGCGGGGGGGGCGGCGCGCGGCGCGAACGCTGCACGGGGAGGGCGCTTGGGGATAGGCCGCACCGATGTATCGCTTCCCCTTCGACATCGACGGCACGGCCGGCGCGGCCCGCGCCACCACCCTGCACCTGCGGCGCGGCACGGTCCGGACCCCCGTGTTCATGCCGGTCGGCACCCAGGGCGCCATCCGCGCGCTGCCGCCGGCGCTGCTGCCCTCGACGCGCAGCCAGATCATCCTGGCGAACACCTACCACCTGTCGCAGCGCCCCGGAGAGCACATCGTCGCCAAGCACGGCGGGCTGCACGGCTTCATGGACGTGAGCCTGCCGATCCTCACCGACAGCGGCGGCTTCCAGGTCTTCAGCCTGCAGAAGACCGTGACCGAGGAGGGGGTCGACTTCGCCTACGAGGTCGACGGAAAGCGGACCTTCCTGTCCCCCGAGCGCAGCATGGAGATCCAGCAGGCGCTCGGCAGCGACATCGCCATGGTCTTCGACGAGTGCCTGGGCTTCGGCACCAGCGAGGCGGACGCGGTGCAGAGCGTCGACCGCACCGCGCGCTGGGAGGCCCGCAGCCGCGCCGCCCACACCCGCCCCGACCAGAGCCTGTTCGGCATCGTGCAGGGCGGCTTCTGGCCCCGCCTGCGCAAGCGCAGCGCCGAGCAGATCCGGGCCCTGGACTTCGACGGCTACGCGATCGGCGGCCTCAGCGTCGGCGAGGGCCACGCCCTGATGTGCGAGGTGCTCGACCACACGATGCCCCACGTGCCCGAGGAGCGCCCCCGCTACCTGATGGGCGTCGGCCGGCCGGTCGACCTGGTCGAGGGGGTGGCGCGCGGCGTGGACATGTTCGACTGCGTGATCGCCACCCGCCACGCCCGCAGCGGCATGCTCTACACCTGGCAGGGCCGGCTGCGCATCACCGACCGCCGCTACCGCAACGACATGTACCCCCCCGACCGGCAGTGCGGCTGCCCGGTCTGCCAGAAGCACACCCGCGCCTACCTCAACCACCTGTTCCGGGTGAACGAGATCCTCGGCGCCACGCTGACCACGGTGCACAACCTGTACTGGTTCAGCGACTTCATGGACCGGATGCGGGGCGCGGTGCTGGAGGGCCCCGCCGCCTTCGAGGCCTTCCGCCGGCATGTCCACGAGATCCACCCCGTGCGCGAAGGGGAGGCCGAGCTGGACCGGGAGGAGGGCCCGGCGGCGGCCGCGGGGACGCCAGCGGCCCGGCCGGCCGACCGCGCGGGCGGGCGCGGGGGACCGCCGCGAGGGCCCGGCGGCGGGGGTGGCCGGCGAGGGGGAGCGGGCGGCGGAGGCCGAGGCGGTCCCTCGCGCTGAGCACCGACCGCGCCGGGCGCTCAGGCCCCGCGCAGCACGCGCACGGCCGCCACGGCGAGCAGCAGCGTGGCGGCCAGCAGGATCGCGACCAGCAAGGCCAGCCGCAGGTGGGTCGAGCGCGGCGCGGGCCGAGGAGGTGGCGTCGCCACGACCGGCGCAGAGGGCGCCAGCTCTCCGGCTGGCGGGGCCGGGGCCGGGCGCGGGCCGGGGCGCCGCCCGACCGCGGTGATGTCCGCCTCCGGCGCGGCGTCCAGGAAGCCGGTCCCGACCAGGGACAGCCCCTCGGGCACCGGCAGCGGGTCCAGGGGCTCGTCGGCGATCAGCGCCTTGACCGCCCGCGAGGGCTGCCCGCGGGCGCCGGCCAGCCGCTCCAGGCCGTCCGGCCGCCCCAGGCTGGCCGCGACCCGGGCCAGCACCGCGGTCAAGGGCAGCTCCTCCGCGGCGAGCGCGCCGGTCGCCTCGCCCTGGGTGAGCTCGCCCGGCGCGGTGCGCCCGGCCCAGGAGTCCAGCAGGCCGCGGGTCCCCTCGTCCCGCCCCAGGTCGACCCCCACCTCGTCCACCGGTCCCGTCGCCTCGTCCCCCGGGCCCGGCACCGTGATCTCGTCCCGGCCCGTCCCCGCCGGCATCAGGTCGGGCGCGGCGCCGGCGCCGAAGCAGGCCGTCCGAACAGGAAGCCCTGGGCGAAGTGGAAGCCCAGGTCCAGGCAGGCGGCCTCCTGGTCGGCCGTCTCGACGCCCTCGCAGACCGGCGCGATGCCGAAGTCACCCACCATCTGCACCAGCGTGTGCAGCATGCGGTGCTGTCGCGAGCTGACGTCTTCCATGCCGCGGGTCCACGCCTTGTCGAACTTGACGTAGGCCGGCGTGGCGTCGACCAGCTCGAGCAGGCGGGCCTGGCCGGCGCCGAAGTCGTCGAAGGCCGTGCGGATGCCCAGCACGGCCAACGCCCCGGTCAAGGCGCGCAGGAGCTGCACGTCACCGACGGCCTTCTCGTGGATCTCGAGCACGAGCAGGGCCTCGGGCTGCAGGGCGCGCAGCTCGGCCATGCTCTCGACCAGGCGGTCGCTGCCCAGCTCGCTGGGGTGGCAGTTGAGGAAGAGGGTCGGGCGGGGCCCGAAGGCGGGCGCCTGCTCCACGGCCCGGGCGCGCATCAGCTCGCTGACGTCCTGGGCGCGCCCGACCAGCGCCGCGCGATCCAGCAGCTCCACCGGCGACTCCGGGAGGTCCTCCATCGCCCCCCGCCCCAGCGCCTCCCAGCCGATCACCCGCCGTCCGTCGCGCAGGTCGACGATGGGCTGGAAGTGCACCTTGACCAGGCGGTCCGAGAGCAGGCGGGTGAACAGCTCGTGGCCGCTCATGCGCTGCGGCAGGTCGTCCATGGTGCGGTGGACGGTGTGCTCGCCGTCGGTGTCGTCGCGCATCAGGCGCAGGACGAACTCCGTCGTCGCGAAGTGCAGCACGTCGCCGTCCTTGACCGGCGCCTGGCCGGCCACGCGCTTGCGGTTGACGTAGGTGCCGTTGGTGCTGTTCAGGTCGCGCACCCACAGGCGCTCGCCGTCGTGGTCCAGTTCGGCGTGCGCCTGGGACACGCCGCTGGAGGGCAGGCGCAGGCCCCCGCGGGCCTTCCTCCCCACGCGGAAGGGGAAGGCCTGGATGGGGGTGATCACCAGGTTGGGGTTGCCCTCGAGGTAGCCCTCGAGGACCCAACCGGTGTCGGGCTGCGGCGCGCGGCGTGGCATGGGGGGCGATCATGCCTCAGACCGAGGCACACGTCCACGCGCCCACGAAACGGTGGCCGGTGGTAGCCTGCTGGCCGCCCTCCTGATGGAGAGGAGCCATGGCCCACCTGTTGTTCCGCCTGGGCGAAGAGCCCCTCATCGAGTACCGCCTGCGCCCGGGCCGGACCACCATCGGGCGCGCCGACTCCTGCGACGTGGCGCTGCCGGGCGGCGAGATCAGCCGGACCCACTGCATCGTCGACGGCGACGGGGAGAGCTGGCGGATCATCGACCGCAGCCGCCACGGCATCACGGTCGACGGCAAGCCCGCCACCCGCGCCGAGCTGCGGGACGGCAGCGTCCTGAGCGTCGGCCCCTACACGGTGGAGGTGCGGCTGAGCCGCGCGACGGCGCGGCCCACCGACGACGTGGTCGGCGACCGGGCGCACGAGCTCATCCTGGCGACCGACGACGGCACGCTGATGGTCGAGCAGAGCTGGCTGGTCGTCGTCGCCGGCCCCGACCAGGGTCGCCGGGTCGCGCTGCGCGCGCCACGCCTGACCGTCGGCGGGCCGGGCAGCGACGTCGCCCTGCGTGACCCCGACCTGCAGCCGGACCACGCCCGCCTGCGCACCAGCCGGGGCCGGGTGATGGTGGAGCCCGGGCGCGGCGCGACCTTCCTGGACGGCGCGCGGGTCCGCGACGTCACGCCCCTGTACCTCGAGGACGAGCTGTCCCTGGGCCAGACCGTCCTGCGCGTGGAGCGCGCACCCCAGGACGAGCAGCCGGTCGCGGGCCGCTTCGGCGACATGGTCGGCGAGAGCGCGCCGCTCCGGGCCGTGTTCGGCACCCTGCGCCGCTACGCGGGCCACCACTTCCCGGTCCTGATCACGGGCGAGAGCGGCACGGGCAAGGAGCTGGCGGCCCGCGGCGTGCACGACGCCAGCAGCCGCGCCGGGGGCCCCTACGTGCCCATCAACTGCGCGGCCATCGCCGCCAACCTGTTCGAGAGCGAGCTGTTCGGCCACGAGCGCGGGGCCTTCACGGGAGCCGACGCGCGCAAGGACGGCGCCTTCCACAAGGCCGAAGGCGGCACGCTGTTCCTGGACGAGGTGGGCGAGCTGCCGCTGGAGGTGCAGAGCAAGCTGCTGCGGGCCCTGGAGTCCGGCGAGGTGCGGCGGGTGGGCAGCACCCAGGTCAGCTACCCCGACGTGCGCGTGGTCGCGGCCACCAACCGCGACCTGGTCGCCGAGGTGCGCCGCGGAGAGTTCCGCGAGGACCTGTACTTCCGCCTCGCCGTGCTCTCGGTGCACGTGCCCCCGCTGCGGGAGCGCCCCCAGGACGTGGCCATCCTCGCGCGCAGCCTGGCGCGCGGGCTGCACCCCGGCTGCGAGGTGACCGACGACGCCGTGGCCCTGCTCCAGCAGCACGCCTGGCCCGGCAACGTGCGCGAGCTGCGCAACGTGCTGACCCGCGCCTACGTGATGACCGGGCCGCGCATCGACGCGGCCAGCCTGTCCTTCCACGACCTCGGCGCGCCCCCCAAGGACCCCGGCGCCGACGCCCACACCCTGGAAGAGGCCGAGCGCGCCTACATCATGCGCATCCTCGACCAGGTCGAGGGCAACCGCTCCGCGGCGGCGCGCATCCTGGGCCTGCCCCGGTCGAGCCTGCAGTACAAGATCCGTCGCCTGGGCATCGAGTAGGGTCGCGCCATGCCCCTGCCCCCTCTGCCCGTCGACCTGGCCTGTCCGCCCCTCGATCCCAACCCCGGCGTCCAGGTCGAGGTGGTGACCACCGCCTTCGTGCACGACGACTGGCGCCGGGTGGTCGACGACGGCACCGAGGGCCCCGTCGCCATGCCCGTGCTGGTGGGCATCCTGCGCCACCCCCAGGCCACCGTGCTGGTCGACGCCGGCCTGGGGGTGCACAGCCGCGACGGCAGCTACCCGGGCTTCCCCCTGTCCGCCCTGGGCGACATCGAGGTGCCCGAGGGGCAGGCCATCGTCGAGCGCCTCGCCGCCCCGCCCGACCTGGTGCTGATGACCCACCTGCACTACGACCACGTCGGCGGCCTGCTCGACCTGCCCGGCGTGCCCGTCTGGACCACCGAGGACGACTGGCTCGTCTACGGCGGCGGCAACCTCGGCTTCCCGCGGTCCATGCGCCAGGTGCCCGACTGGCGACCCCAGCCGCTGCGCGCGGGCGCCGCCAGCCAGGTGCTGGGGCGGCCCGCCCTCGACGTGCTGGGAGACGGCAGCACCTGGTACCTGTCACTGCCCGGCCACACCCCGGGCGCCGCCGCCGTCCTGGTCCGCGCCGAGGACGGCCCCTGGCTCTTCATCGGCGACACGGCCTGGGTCGACAAGCACCTGGGCACGGCCCGGCGGCCGCCCCTGACCCGGGCCGTGATCGACGCCGAGCCCCGGGCGGCCCGGGAGAGCCTGGAGTGGGCGCGCTGGCTGAAGGCGAGCTGCCCCGAGCTGCGGGTGATCGCGGGGCACGAGCCGGCCCACGCCCCGGGCCTGCGCAGCGCGCCCGGAGGCTGAGCGGCCGTCGCCGCGGGGGCGGGTCGGGATAGGTTGTCCGGTCCAACCTGGAGGCAACCGTGTCCGACACCCGCTACGCCCTCGCCGCCGACCTGCCCATGGACCTGCCCGCCGCGCGGGTGGTGGTCACCGAGCTGCTCAAGCAGGAGGGCTTCGGGATCCTCACCGAGATCGACGTGGCCGCGACCTTGAAGGCCAAGATCGGCGCCGAGGTCGAGCCCTACCTGATCCTGGGGGCCTGCAACCCGCGCTTCGCCCACCAGGCCCTGCTGGCCGAGGAGCCCGTGGGCATCCTGCTGCCCTGCAACGTCGCCCTGAAGCAGGTCCGGCCGGGCCTGACCCGCGTGTGGCTGACCCGCGTGCCCGGCCTGTTCAGCCTGGTCGACAACGACGCCATGGGGCCGGTCGCCGGCCAGGTCGGCGGGGTGATGGAGAAGGTCATCGAGGAGCTGCGCCGCACCGCCCAGGCCTGAGCCGGCCCTCGCCGGGCGCGGCGCCCGTCAGGGCAGGGGCCAGCCCTGCTCGGGCGGCAGGGGGGGCAGGTCGACGTCGGGCTCGCCGGCGACGTGGCGGCGGCTGCGCTCCTCGAGCCGGATCGCCCGGGTCCAGCGCTCCAAGGCCGCGCCCCAGGGCGCCAGGTCGACCGGCCCGTGGCCCGGCGGCAGCGCGCGCAGGCGCGCCTGGCACTTGCACCACTGCCCCCAGGCGCCCCGCGGGTTGCCGCGCCGCAGGTGCTCGAGCGCGACGGCGCCGTGGATCAGGGCGTGCAGCCAGGCCTTGTCGGCGCCCGTGGCGCGGCGCCAGGGGCCCTCCAGCGCCTCGTGCGCCTCGAACCAGGCCCGGGCGCGCAGCAGGGCCAGGCCGGCGCGCACCTCGTCCTGGTGCAGGCTGTGGCCCTCAGCCACCGATGGTCCACCCGCCGTCGACCACCAGGGTCTGACCGGTCACGAAGGAGGCCTCGTCGCTGGCCAGGTAGACGGCCATGCCGGCCACCTCGTGCGGCTGGCCATGGCGTCCCAACGCGGCGCGGTCCGTGTAGCGCCGCACGATCTCGGGGTCGCCGACCATCACCGCCGACAAGCGCGTCTCGATCAGGCCCGGCGCGATGGCGTTCACCCGGATGCCCGCGCCGCCCCACTCGACGGCCAGGGTCCGGGTCATCGAGTCGAGGGCCGCCTTGGTCATCGCGTACAGGCCCTGGAACGGTGCCCCCGCCTGCCCGAAGACCGAGCTGATCTGGATCACGACCCCGGGGCGCCCCAGGGCGATCAGCCGCCGCGCGACCTGGCGGGACAGCTCGAAGGGGCCCCGCAGGTTGACCTGGAAGGTCTTGTCCCAGGCCTCGGCCGAGGCGTCGATCATGGGCCCGAACCAGGGGTTGGTCGCCGCGTTGTTGACCAGCACGTCCACCGTGATGCCGTCGGCGTCCAGCGCGTGGAAGAGGGTCTCGATCGCGGCGGGGTCGCCCGTGTGGCAGGGGCGCACCTGCAGGCGCGCGCCCGGCACCCGCTCCAGGATCCGGTCGCGGGCGGCCAGCAGGCCCTCGACCTTGCGGCTGGCCAGCAGCACGGTGGCCCCCTCGCGGGCCATGGCGGCGGCGATGGCCTCGCCGATGCCGCGGCTGGCGCCGGTCACGAGGGCGGTGCGGCCGGACAGGCGGCCGGGGCGGGCGTCGGGCATGGGGTCCTCCGGAGCGGGGACTCCTACCTCGCGGCCCACTCCGGCGCGTGCGCGCAGAGGCGGCGCCGATAGGCCCCAACCGTGCCCCCCTCCCCTCGCCTGCCCGAGCCCGGCGCCCGCTACGACGCCCTGGTCGTCGGCGCCGGCATGGGCGGGCTGGGCGCGGCGCTGGCCCTGGCGGAGGGCGGGGCGCGGGTGGCCCTGTGCGAGGCGCTGACCTACCCCGGCGGCTGCGCGGCCACCTTCCGCCGCGGCCCGCACCGCTTCGACGCCGGCGCCACCCTGGTCGGCGGCCTGGACGACCACCAGCACCTGGGCGGGCTGCTGGCCCGCCACGCCCTCCGCCTGCCCACCACGCCCCTGGACCCGGTGATCCACCTGCGCGCCCCCGGGCTGGACCTGCCGGTGGACGCCGACAAGGCCCGCTTCGTCGACCGGCTGTGCGCCCTCCCCGGCGCGCCGGCCCCCGCGCTGCGGCGCTTCTTCTCCTGGCAGGGGCGGGTCGCCGACGGCCTGTGGGCCCTGCTCGACCAGCCCGAGCGCCGCCTGCCCGCCCATCCCCTCGACCTCGGCGCGGCGGCGCGGGCCCTGCCGGCGCTGTGGCCCCTGGCCCCCTGGCTGGGCCGCCCCCTCCTCGCCGTGCTGCGCCACCACGGCGTCGACGGCTTCCTCCCCTTGCGCCTGTGGGCGGACGCCACCTGCCAGATCACCGTCCAGACCCCCGCCGCCCAGGCCGAGGCGGCCTTCGCCCTGGGGGCGCTGGACTACGTGTGGAGGGGCGCCCGCCACGTGGAGGGTGGGGTCGGCGAGGTGGCCCGGGCGCTCTGCGAGGCGGTGCGGGCGGCGGGCGGCGAGGTCTTCCTGGGCGCGCGCGTGCGGACGCTGCGGCGCGACGCCGGGGGCTGGACCGCCGACGTGCGGGGCCGGCCGGTGCGGGCCACCGTGGTGCTGGCCAACCAGCTCCCGCAGGACCTGGCCGCGCTGGCCGAGCTGGCGCACCCCACGCTGACGCACCGCGCCGAGGAGGTGTCGGCGGGCTGGGGGGCCTGCATGCACTACCTGGCGCTCGACGCGGGCCGCCTGGAGGCGGCGGGCGTGCATCGGGCGGCCGCCCACCTGGAGCTGGTCGCCGACCCGGCGGCCCCCCTGGTCGAGGGCAACCACGTCTTCTGCTCCCTGTCCGGCGCGGACGAGCCCGACCGCGCCCCGCCCGGCCAGCGGGTGGCGACCCTGTCGACGCACATCGGGGCACCCCTCCTGCGGGCGCTGCCCGAGGACGCCCGCGGCGCCCGGGTCCAGGCGGTCCAGGACCGGATGCGGGCCACCCTCGCGGCCCTGGCCCCGGCGCTGTCCGCCGCGGTCCTGCAGGAGCACCCGGCCAGCCCTCGCACCTTCCAGCGCTTCACCCGCCGGGCCGAGGGCCTGGTGGGCGGCGTGCCCCGCCGGGCGGGCCTGCGGCCGTACCTGGACCTGTGGCCGGCGCCGCCGGCGCCGGGGCTGTACATGGTCGGCGACACCGTCTTCCCCGGCCAGAGCGCGCTCGCCACCCTCATCGGGGGCCGCCGGGCCGCCGAGCGCGCGCTGCGGGAGCTCGGCGCCGGCCTGCCCGCCCGGCGTTAGGAGGCGCCGATGCCCACCCGCACCGACCTCACGTTCACCGCCGACCTCACCACCTTCGCCACCCTGCCCCAGGTCCTGGTGATCGGGCGCCGCGCCCGGCTGCAGGACCCGGCCCTGCGCCAGGCGCTGGGCGTGGACGACGCCACCTGGGCGGCGCTGCTCGAAGACGCCGATCCGGGCGACGAGGGCGCCACGGCCGAGACGCGCCTGCCGGGCGAGCCGCCGCGCCGCGTGGTGCTGGGTGTGCTGCCCGAGGCCTGCTCCCGCCACAACAGCCCGGCGCGGGCCTGGGCCATCCCGGCGATGGTCGACAAGGTCGGCGGCAAGAAGGACGCCGGGGTGATCCTGGCCGTCGACGGCACCGACACCGCGCTCGCCAGCGCCATGGCCGTCGCGCGCGCGCTGCCGCTCTTCGACCGCAAGAGCGGCGAGACCGGCAGCCGCACCGTGACCCTGGCCGCCTTCACGCCCGCCGGCCCGGCCGAGGAGGCGCGCGGCCCGGCCGCCGTCGACGCGGTGCGCCTGGCCTGCCGCCTGTTCGACACCCCCACGGCCGAGCTGCACACCGACGCCTTCGTGGCCGAGGCCCTGGCCGTGGCCTCCGCCGCCGGCGCCAGCGCGACCGTGATCCAGGGCCAGGCCCTGGTCGAGCAGGGCCTGGGGGGCCTGCACGCGGTGGGCCGCACCGCGATCCACGGCCCCGCCCTGGTGGCCCTGGTCCACGCGCCGGCGGGCGCCGTCCGCACGGTGGCCCTGGTCGGCAAGGGCATCGTCTACGACACCGGGGGCCTGTCGCTCAAGGGCAAGGACCACATGCCGACCATGAAGGGCGACATGG
Organism: Myxococcota bacterium; assembly: GCA_023150805.1. GTDB lineage: Bacteria > Myxococcota_A > UBA796 > UBA796 > UBA2385 > UBA2385. Next base: position 86,301 of record JAKLKF010000005.1, on the reverse strand, counting down.
GCGGGGCGGCCGCCGTCCTGGCGGCCTTCCAGGCCCTGGTCCAGGTCGGCTGCCCGCACAAGCTGGTCGCGGTGCTCTGCCTGGCCGAGAACGCCATCGGCCCCGACGCCTACCGGCCTGACGACATCATCACCTGCTACTCGGGCAAGACGGTGGAGATCAACAACACGGACGCCGAGGGCCGGCTGGTGCTGGCCGACGGCGTGGCCTGGGCCTGTCGCCAGCACGCGCCCGACGTGCTCGTCGACCTGGCCACGCTGACGGGCGCGGCCCTGGTCGCCACCGGCAAGGTGCACGCCGGCGTCTACTGCAACGACGAGGAGCTGGAGACCGCCACCGTGGCCGCCGGCCGGCGCGCCGGGGAACCGGTGCACCCCTTCGTCTACGCGCCCGAGCTGTTCCGCAAGGAGTTCAAGAGCAAGGTCGCGGACATGAAGAACTCGGTCAAGGACCGCAACAACGCCCAGTCCTCCTGCGCCGGCCAGTTCATCGCGAACCACCTGCCCGAGCCCGCGCCCGCCTGGGTCCACGTCGACATCGCCGGCCCGGCCTGGGGCAGCGGCGACCGCGGCACCGGCTACGGCGTGGGCCTGCTGATCGAGCTGGTCGGCGCGCTCTGAGACGCGGCGCGGCGCGGAGGCGGACCGCCTCCCCCGCGCTACTCGTGCGACTGCAGCTTGCTGCCCTCGGTGTCCATGGTCTGGCCGTCGACGCCCATCGCCGGGCGCGGCACCACCACCTCGCCGCCGCTCAGCTCGTAGGTGCCGATCAACCAGGACTGGACCAGGCTCTCCAGGCTGGCCTCGCGGTTGAGCATCTTCGTGCCGTGGCCGGCGTCGGGGTACAGCTCCAGGTGGACCTGGCCCAGGGCCCGCTCCTCGAGCAGCGCCGCCGCGCGCGCCGACGCGGAGTCGGCCTCGCTGGCGACCAGCAGCAGGGGACGGTTGCCGTAGCCCTTGAGCGCCTGCGGAGCGGTGATGCCCTTGTAGTTCAAACCGGGCGAGAGCATCACGACGTTGACCATGGCCGGGTCCTCCGCCGCCACCGACAGGCACAGGTTGGCGCCGATGCTGCCCCCCATGCAGCTCACGTCCGTGACGCCGTTGCTGCGCAGCCACGCGACCGCGGCCTTCACGTCGTAGACCATGGCCAGGTAGTCGGCGTCGGCCAGCGTCGTGCCGGCCTTGTCGCTGCTGCCGTGGCCCCGGAGGTCGGGCGCCACCGAGGCCAGGCCCGCCCGCGCGAGCTTCTCCCCCACGTAGTCCAGGTCCGTGGCGTCCCGCCCCAGCATGTGCACCAGGACGACCCCGCGGGTCGCGTTGGCCGGCTTCTCGACGCGGGCGTGGAGCTTCAGGCCGTCGGTGGTGCGCAGGGTGGCGTCTTGCGCAGCGAGGGCGACAGCGCCAGCGAGGAGGAAGGCGAGCATGGCGGTCCGGGGAGGTGAGGGCCCAAGGGCGGAGGCAAGGTCGCGGCATCCTACCGCGCGGCAGGCGAGATGGCGCCGGCCAGCAGCAGGTTGAGCTCGGCGAGCAGCCGCTGCAGGTCCAACCCGTAGGCCACCGCCGCCTCTTCCAGCGTCTCGTCGAAGCGCACCGCGCAGCCGTCGCAGGCCGGCAGGTGGTGGCGGGCGAAGACGGCCGGGGCGCCGGGGTGGCGTCGCCGTGCCTGGTCCATGCTCATGTCGGCGTGGAAGGGCTGCCCGTGCAGGCGCAGGTCCTCGGCCACCGCCTGGAGCGCCCGGCGCAGGCCGGCCACCTCCACGCCCAGCGCCCGGGCGCGCGCCTGCGTCTCGTCCGGCGCGCACACCAGGCCGCGACGCTCCGCCAGCACCTCGATCACCACGCGCCGCAGCAGCCCTCTCGCCCGCACCTTCAGCACCCGGCCTCCCGCCGCGCCCCCGTAGCCCGCGTCGCGATTGACAGCCCTCCTCGGCGGACATAAGGTCGAGGGGCTCCACAGCCAGGGGGCGCAGTCGAACCACGACCCGTCGGCCCCGCGCCGGCCGGAAGGGTCGGCCAGCGCCGGTACGGAGCGGCTCTTTGACGGGCAGGGATGATTCCTCCAGAAGACGAGCTCTTCATGGCCCACGCACTGTCGCTCGCGCGACAGGCGGCCGCCATGGGAGAGGTCCCGGTGGGCGCGGTCGTCGTGCGCGACGGCCAGGTCATCGGGGCCGGGTTCAACCGCCGTGAGGTCGACAAGGACCCCACGGCGCACGCCGAGCTCCTGGCGATCCGCCAGGCGGCCCAGCATATCGGCGACTGGCGCCTCGACGGCTGCACGCTGTTCGTGACGCTGGAACCCTGTGCCATGTGCACAGGCGCGATGGTGCTCGCCAGGGTGGGACGGTGCGTCTACGGCTGCACCGACCCCAAAGGTGGCTTCATGGGCACGCTCGGGAACCTGCACGACGATCCACGGCTCAACCACCGCTTGCCGGTGACGCCGGGCGTGTGCGGGGAGGAGTCGGCAGCGCTGCTTCGCAGCTTCTTCCGCCGGCTCCGGTCTTCCAGAGGTTGAGTTCCGTCAGGGACGCGGAGAGGTGGCCGAGTGGTCGAAGGCGGTAGACTCGAAATCTACTGTAGGCCCGTCCTACCGTGGGTTCGAATCCCACCCTCTCCGCCATCCCTGCCCATCCCCACGGAGAGGTGACCGAGTGGTTGAAGGTGCAGGACTGGAAATCCTGTGTGTGAGGTAACTTGCACCGAGGGTTCGAATCCCTCCCTCTCCGCCATCTGCCCCCGCCGATCCCGGCGGTGGGCTCGCCGCGCCCGGGGGGGATCCTCCCGGGGCGCGGCCGCCTCGCGGCCAGCGGTGATGGTCGGGACCCGGTGACTGCGGATCCGTGAACCCCGCCAGGTCCGGAAGGAAGCAACGGTGTCGGTCCCCGCGGGGCACCGGGCACCCCGGCCATCACCCCTGTCCGCGAGGTCGTCTTGAGCTACGTCGCCATCGCCCGCAAGTGGCGCCCCCGGTCCTTCGAGGACATCGCCGGGCAGGGCCACGTCACGCGGACCCTCAGCAACGCGATCAAGCTGGGGCGCATCCACCACGCCTTCCTGTTCTCCGGGGCGCGTGGAGTGGGCAAGACCACGGCGGCCCGGACGCTCGCGCGCTGCCTGAACTGCCTGGACGCCGGTCCGCGGCCCGATCCCTGCGGCCAGTGCGACTGCTGCCGGGACATCCTGGCCGGCAACAGCCCCGACGTCATCGAGATCGACGGCGCCAGCAACAACAGCGTCGACGACATCCGCGACCTGCGCGACAGCGTCCGCTACATGCCGGCGCGCGGCCGGTACAAGGTCTACATCGTGGACGAGGTCCACATGCTGAGCAAGGGCGCCTTCAACGCGCTGCTCAAGACCCTGGAGGAGCCGCCCGCCCACGTCGTCTTCATCTTCGCGACGACCGAGCCGCAGAAGATCCCCGAGACCATCCTGTCCCGGGTGCAGCGCTTCGACTTCAAGCGCATCCCCCAGCAGACCGTGGTCGACTACCTGGCCCACATCTGCCAGGCCGAGGGGGTCGAGATCCCCGCCGACGGCCTGCGGCTCATCGCCCGCGCCGGCGAGGGCTCCATGCGGGACAGCCAGTCCCTGCTCGACCAGGTGATCAGCTTCGCGGGCAGCCAGGCGACGACCGAGCAGGTGGCCGACGTGCTGGGCCTGGTCGACCGCCGCCTGCTCTACGAGATGCTCGACGGCATGCTCCGCGGCGAGGCGGACCGCTGCCTGGAGGCGATCAGCCGGGTCTACGCCTACGGCTACGACCTGGGCGAGTTCACCGCCGAGATGCTGGAGCTCCTGCGCAACGCCGCGCTGGTCGGCCTCTCCCCGCAGAGCCACCGCTACCTGGACGCGCCCGCCGAGGAGCTGGACCGCCTCAAGGCGCTGGCCGGCGACGTGCCGCCCGAGGTCTTCGTGCGCTCCTTCCAGGTGATGCTGGACGTGCACGAGCAGGTGGCGCGGGCGCCGCG
>JAKLKF010000005.1:64017-82315 GCA_023150805.1 Myxococcota bacterium | reverse complement strand
GCCGCGCCCCCGCCTGGTCCTGGAGATGGCGGTGGCGCGGCTGGTCAGCATCCGGCCCGCTCGCCCGGTGGACGAGCTGCTCGATCGCCGGGGTGACCTGGAGCGGCGCCTGCGGCACGGCGGCGCCAGCGCGGCCCCCCGCGACCAGCGGGGCGGGCATGGTCCCGGCGGCCGGGAGGGAGCCGCGCCGGAGCGCGCCGCGACTGCACCCAGCTCCAACGGCGGCGGAGAGCCCGACGCCCCGCGGGCCCTGGTCACCGACGCGGGCCTGGCCCTGGCTCCGGCCCCCGAGCCTCTCCCTCCCCCGCTCCCCGTCCTCCAGGAGCTGCCCCCCCCCCCCCGAGGACGACCTGGGGCTGGCAGACCTCGACGCCGAGGCCCCGCCCTTCGCCGGGGACGAGGGGCCGCTGACCCCGCCGGCGCTGGTCGCGGGTGCCACCGCCGCCGCGCGCTTCCACGCCCTGCGCGCCTGGCTGGAGCAGGGAGGCCTGGAGGGGGACCTCTGGGCCCACGACGCCGTGCTGCTCGGCGAGCAGCCCCCGGAGCTGCGCATCGGCTTCCGCTCGGAGTTCAACGTGCGGCAGGCGCGCCGCAAGCTGGCCGACCGGCGGCTGCGCCTGGGCATGGAGGTGTACTTCCCCCGCTGCTCCGTGATCACCGTCGAGCTGGCCGAAGAGCTGGGCCAGAGCCGCCGCGAGGCCGACCAGGCCGCCTACGAACAGCGGGTCGTCGCGCTGACCGACGAGCTGCGCCAGCATCCCCTGACCCTGCGCCTGCAGGCCCTGCTGGGCGCGCAGCTGCTGGAGGTCTACCCCGACGCCGCGATCCGGGCCGACGCCCCCGAGGGCGCCGAGCTGCTGCTGGGCCTGCCGGGCGTCGACGGGTCCGCGCCCGTCGATGACGACGAGGACCTGGCCCCGTGAGCGACCCGCTCCGGCACGCCATCGGCCAGCTCGCGCGCTTCCCGGGCATCGGGGAGCGCACCGCCACCCGCCTGGCCTACTGGCTGCTGCGCCAGCCCCCCGACGTGGCCGAGGAGATCGCCGCCGGCGTCCTCGCGCTGCGCACCGGGATGACGCGCTGCTCCACCTGCTGCAACGTCGCGGGCAGCGACCCCTGCCCCATCTGCGCCGCGCCGGACCGCGACGCGGGGCTGGTGTGCGTGGTCGAGCGGCCGCAGGACGTCGCCGCCATCGAGGCCAGCGGCGGTCACCGCGGCCGCTACCACGTGCTCGACGGCGCCGTCTCCCCGCTGGACGGCGTCGGCCCCGACGACCTGCGCGTGCGCGAGCTGCTGGCGCGCGTGCAGCGGGGCGAGGTGCGCGAGGCCGTCCTCGCCACCGACCCCGACGTCGAGGGGGACGCCACGGCGCTGTACCTGGCGGCCCTGCTCAAGCCCCTGGGCGTGCGCGTGACCCGCCTGGCCCACGGCATCTCGGTCGGCACCGAGATCGAGTACGCCGACAAGAGCAGCGTGGTCCGCGCGCTGGAGAACCGGCGCGAGCTGTAGGCGCGCGTCCGGCGCTCAGCCGCCCGCCGTGTCCGTGCTCCACAGCGCCCAGCCGTCGTCGTAGACGACCACGTTGCCGTCGTCCTGCACGGCCAGCACCGCGCCGTCGTGGCCGTGGGTCTGGCTGTGCCAGAGCGCCGTGCCCCACGCGCTGTAGACCACCAGGTTGCCGTCGCCCTGCATGGCCAGCCAGGCGCCGGTGTTGCCGTGGGTGCCCGTGCTCCACAGGGCCGCGCTGCTGCCGACCCGGTAGAGCGCCAGGTTGCCGTCCCCCTGCATGACCAGGGCGAAGCGCCCGTCGCAGGAGTACAGCGCCTCGTCGGCCCCCAGCGCGCCGCCGCCGCTCATCAGGCCGCAGCTCTCCCCGCCGCCGCTGCTCCCGCCGCCGCTGCTCTCGCCGCCGCTGCTCTCGCCGCCGCTGCTCTCGCCGCCGCCGCTGCTCTCGCCGCCGCCGCTGCTCTCGCCGCCGCCGCTGCTCTCGCCGCCGGCGGGCTCCTCCTCCACCTCCCCGTCGCAGGCCGTGGCGCTGGTCCAGGCCAGGTAGTCGAAGGGGTCGATGTCCTCGTCGTAGTCGCCCCAGGGCGAGATGTTGAAGTGCAGGTGGGTCGAGGCGGTCCCGGTCGCGCCCATGTAGCCGACCAGGTCCCCCGCCCGGACGGCCTGGCCCACGGAGACGACGTACTCGTCCATGTGTCCGTAGTAGTAGTGCCAGCCGCAGGCGTCCTCGATGCGGATCCGCAGGCCGGAGGTCGAGCTGGGCTCGCCAGCCGCGGCGACCACGCCGTCGGCGACCGCGACCAGCGGCGCCCGGTGGTAGGCGAAGACGTCGATGCCGTGGTGGTCCCCGCCCCAGTCGGAGTTGGCGTGCGCGTCGGGGCAGCTCACCTCGCAGGTGCCCGTGCCGCAGCTTGCGTGGTCGTAGCCGATGTTGTGCACATCCCCGACCGGGAACACCGACATCTGGGGGTCGCAGAGCGTGCCGCCCGCGCCGCTGACCAGCGCGCCCGCCGGGTCGTCCCAGGCCTGCTCGTCACCGCCCTGGCGCGTGCCGGGCTCGGTCGCGCAGGCGGAGAGGAGGACCAGGGGGGAGAGGAAGGCGAGCGGGAAGCGCATGGACACCTCGGCGAGTGCCTTGCGAGAAGCAAGCTTCCGTGCCGACGCGATCACGGGACCCCAGCCTCGTGCTTTCGCGCGGTTGCGCGATCCGCGGCGCACGCACGGGACATCGCGGCCCCACCTTGCCTCCGCGCCGGGGCTCGCCTGCCCCACCCCGCAGCGCTCAGTCGTCCCAGTCTCCCCCGCCTCCCCCCTCGTAGGGCTGGCCGCTGCTCTCCAGCCCGGCGGTGCTCTCGGTCACGCGCACCAGGTCCCAGCCCTCCTCCGCCGCCACGAAGACCGCCGTCACCAGCCCCGCGCAGGCCGCCACCTCCCCCAGGTCCCCCGGGGCCCGCTCCCCCGCGCGACAGGTCGCCTCCAGGTCGACCAGGACCGTCACCTCGCCGGTGAAGGGGCTCCAGCTCATCGGCAGCAGCGCCACCTCCGCCGACTCGACCTCGGCGCAGACGAACTCGGCCCGGCAGGTGTGGTCCACCACCAGCGGCTGCCCGCGCAGGGCGGCCTCCACGGGCGCCGGGTCGAGTCGCGGCCACAGCCCGAACAAGGGCACGCCGCCGCAGCAGCAGCCCATGCAGCCCAGCATCACGACCATGATCCAGGCGAAGAGCCCACCGCGACGCAGGCGGCGCAGGGTCAGGAGCTTCGACACGGGCCCTCCAGGGGCCGACAGCCTATTCGCCGCCCTCGCGCCGGACCTCGTCCCGGGTCACGACCTGGGCGAGGAGCAGGTCCTGGTTCATGCGGGCGATGACGTCCAGCGAGATGCCCTTGGGGCAGTAGGCGCTGCACTCGCCGTGGTTGGTGCAGTAGCCGAAGCCCTCCATGTCCATCTGGGTGGTCATGGCCTGCACGCGCCGGAAGCGCTCGGGCGCGCCCTGGGGCAGCACCCCCAGGTGGGTGATCTTGGCGCCGGTGAACAGCATCGCCGCGGCGTTGGGGCAGCTCGCCACGCAGGCGCCGCAGCCGATGCAGGCGGCGGCGTCGAAGGCGCGGTCGGCGACCTCCTTGCCGATCAGGATGGCGTTGGCGTCCTGGGGCGAGCCCGAGCGCACCGAGACGTAGCCGCCCGACTGGATGATCCGGTCGAAGGCGCTGCGGTCCACCATCAGGTCCTTGATCACCGGGAAGGCCTGGGCCCGCCAGGGCTCCAGGGTCAGCTCGTCGCCGTCCTTGAAGGAGCGCATGTGGAGCTGGCAGACGGTGGTCTTGTGCTGGCCGCCGTGCGCCTTGCCGTCGATCATGAAGCCGCAGCAGCCGCAGATGCCCTCGCGGCAGTCGTGCTCGAAGACGATGGGCTCCTTGCCCTCGGCCTCCAGCTTCTCGTTCACGGTGTCCAGCATCTCCAGGAAGCTCATGTGCTCGGAGATGCCGGTGGCCGGGTAGGTCTCGAAGCGCCCCGGATCGTTGGGACCCTTCTGGCGCCAGACGTGCAGCGTGAGGTTCACGGGAGGCTCCCTTCTACTTGTAGGAACGCTTGCTGGGCTTGACGTAGCGGAAGTCGAGGGCTTCCTTGTGCAGCTCGGGCCGCACGCCGACTCCCTTGAACTCCCACGCCGCCACGTACTGGAACTTCTCGTCGTCCCGCTCGGCCTCGCCCTCCGCGGACTGGTGCTCCTCGCGGAAGTGCCCGCCGCAGGACTCCTCGCGCTCCAGGGCGTCGAGCGCCATCATCTCGGCGAACTCCAGGAAGTCCGCGACGCGCCCGGCGCGCTCCAGCACCTGGTTCAGCTCGCCCGGGGTGCCCGGCACGCTGACGTTCTCCCAGAACTCGGCGCGGATCCGCGGGATCTCCTGCAGCAGCAGCGACAGGCCCTTGGCGTTGCGCGCCATGCCGCAGTGCTCCCACATCAGCAGGCCCAGCTCGCGGTGGAAGCTGTCCACCGAGCGCTTGCCCTTGATCGACATCAGCTTGTCGGTGCGCTCGGTGACCTCGCCCTCGACCTGCTTGAAGCTGTCCCACTCGGTGCTCTTGCCGCGCGGGCCCACCTGGGCCAGGTAGTGGCCGATGGTGTAGGGCAGCACGAAGTAGCCGTCGGAGAGGCCCTGCATCAGGGCGCTGGCGCCCAGGCGGTTGGCGCCGTGGTCGCTGAAGTTCGCCTCGCCGATGACGAACAGCCCGGGCACGTTGCTCTGCAGGTTGTAGTCGACCCACAGGCCGCCCATCGTGTAGTGGGGCGCCGGGTAGATGCGCATCGGGGTCTCGTAGGGCGAGTCGCCCGTGATGCGCTCGTACATCTCGAACAGGTTGCCGTAGCGCTCACCGACGGCGTCCTTGCCCAGCCGCTGGATCGCGTCCCCGAAGTCCAGGTAGACGCCGCGCCCCTCGTAGGCGATGCCCTGCCCGTCGTCGCAGGCCTTCTTGGCGGCCCGGCTGGCGACGTCGCGCGGCACCAGGTTGCCGAAGGTCGGGTAGCGCCGCTCCAGGAAGTAGTCGCGCTCGGCCTCGGGGATCTGCCGCGGGTCCTTTCCGACCTTGCCCTTGCTGCTGTCCCAGCCGTCGGCGGGGTTCTTGGGCGCCCACACCCGGCCGTCGTTGCGCAGCGACTCGCTCATCAGCGTGAGCTTGCTCTGGTAGCCACCGCTGACCGGGATGCAGGTCGGGTGGATCTGCGTGTAGCAGGGGTTGGCGAACAGGGCGCCGCGCCGGGCGGCCCGCCAGGTCGACGTGACGTTGCAGCCCATCGCGTTGGTCGACAGGAAGAAGACGTTGCTGTAGCCGCCGGTGGCCAGCACCACGGCGTCGGCCACCCAGCGCTCCACCTTCCCGCTGACCAGGTTGCGCGTGATGATGCCGCGCGCGTGCCCGTCCTGGATCACCAGGTCCAGCATCTCGGTGCGGGTGAAGAGCTTGACCTTGCCGTCGTTGACCTGCCGCATCAGCGCCTGGTAGGCGCCGATCAGCAGCTGCTGGCCGGTCTGGCCCTGGGCGTAGAAGGTCCGGCTCACCAGGGCGCCGCCGAAGGAGCGGTTGGCCAGCAGGCCGCCGTACTCCCGCGCGAAGGGCACGCCCTGGGCGACCGCCTGGTCGATGATGTTCACGCTGACCTGCGCCAGCCGGTAGACGTTCTCCTCCCGCGCCCGGAAGTCGCCGCCCTTCACCGTGTCGTAGAACAGCCGGTAGATGCTGTCGCCGTCGCCCTGGTAGTTCTTGGCGGCGTTGATGCCGCCCTGGGCGGCGATGCTGTGCGCCCGGCGCGCGCTGTCCTGGAAGGCGAAGTTCAGGACGTTGTAGCCGAGCTCGCCCAGCGAGGCGGCCGCAGAGGCGCCGGCCAGGCCGGTGCCGACCACGATGACGGTGTACTTCCGCTTGTTGGCGGGGTTCACCATCTTCACGTCGAACTTGTGGCGGTCCCAGGCGGTCTGGATGTCACCCTTCGGGGCCTTGCTCTCGAGGATCATGTCAGTGACCTCCGGCCGCGCCGACCAGGCCGGTCGCCACGGCGAGGGGGATGGAGCAGTTGCCCACGACGATCAGCACGGCCACCGCGGTCGCGAAGGCCCGGGCCACCTTGTCGTAGCGGGGACTGTTCAGGCCCAGCGTCCGGAACATGCTGTAGGCGCCGTGCCCCAGGTGCATGCCCAGCAGGAGCATGGCGACCAGGTAGAAGGCGACGATGCCGAGCTGGACGGCCATCGTCGTGCCGGCCGTGTCCAGCGAGAAGGCGGCGTCGACGTTCTGGTACACGAAGCACTGCAGGTCGCCGGTCGCCTGGGTGGCGCAGTGCTGCAGGTCGGGGTGCACGGTGCCCACCGTCAGGTGCAGCAGGTGGAAGATGATGAAGAGCAGCAGGATCGGGCCGCTCACTCGCATCGTGCGGCTGGCGTAGGTCGAGACCTTGCCCTGCCACTTGCGGTAGCCCTGGGGGCGGGCAGCCTTGGCCCGCAGCACCAGCGCCACCGACGAGCCGACGTGCGTGAACAGGATCGCCAGCAGGCCCAGCCGCACTACCCACAGCAGGCCCTGGTTGCCCTGCAGCGCCGCGCCGTAGTGGTTGAGGGCCGACGGGCCGATGTACACCTGCAGGTTGCCCAGCATGTGGCCGATGACGAAGCCGAAGAGCAGCAGGCCCGAGATCGCCATGGCGACCTTCATGCCGATGGTGCTCCGGGCGAACCGCATGAACCAGCTCATGAGCCATCTCCGACGAGGATGCGGTTGGGGAGGGACGGAACGGGGCCTGCTATGGCAGCGACCGGGGGCGGGCAAGGCCCGGTTCGGATCACCACGCCATGAGGCGGATTGATGCGACGGGGGACTGGCGGCCCCGGAGGTCGGAGCGCGCGGTAGGATCTTCTCGCCTCGCGCTCACCCCCGTCAAGAGAGAAGGGCTCACGCATGGATGAAACACGCTCATGGATGAGCCGCCTGCCCTCGCTCGACGCCCTGCGGGTGTTCCAGGCGGCCGCCCACCACCGCTCCTTCTCCCGCGCCGCGCAGGAGCTGCACGTCACCCAGGGTGCGGTCAGCCACCGCATCCGCGGCCTGGAGGAGGCGCTGGGGCAGCCCCTGTTCGAGCGCGGCCACCGGCGCGTCGAGCCGACCGAGGCCGGCCGCCTGCTGCTGCGCGCGGTCGACGAGGCGATGGACACGCTGGAGTCGGGGCTGGCCGCGCTGGGGCGGCCCGGCCTGGAGGGCCTGGTCGTCGTGAGCTGCTCACCCTCCTTCGCGATCCGGTGGCTGGTCCCCCACCTGCCCGCCCTGCGCGCGGCCCTGCCCCACCTGGACGTGCGCATCGCTGCCGAGGACCGGCTGGTCCAGCCCGGCCACGAAGGCATCGACGCCTGCATCCGCTACGGCCCCCCCGGCGAGCCCGGCCCCGGCGCCGCCGTCGACGAGGTGCAGCTCTCCGTCGAGCAGGTCACGCCCGTGGTCAGCCCGCGCCTGCTCGCCCAGGGGCCGCCGCTGTCCTCGCCCGACGACCTGCGCCACTGCACCCTGCTGCACGACGACGTGCTGCGCGACCACCCCGGCCGCGTGGGCTGGGAGCGCTGGCTGCGCGCGGCGGGCGCGACCGGCGTCGATCCCCGCCGCGGCCCGCGCTTCAGCCACGCCCACCTGGCGCTGGAGGCCGCCCTGGCCGGGCAGGGGGTGGCCCTGGCCCGCGGCATCCTGGTGGCCCGTGACCTGGCCGAGGGCCGGCTGGTGGCGCCCTTCCCGCTGCGCCTGGAGAGCGGCCTGACCTACCGGGTCCTGACCCCGCGCCGAGGCCTGCGTCCGGCCGTGCGCCAGTTCGTCGACTGGCTGGTCGCCGCCGTGCGCGACGGGTGAGCGGGCGGGCCCGGGCGCCGAGCGGTTAGCGCCTCCTGTGCGCTCCTCGCCCGCCCTCGCCCTCGCCCTCGCCCTCGCCCTGGCCGGCTGCGCCGGCTCGATCGCCCCCTACGATCCGGCGGGGGAGCCGGCGCGGCGGGCGGCGCTGGAGGCGGACCTGCGCGCGAAGCTGGGCGAGGCGTGGGACCAGCCCGTCCCGGGGCTGGCCGAGGCCGACCTCGAGCTGGGCCGAGAGGTCTGGTACAAGAACTGCGACGCCTGCCACGGGGCCCACGGCCAGGGCGACGGCCCGCGCGCGGATCGGATGCAGCCTCGACCCAGCAACCTGCTGGCCGGCCGCACCCTGAGCCAGGCCGGAGAGGTCCAGCTCCTGCGCGACGGCAGCCCCGGGACCGGCATGCCCGGCTTCGGCGGCAAGCTGCCCGACCGCCACATCCTGGCGGTGTACCGCTACGTCGGCTGGCTGCGGGTCAACCCGCCGCCCCCGCCCGATCCCTGACGCCCACCGGTCCGGCTCACAGCGCCCACACCCCGCTGGCGTCCAGGGCCGCGCCGACCTGCCAGGACCCGTCGACCACCGCGGTCTGGGGCACCCGCCCCTGCAACAGGAAGCCCTGGGCGGAGAGCGACACGGCCAGCCACCGGGCCAGCGGCGCCGCCAGCTTCGTCGTGCCCAGCAGCTTGAAGCGCAGGTCGCTCTCGTCGTCGACCGAGGTGTCGGCGTACACCGAGCCCTCCCCCGTGACTGTCCAGGTGGTCCAGCCCAGGCTGGTCGAGGTGCCCACCTCGGCCTTGCCGCCCCACTCGGTCGGCTTGTCGAGCAGGCGCGCGAGGTCCCGGCTGGCAAAGGCACCCAGGCGCAGGCTGGACAGCGGCCCCGTCGCCCCCGCCGCGGCGCCGACCGCCAGCGACAGGTCGGCCTGGCGCGGGTTGGCCAGCCCCAGCTCGTCGGTGGTCGGCGTGTGCTCGCTGTCGAAGGCCAGCTCGCTGTAGGGCTTCCAGGTCAACAGCACCCGGCGGGACAGCGAGGGCAGCTCGACCGAGGTGGACAGTCGCCAGTCGTCGGCCGACTCCTGCACCTCGCTGCCGGCCGTCGCCAGGCTGGCGTAGCTCTGGCGATAGCGGAGATCCCAGAACAGGGCGACCTCGTCCCGTTCCAGGGCGAGGTCCGCCGCGGTGCTCAGCGTGAAGCTGGTCGGGCTGGTCGCCAGGGTCTCCGGGATGCTGGCGAAGGCCCCCTGGTCTGCCCCCTGGAAGCGGGTGGCGGACAGGGACAGGCCGCGCAGGCGCACCGCCCACTGCGGCGGCTTGTCGGACGCCGCTGCCGTCAGCAGGCCCCGCACCGCCTCGTCGGGATCCGCCGCCGCCTCGCGCACCTCGCGCAGCGCGGCCAGCGTCGCGGCCCGGACCGTCCACGGCGGGCCCAGCGGCCCGAGCACGGTGCGCACCCCCCGGGGATCCAGAGGGCCGGACGCCGGGACCCCCTCCAGGATCTGGCCCAGCGCCGTCGTCGCCCGGGTGCGATCCGTGGTGACCAGCCGGTAGGCGCGGCCGGACTCCAGGCTCCGCCCCCGCAGCACCGGGCTGTCCGATCCCGGCTGGGCCCCGCAGGCCACCGGCACGTTGCCCCAGGACCGGTCGAGCACGGTCTTCAGCTTGCTGCCGGGCACGCGGTGCAGCTCGAGGTGATCGAGCATGGACAGGTACTCGACGGCCATCAGCTCGGAGAGCGGTCCCGGCACGTGCGACGGCGCGGGCAGCTCCCGCAGCAGCACCACGTCGGCCGAGGTGGCCCGCCGCAAGGCCTCGCACACCAGCAGGCGCCACTGCGCCTCTGTCCATGCCAGGGCCGGCGCGTCCGGCTGGGCGGCGGGCACCAGCGGGACGTCGAGCGGCGGGTACACCTCGGCCCGGACGCTCGTGATGGCCGAGGTGATCTGCGGCTCGACCGGCAGGCCGGGGACGACCTCGACCGGCCGGGCCTGGACCGCCACCAGGCCCGCCGCCCCCAGCCGGAGGTCCACGGTGGCCAGCCCGTCCAGGCCGACACCGACCGGCGCCCCCTCCTCGCCGGGAGGCTGCGGCCGCAGCGCCCACTCCGCCTGGTCCAGCCGGCCCCCCACCAGGCTCGGATCCCCCACCACCAGGTCCACCCCTCGCAGGTGGCGGCGCAGCGCGGCGTGCACCTGGGGGCCGGCCGTGCTCAACACCACGACCACGTCCGGCGGTTCGGACGCCGCGTACAGGCGGTCCACCACTGCCTGTACCGACGACACCGGGTCCGTGAGGGTGACCCCCGCCTCCCCCAGCCCCGGCACCCAGGTCTGCAGCACGGGGTCGAGCACGCCGAGGAAGGCCAGCCGGACCCGGCCACCCGCGCCCTCCACCGCCACGATCCGGTGGTCGGGCAGCTCCAGGGCAGCAGGTGCCTGCCAGTTGGTCGCCAGGTAGGGCAGCGGGTGGTCCAGCAGCTCGGCCTGGAAGGCGTCGGCGCCCAGCGCCAGCTCGGTCTCGCCCGGCACCAGGGCGGCCGGAGCCAGCGACTCGAGCATGGACCAGGTCAGCGGGCGGAGCAGCGAGAAGCGGTCGTTGCGCGCGCTGCTCACGCCGTCCAGGAAGCTGCCTGCGTCGACGTGGACGGTGCCCTCCTCGGCCAGCAGGCGCCGGGCCTGCCGGACCAGGCGGCTGGGCTCGGCCACCGGTCGCGTCGCCACCAGGAAGCGGCGCGAGGGCTCCTGCTCTGCCCACCGCCCCATCAGGGCGCGCCCCAGCTCCCAGTCCCCCAGCTCCCAGCTCGGCGGCAGCGCGTCGGCCGGCCCGACCAGGACCAGGCCCCGCTCGCCGGGGCCCGTACAGTCCCACCAGCTCGCCCGCGTGCGATCCAGCCCTCGCTCCTCCAGCGCGTCCAGCAGCGAGGACTGCCCGTCCTGGGCCATGACCAGCAGCTCCGTGCGCGTGCGCACCGCCGGCCGCTCGGCGGCGGAGCCGCAGCGCACCTGCCCGGCTCGCAGCGCGGCCACCACCGTGGCGGCGCGCCGGTCGGCCGCGACCAGGGTCCACGGTCCCTGGAAGGCGGCCCCGTGCACCACCGACAGCTCGACCAGGTGGCCGCCGAGGCGCTCGTCGGCGCGCCACAGCTCGCTGACCACCGCCAGCGGGTGGTCGTCGGCGCCGATCCCCTGCAGGTGGCCGGTGGCCACCACGCGCACGCCCCGCCAGGGCTGGGCGGGGGGAGGGTCCGCCGCGGCCAGCGCCGACGAGGCCCAGGCCAGCAGCAGGGCGAGGAGGGGCGGCGGCGCAGGCAGGGCAGGCTCCCGGGGTGCCGGCCGAGGGGCCCTCCCCACTAACCGCCGCCGGCACGACCCGCGCCGGCCCGGCCAGGCCCGTGCGCCCTGTGCTAAGCGTCCGTCACCTGGAGTCCGGATGCCCACCGACCCGCGCGCCCTCCCGCTCTTCGCGACCCTCGCGCTGACCGCCCTCACCGCCTGTACGGTCGGCAAGAGCGACGACGACGACGACGACGACGACCAGGGAGGCGGGGGCTGGGACCTGGGGACCGACACCGGCACGGCGAGCGGCGGAGACGGGGGAGGCGACGGGGGAGGCCCCGATGGCGGTGCCGACGGCGGTGGCGGCGACGGCGGGGGCGGCGACGGCGGTGGCGGCGACGGCGGGGGCGGCGACGGCGGGGGCGGCGACGGCGGTGGCGGCGACGGCGGCGGGGACTGGGCGCTGTGGTGCAACGCCTACGCCGCGATCGACGGGCGCGGGGACACCGAGCGCGTGTACGACACCCTCTTCTTCGACGGCGCGCGCTACGAGGAGCAGACCACCTCCGCCTGGGACGCCCGGACCGGGACCGCCGTCGTGGAGCGGCGGCTCGCCGGCGGCGACGCCACCATCGCGATCGACGAGCAGTGGGCCTGCGACGGGGGAGTGGTGACCCTCGGCTCCTACACCATCACCGCCGGGGGCCGCGCCGCGACGATGGTCCTGGACGAGCCCCTGCAGCGCTTCCTGGCCCATGACGACCTGACCGTCGGTCGCCGCTGGTCCCAGACCTACACCGCCAGCTCCGGCGGCCTGCCCGTCTGGGAGATGCAGGCCGCCTTCGAGGTGGTCGGCACCGACGTCCGGCTGGTCGACGCCGGGCGCTTCGACATCCTGCGGATCGAGGCCGAGTACGAGCGCACAGACCTGACCGGGAGCGCCAGCGACGCCACCGGCACGGTCACCTGGGACCTGGCCCCGGGCCTGGGGCTGGTCTACTCCCAGGACCGCCACAGCGACGGGACCCTCGTCGAAGAGCGCGAGCTGACCAGCTACGGAGGGGCCTTCCTCCCCTTCCCCCCCGACGCCCGGTAGCCCTCCATGCCCGTCTCCGGCCTGCTGGCCCTCCTCGACGACATCGCCACCATCGCCGACGACGTGGCGACGCTGACCGCGCTGTCGGCCAAGAAGACCACCGGCATCGTCACCGACGACATGGCGGTCACCGCCGAGCAGGCGATCGGGATCCGCCGCGAGCGCGAGATCCCGGTGGTGGTGGCGGTCGCGAAGGGCTCGATGTTCAACAAGGGGGTGATCCTGGCCCCGGCGGCGCTGCTGCTCAACGCCGTGGCGCCGTGGGCGATCACGCCGCTGTTGATGGCCGGCGGCGCCTTCCTGTCCTTCGAGGGCGTGGAGAAGATCGTCCACAAGCTGTCCCACCACGACGAGCACGGGCACGAGGCGGGCCCCTCGCTGGCGGAGCGCGACCCCGAGGCCTTCGAGAAGGAGCGGGTCAAGGGCGCCATCCGCACCGACCTCATCCTCTCGGGCGAGATCATCGCCATCACGCTCGGCGAGGTGACCACCTCGCCCTTCACCGTACAGGTCGCCGTCCTGTACGGGATCTCCGTCATCATGACGGTCGGCGTCTACGGCCTGGTGGCGGCGCTGATCAAGCTCGACGACCTGGGCGAGGCCCTGGTGACCCGCGGCGGGAGCAGCGCCGGCCCGGGCCGGCTCATCCTGGCCGGCGCGCCCAAGCTGATGCGCGCGATCTCCATCATCGGCACGGTCGCGATGCTGATGGTGGGCGGCCACATCGTCCGCAAGGGCATCCCGCCCCTGTACGACGCGGTCCACCACGCCATCGAGGCCCTGCCGCACGCGCTGCACGGGGTCGCGGGCATCGGCGCCGACATCGTCAGCGGCGCCGTCGTGGGCCTGCTGCTGGTCGGCGTCGCCAAGACCGGGGTCCTCCAGGCCGCCTGGCGGGCCGTCCGCCCCGCGAAGCCCAAGACCTGAACAGAGGCCCCGGACAGACAAGGGGCCCGGCCGCCGCGGCGACCAGGCCCCTGTCCGGGCGGAAGGCCCCGGGCGATCAGCCCAGGATCTCCTTCATGCGGCGCCCCATCTCGGCCGGGCTGCGCACGATGTGCACGCCGGCCTCGGTCATGGCCTGGTACTTGGCCTCGGCCGTGCCCTGCCCGCCGGAGATGATGGCACCGGCGTGGCCCATGCGGCGGCCCGGGGGGGCCGTCGCGCCGGCGATGAAGCCGACGATGGGCTTGGTCATGTGCTGCTTCGCCCAGGCGCAGGCCTCCTCCTCGGCCGAGCCGCCGATCTCGCCGATCATGATGACGGCCTCGGTCTCGTCGTCGGCCTGGAACAGCCGCAGGGCGTCGATGTGCTTGGTCCCGATGATCGGGTCGCCGCCGATGCCGATGCAGGTGCTCTGCCCCAGCCCGATGTCGGTGAGCTGGCCCACCGCCTCGTAGGTCAGGGTGCCCGAGCGGCTGACGACGCCCACGCGGCCCTTCCGGTGGATGTGACCGGGCATGATGCCGATCTTGCACTCCCCGGGGGTGATGATGCCCGGGCAGTTGGGCCCGATCAGCGTGACGCCCTTGCCCTGCAGGTAGCGCCAGGCCCAGATCATGTCGTTGGCCGGGATGCCCTCGGTGATGGCGACGATGACCTTGACCCCGGCGTCGGCCGCCTCGCAGATCGCGTCGGCCGCGAACGGAGGCGGCACGAAGATCATGCTGGCGTCGGCACCGGTCTCGCGCACGGCGTCGGCCACCGTGTCGAAGATCGGGGTGTGCCCCTCGAACAGGGTGCCGCCCTTGCCGGGGGTGACGCCACCGACCAGGTTGGTGCCGTACTCCTTGCACATGCGGCTGTGGAAGGCGCCGGCGGAGCCGGTGATGCCCTGGGTGATGAGGCGGGTGTCCTTGTTGACCAGAACAGCCATGGCGCGCTCCTACTTCGAGACGGCCGCGACAGCCTTCTCAGCGGCGTCGGCCAGGGTGTCGGCGGGGATGATGGACAGACCGCTGTGGGCGAGGATCTCCTTGCCCTTGTCGGCGTTCGTGCCGGCCAGGCGGACGACGAGGGGCACGGACAGCCCCGCCTCGGCCACCGCCGCGACGATGCCCTCGGCGATGACGTCGCAGCGCATGATGCCGCCGAAGATGTTCACCAGGATGGCGTGGACGGAGGGGTCCTTGGTGATGATCTGCAGCGCGGCCTTGACCTGGTCCTTCTGGGCGCCGCCGCCGACGTCCAGGAAGTTGGCGGGCTCGCCGCCGTAGAGCTTGATGATGTCCATGGTGGCCATCGCCAGGCCCGCACCGTTGACCATGCAGCCGATGTTGCCGTCGAGCTTGATGAAGTTCAGGTTGAACTTGCTGGCCTCGATCTCGGCGGCGTCGTCCTCGCCGGCGTCGTACCAGGAGTGGATCTCCGCCTGGCGGAACAGGGCGTTGTCGTCGATGGTGACCTTGGCGTCCAGCGCCACGACGTCGTCGTCGGGCGTGATCACCAGCGGGTTGATCTCCACCATGCTGGCGTCGACGGCCAGGTAGGTGGCGTAGAGCGCCTTGAACATCTTGACGGCGCCCTTGAAGGCCTTGCCCGACAGCCCGAGCATGAAGGCCATCTGGCGGCACTGCCAGTCGCCCAGGCCCGTGACCGGGTCGGCCCAGACCTTGTGGATGGCGCCGGGGTTGTGGGCCGCGACCTCTTCGATCTCGGTGCCACCCTCGGTGCTGGCCATCAGCAGGAGCCGGCTCTTCTGGCGGTCGAGCAGGATGGCCGCGTACAGCTCCTTCTTGATCGCCGCGCCGGTCGTGATCAGGATGGTCTTGACCTTGACGCCGTCGATGCCGGTCTGCTTGGTCACCAGCGTGTTGCCGAGCATCATCTCGGCGGCGGCGCGGACCTTGGCCACCGCCTCGTCGTGGGTCGCGGCGCCGCAGAGCTGCACGCCGCCCTTTCCGGGCACGTCGGCCTCGCCGCGCAGGACGCGGGCGAGGACGTCGGCGTCGACGACCTCCTTGAACCGGCCCTTGCCGCGCCCGCCGGCGTGGACCTGGGCCTTGACGACGTAGAAGTCGCCGCCCATCTCCTTGGCGGCGGAGACGGCGTCGGCGACCGTGTGGGCCGCCTTGCCGGGGGGCACGGCCACGCCGTGACGGCCGAGGAGCTCCTTGGCCTGGTACTCGTGAAGCTTCATGTCGGGCTCCTCACATGTTCTCGATGATGGCGTCGCCGAACTCGCTGCACTTGAGCTTGGTGGCGCCGTCCATCAGCCGGTGGAAGTCGTAGGTGACGCGCTTCTGCGCGATGGAACGCTCGATGCCCTGGATGATCAGGGCGGCCGCCTCGTTCCAGCCCATCCGCTCGAGCATCATCACGCCCGACAGGATCACGCTGGAGGGGTTGACCACGTCCTTGCCGGCGTACTTGGGCGCCGTGCCGTGGGTGGCCTCGTACACCGAGATGCCCGAGACGTAGTTGATGTTGGCGCCCGGCGCGATGCCGATGCCGCCGACCTGGGCCGCCAGCGCGTCGCTGATGTAGTCACCGTTCAGGTTCAGCGTCGCGATGACACTGTACTCGGCCGGGCGCAGGATGATCTGCTGGAGCATCGCGTCGGCGATGACGTCCTTGATCACCACCTCGTGCCCGTCGGCGCCCACGACCCGCGTCCAGGGGCCGCCGTCGATCAGGGTCCCGCCGAACTCCTCGCGGGCGATCTGGTAGCCCCAGTCGCGGAAGCCACCCTCGGTGAACTTCATGATGTTGCCCTTGTGGACCAGCGTGACGCTGGGGAGCTTGTGCTCCAGGGCGTGCTTGATCGCGGCGCGGACCAGGCGGTAGGTGCCCTCCTGGCTGACGGGCTTGATGCCGATGCCGCTGGTCTCGGGGAAGCGGATCTTCTTGACGCCCATCTCGTTGCGCAGGAAGTCGACGACCTTCTTCACCTCGGGCGAGCCGGCCTTCCACTCGATGCCGGCGTAGATGTCCTCGGAGTTCTCCCGGAAGATGATCATGTCGACCAGGTGCGGCTCCTTCACGGGGCTCGGCACGCCCTCGAACCACCGCACGGGCCGCACGCAGGCGTACAGGTCCAGCTCCTGCCGCAGCGCCACGTTCAGGCTGCGGAAGCCGCCGCCGACCGGCGTGGTCAGCGGACCCTTGATGGCGATCTTGTAGTCGACGATCGCGGTCAGCGTGTCCTGGGGCAGCCACTCACCGAAGGTGTCGTTGGCCTTCTCGCCGGCGAAGATCTCCAGCCAGGTGATCTTGCGCTTGCCGCCGTAGGCCTTCTGCACGGCGGCGTCGAAGACGCGCACCGAGGCGGCCCAGATGTCGGCGCCCGTGCCGTCGCCCTCGATGAAGGGGATGACCGGGTCGTCGGGGACGACGAGGGTGCCGTCCTCCAGCACGGTGATCTTGCTGCCCGTCGAGGGCGGGGTCAGGTGGGTGTACGCGGCCACAAGGACCTCCGATGGGGGAAGGGTTCGAACCGAAGGAGGGAGGGGGCGGAGCCGGAAGCGGCGAGGCCCGCCGTCGTGGTCGAGCGGCGGGCCCCGGGGTGTCGTCCCGTCAGCTCAGGCGACGGGGCGGCTGGGCCTCGGCGATGTACTTGCAGCGGTAGATCGGCACGCCCTTGCCCTCGCGGAGCACGGTGCGCTCGTCGACGATCTGGGCGGCGATGCCCGCGATGCGGCTGAAGCCGAACAGCACGGTGTAGTACTCGGCGTCGTCCAGGCCCGTGGCGTGCAGCAGCGTGCCGCTGACCGCGTCGACGTTGGGGTAGGGGTTGCTGACCTTGGGGTTCTCCTTGAGCACCCGGGTGCAGACCTCGCGCATCACGACGGCCGTGCGGAACAGCTTGTCGTCGGGGCAGAGCTTCTCGCCCAGCTCGTACTGCACCTTGGCGCGGGGGTCCTCGGCCCGCAGCACCGCGTGCCCGAAGCCGTAGATCTTGCCGCCCTCGTCCAGGGTCTTGCGGGTGAAGGCCTCGACCTCGGCCGGGTCGGTGGTGCCGACCTCGCGCGTGAACTCCAGGCACTCCTGGTTGGCGCGGCCGTGCAGCGGGCCGTACAGGCCGGCCATCGCGGCGCTGAGGCTGGAGTAGACATCGGCGTGGCCGCTGGCGACCGCCTTGCCCACGAAGGTGGAGAGGTTGCCGCCGCCGTGGTCCATGTGCAGCACGTAGAAGACGCGCAGCAGCTCGCGCAGCTTGTCGGCGTCGGCGCCGGGCACGCCCATCTGGTGCACGCAGTTCTCGACCAGGCCCAGCTCGGGCCGCGGAGCGACCGGCGCGCCCCAGCCGCTGCGGATGCGGAAGATGTTGGCGACCAGGGTGGCCGAGCGGGCGACCAGGTTCAGGCTGTCCTCCAGCCAGTCGCCGGTCTTGCCGGTCATGCCCAGGAAGGTCAGGCCGACCATCAGCCACTCCATGGGGTGACCGTCGCGCGGCAGGGCGGCGAGCAGCTCCAGCACGCGGGGGTCCACCGCCGAGCGGGCGGCGAGGTCGGCCTTGAAGGCCACCAGCTCGGCGTCGCTGGGCAGGTGCTTGTAGAAGAGCAGGTAGACCACCGCCTCGGGGTCCAGGTAGGCCAGGTCGGCCACCGGGTAGCCCACGTAGGAGACGCCCTCGGTCGGGCTGACCGCGCTGGACCGCACGGTGCCCACCGGGAAGCCCCGCAGGCCGGTGTTGAGGTGCGCTTCGGTGATCTCGAACAGGACCTTGCTGCCGTCGGTGCTCATGGGGTGCCCTTCCGCGGTTGGATGGTCCCGGGGGCTATCTTGGGCCGGCCCCCCCTGCCATGGCCGGGGGTGCGGCGCAGGCGCGCGGTCGGGGCTTGCCGGTCGGGCCGCGTCCATCCACCCTGTCCCGCAAGGCCCGGGGGTCCGCAACGCTCCTCCCTGCGCTCCGCGTTAACCCCCCGCCACCCGGAACCACCGCGCCCCTGGGCCCCTGCGCCCCAAGGAGTCCCGCATGCTCGGCAGCCTCGTCCTCGCCCTCGCCCTGATGCCCGCCCTGGCGCCCGCTGCCCACGCCGCGGCCGTCCCGAAGGCCCCCTACGAGCTGAAGCTCGACAACTACGACGTGAACATCC
>JAKLKF010000005.1:0-64007 GCA_023150805.1 Myxococcota bacterium | reverse complement strand
GACTACTACTTCCCCAGCGGCCTGCGGGTGATGTTCCAGTCCGAGCACAGCCAGCCCATCGTGGCGATCACCCTGGTCTTCGACCGCGGCAGCGAGTTCGACCAGCCCGGCTACGAAGGCATCGCCCACGTCGTCGAGCACCTGGCCTTCCGCGCCGAGCACGCCGGCCTGCCCAAGAACTGGGACCTGATCTCCCAGCTCGGCGGCAACATCAACGCGTCGACGTCCAACGACTGGACCAACTACATGACCGTGGCGCCCGCCGACGCCATGATCCCGCTGTTGCGCCTGGAGGCGCTGCGCATGAAGGACGGCGTGGCCAACGTCACGCAGGAGGTGGTCCGCCTGGAGAGCGAGATCGCCCGCAACGAGCTGCGCATGCGCTACGAGAACGCCGCCATCGGCGCCGCCTGGGACGCCGTCGCGCAGGCGCTCTACCCGCAGGGCCACCCCTACACCCGCAGCACCATCGGCAACCACGAGACGCTGTCGCGGCTGGACCTGCCCCACGTCCAGGAGTTCGTGCGGGACAACTACCGGCCCGAGTACGCCACCGTCGTGGTCGTCGGCGACTTCAAGCCCGAGGACACCTGGCCGGCCATCCTGCAGGCCTTCGAGACCGAGCTGGACCTGCTGATGACGCCCGAGGACGCCAAGGCCTACGGCGAGCTGAAGACCGAGGATGAGCGGGCGCGCTTCATCGAGGGCTGGGTGCCCCGCCTGCAGTCCTTCATGGAGGGCAACCGGCCCCAGCCCCGCGTGGCCTGCGGCGAGCGGACCGAGCCGCCGGCCCGGCAGAGCACCGAGATCGCCCGGGTCAAGGGCATGGTCGACGTGGAGACCGTGGTGCTCGCGTGGTCGCTGCCCGGCGGGTACTGCGGCGAGGACATGCTCAACTACGTCGCGGCGAACAACCTCGCGAACCAGATCTACTACACGCTGAACTCGGGCTGGAACTTCGCCGACAGCGACGGCAGCCTGGAGGGCATCGGCTGCTTCCCGGGCTCCGACGAGTACAACACGACGATGTACTGCTTCATCGAGCCCAAGGCGGCCGGTGGCAACAAGGGCGAGCGGCTGATCGAGAAGGCGGGCGACGCGCTGTACCTGCAGTGGGACCGCTCGCTCAACGCCAACCCCATCTACAAGGCCTTCTTCGACTGGTCCTTCAACCAGGCCAAGATGAGCCAGATGACGGACACGCTGCTGTCGGTCGACGAGGTCAGCAGCCTCAGCGGCCGCGCCACGCAGACGGCCATGTTCACGCACTTCACGGCCAACCCCGCCTACTTCTCCACGCAGATGAACGAGGTCAGCTCGGTCCGGTTCGACCAGGTCCAGGCGCTGGCGCAGAAGTACATCACCCGCGACCGGATGATCGGCGTCATCGTCGAGCCGATGGACGAGGAGGAGCGCGCCCGCCGCGAGGCCGAGGCCGCCGCCTCCAAGGGAGAGGGCAACGAGTCGGCCTACCACGCCGCCAAGGCCGAGGATCGCTTCCGGCTGGTCTTCGCGCGCGAGTCGCTGACGCCCGAGGCCATCGAGCGCGTGACCATCACGCCGGACCGCGCCGACATCCAGGAGCTGACCCTGCCCAACGGGCTGCGCGTGGCGATCATGCCCTACGGCGAGGCGCCCATCGTGCGCGTCGGCCTGGAGGTCGAAGGCGGCAACACCACCAGCGAGCCGTGGGGCCTCAACCGGGTCGCCGAGGCCCTCTACTCGACGGGCAACAACCTGGGTGACGACGAGAACCTGCTGAAGGTCGCCGGCCGCGCCTACGCCAACGGCGAGAACCAGATCGTGGTCGAGGGCCCCGCGGGCAACCTCGAGGCCCTGTTGCACCAGCTGCGCCACTACGTCGAGGGCTACGAGTGGACCCCCGCCGAGAAGCGGGAGATGCTCAAGAAGTGGCAGTCCAGCACCAAGAAGGACAGCGAGAAGCCGGAGAACTGGGCCGACCGCTTCATGAGCGAGCGGCTCTTCCCCGGCCACGCGCTGGGCAACTGGTGGACGAACGAGGCCTACGCGGCCGCGGAGACCTGGAGCCTGGACCAGGCCAAGGCCTGGATCGCCCGCAAGTGGCAGCCGGCCAACGCCGAGCTGGTGGTCGTCGGCAAGGTGGACGCCGCCGCCGCCCAGGCCGCCGTCGACAAGTACTTCTCGGGCTGGGCCGGCAACACGAGCCAGGCGGGGCCGGTCCCGCCCATGCCCAAGCCCGCGGCCCGGCCCGACCGGCAGGTGCTGGTCTTCGACAACCCGATCGCCACCCAGACCGACGTGCTGCTGGGCTGCCAGATCGTGCGCGACGACGACACCCAGACCGCCCGCGCCCAGGTCGTCTCCGACGTGATGAGCGAGCGG
This sequence comes from Myxococcota bacterium, assembly GCA_023150805.1. Classification (GTDB taxonomy): domain Bacteria; phylum Myxococcota_A; class UBA796; order UBA796; family UBA2385; genus UBA2385. Next base: position 61,643 of record JAKLKF010000005.1, on the reverse strand, counting down.
CTGTGGAAGGTGCTGCGCGAGGACGCCGGCGTGACCTACGGCGCCTACGCCTACGCCCAGCAGTGGAAGGGCGGGACCGCCGCGCTCTACATGAACTCGCTCGTGCAGAACGACGCCGTCGGCTTCGCCGTGAAGTCGATGTACGAGATCGTCGACCAGGCCAGCAAGGGCAACGTCGACGCCGACGCGGTGCTCGCGGCCAAGTGGACCCGCGCGCGCCAGTACGGCCTGGGCCAGCAGTCCGGCGCCCAGATGCTCAGCCGCCTGATCTCGACGGATGTGGGCAACTTCGACTTCTTCGAGCACTACCCCAAGGACCTGGCCAAGGTCGACGTCACCGACTTCGACGACGTGCTCTCCCCCTGCGTCGGCCACGAGGTCGTGACCCTGGTCGGCCCCAAGGAGTACGCCGAGGCCCAGCTCACGAAGGAGGGCATCCCCTACGAGGTGGTGGACTGGGAGGCCCTGCACGTCGCCCAGCTCGACAAGAAGGAGCTGAAGGCCTGGCAGAAGCGCAAGGCCAAGGAAGAGAAGGAGAAGGCCGAGAAGGCCGCCGCGGGCGGGTCGACCGAGGGCTGAGGCCCCCCCCGCTGGCCTCGGGCCGGGCGGCGCTTAGGCTCCGCCCGTGTCCGACGTCCACGATCTCCGCGACGACCCGCCGCGCGGCCCCGGCCTGCGCCGCTTCGCCGGCGTCTTCCAGTACAGCGGTCGCGCCATGGCCCTGGTCTGGCAGACCAGCCGGGCCCTGTGCCTCGCGCTCGGCGCGCTGACGCTGCTCTCCGGCCTGCTGCCGGCGGGCATCGCCTGGGTGGGCAAGCACATCGTGGACGGCGTGGTCGCCCGGGCCGACGCCGGCGGCGAGGTGGGGCCGCTGCTCCTGCTGGTGGCGCTCGAGGGCGGCCTGGTGGCGCTGCTGGCGCTGGGCCAGAAGGGCCTGCAGGTCAGCCAGTACCTGCTGCGCGCCCTGCTGGGGCACCGCGTCAACGTGATGATCCTGGAGAAGGCGCTCACGCTGAGCCTGACCCAGTACGAGGACAGCGCCCTCTACGACAAGATGACCAACGCCCGCCGCGAGGCCAGCAGCCGGCCGCTGGGCCTGGTGAACAAGACCTTCGGCATCGTGCAGAACGGCATCTCGCTCCTCACCTACGCCGCGCTGCTGGTCGCGTTCAGCCCGCTGGCCGTCGCCGTCCTGGTGGCCGCCGCCGTGCCCGCCTTCGTCGCCGAGACGCGCTTCGCGGGCCAGGCCTTCCGCCTGTTCCGCTGGCGCGCCCCCGAGGCCCGCCAGCAGATGTACCTGGAGACGGTGCTCGCGCGCGAGGACTACGCCAAGGAGGTCCAGCTCTTCGGCCTGGGGCCGCTGCTGCTGCAGCGCTACCGCGGGATCTTCGAGAAGGTCTACGGGGAGGACCGCGACCTGACGCTGCGCCGCGGGCTGTGGGGCTACCTGCTGGGCCTGCTGTCGACCGCCGCCTTCTACGGCACCTACGCCTGGATCGTGCTGTCCGCCGCCCAGGGCCGGATCAGCCTGGGCGAGATGACCATGTACGTGCTGATCTTCAAGCAGGGCCAGAGCGCCTTCGCCTCGATGCTCTCCAGCATGGGCGGCATGTACGAGGACAACCTGTACCTGTCGAACCTCTACGAGTACCTGGAGACCCCCTCCCAGCCCCTGCGCGCGGGCGCCACCGCCGGCCCCCTTCCTGGCGACGGCATCCGCTTCGAGGGCGTCAGCTTCCGCTACCCGGGGGCGAAGGCGGACGCGCTGCACCAGGTCAGCCTGCACCTGCGACCGGGCCGCAAGCTGGCCCTGGTCGGCGAGAACGGCTCGGGCAAGACCACGCTGATCAAGCTGTTGTGCGGGCTGTACCGGCCGGTCCAGGGGCGCATCCTGCTCGACGGCCTGGACCTGCAGGCCTGGGACGAGCCGACCCTGCGCCAGCGCATCGGCGTCATCTTCCAGGACTTCGTCCGCTACCAGATGCTGGTGGGCGAGAACATCGGCGTCGGCGACGTGCCCCGCATCCAGGAGGAGGACGGCTGGCAGGACGCCGCGCACAAGGGGCTGGCCGCGCCCTTCATCGACGCGCTGCCCCAGGGCTACCGCACCCAGCTCGGCCGCTGGTTCGACGACGGCCAGGAGCTGTCGGGCGGCCAGTGGCAGAAGATCGCCCTGTCGCGCGCCTTCATGCGGCGCGGCGCCGACATCGTCGTCCTCGACGAGCCCACCGCCGCGATGGACGCCGAGGCCGAGGCGCGGATCTTCCAGCACTTCCGCCAGGCGACCGCCGACCAGATGGCCATCTTGATCAGCCACCGCTTCAGCACCGTGCGCATGGCCGACGAGATCGTGGTGCTCGACCAGGGGCGGGTCCAGGAGCAGGGCAGCCACGAGGAGCTGATGGCGCGCGACGGTCGCTACGCACACCTGTTCACCTTGCAGGCGGCTGGATACCGGTAGTCACGGCAACTGTAGCGAAATGCCCCACCGATGCATTTCGCTACGGCAAACCGCCCCACCCACCCCCTCTCGACCGCCTCCAGGCCTCCATCGGCCTGGCACGCGCGTTGCTTGGGCGACGGCTTCCCCCTGACCGGCACCGCCGGCACCCCCCTCGCCGGCCCGGCCGGCACCCAGGAGTTCCCCCGTGGCGATCCATGCCCGCATGCGCATCCTCGACCTGATGGAAGAGCACCCCGAGGTCGACGAGGTCTTCGAGAACTACGGCGTCGAGGTCACCGACGAGGTGATGGCCATGACGCTCAAGGAGCTCTGCCGCGAGGAGGGCATCAACTACTGGGAGCTCAAGAGCGACATGGTCGAGGCCGTGGGCTGGGATGGCTCGGCCGACATCGACGACGACGAGGAGGAGGACGAGGAGGAGGAGCGCTGGATGGACGACGACGCCGACGACGACGTGGGCGTCAGCGACGACGACGACGACGACGACTTCGACGACGAGGACGGCGAGGACGAGGAGGACGGCCCCGGCGAGGACGACGAGGAAGGCGAGGAGATGGGCGAGGAGGAGGACTGAGCCTTGCCCGCTCCGCGGCCTGACCGGGGCCCGGCGTGACCGCCCGCGGGCAGGTGCTGCTGGTCGAGGACCACCTGGGTGAGGTGGTCCGGCTCGCCCAGGCGCTGCGCAGCCGCGGCTACGGCGTCGAGGTGGCGGCCGACCTCGCCAGCGCCTTGCAGGCCCTGCGGCGTCGCGACTGGGACAGCGTCCTGGTCGGGCCCGCCGTGGATGGCGGGGACCCGGTCGCGGCCCTGCGGCGCCTGTGCACCTCGACCGAGGTGCCCGTGCTGCTGCTGGCGCGCGCGCCCAGCCACGAGGTGCTGGACGCCGCGACGCGCGCGGGCGCCTTCATGGTCCTGGGCGCGCCGGTCGACCTGCACGCGCTGGACCTGGCCCTGGACCGCGCCGCCGAGCACAGCGCGCTGCGCCGCGAGGTGGAGCGCCTGGAGCAGGCCGTCCGCGGCGCGAGCCGCTTCGACGAGGTGCTGGGCAGCAGCCCGGCGATGCAGGGCCTCTACGACGTGCTGGAGCGCGCGGCGAGCAGCGACGCCCCGGTCCTGCTCACCGGCGAGAGCGGCACCGGCAAGGAGGTGGTCGCGCGCGCGATGCACCGCCGCGGGCGCCGGGCCGGCGGACCCTTCGTCGCGGTGAACCTGGCGGCCGTGCCCGACGGCCTGCTGGAGAGCGAGCTGTTCGGCCACGCTCGCGGCGCCTTCACCGACGCCCGCACGGCGCGGCGGGGCCTGTTCGTGCAGGCCTCGGGTGGCACCCTGTTCCTGGACGAGGTGGGCGAGCTGTCCCTGGCCCTGCAGCCCAAGCTGCTGCGCGCCCTGCAGGAGCGGGCCGTCCGCCCGGTGGGCTCCGACGAGGAGGTCCCCTTCGACGCGCGCATCATCGCCGCCACCAACCGAGATCCCGAGCTGATGGTGGAGCGTGGCGGCATGCGCCAGGACCTGTTCTACCGGCTGGCGGTCATCCAGGTCGAGCTGCCCCCGCTGCGCAGCCGGGGCGGCGACATCCAGCTGTTGGCCGAGCACTTCCTGACCCGCGCCGCCAGCCGCACGGGCAAGACGATCCGCGGCCTCTCCCCGGCCGCGGCCCGCCTGCTGCTGCGATACCGCTGGCCGGGCAACGTGCGCGAGCTGGAGAACGTCATCGAGCGCGCCGTCGCCTTGACCCACAACACCGAGCTGGGCCCCGAGGACCTGCCGGCGCGCATCACGCAGGGCAAGGCCGAGGCGAGCCACGGCCGCCCTGCCGCGCGGGGCGCGCCCGTCGCGGGCCTGGTGCCCCTGGCCGAGGTCGAGGAGCGGCACATCCGCCAGGTGCTGGAGGCGGTCGGCGGAAACAAGGCCCAGGCGGCCCGCATCCTGGGCCTGGACCGCAAGACGCTCTACCGCAAGCTCCAGGGCTACGGGCTGGAAGGCGGCTGACCGGCCCCCGGAGGCGACATGCCGGCCCGGATCTGCCCCGCGAGGTCGCGGTCCACCGCCTTGGCCGCCACCTTGACGGCGTTGCGGAAGGCGCGGGCGTTGCTGCGGCCGTGCGCCTTGATGACGACGTGGTCCAGGCCCAGCAGCGGGGCGCCGCCGTACTGCTTCCAGTCCGTCATGGTGCGCAGCTGGCGGATGCCCTGCGAGAGCATCGTCAGCCCCATCCGGTACAGGAACTTCCGGGCGTAGGCGTCGCGCGCCAGGTCGACGACCACCTCGGAGACCCCCTCCAGCATCTTGAGCACGACGTTGCCCAGGAAGCCCTCGGTCACGATCACGTCGACCGAGCCGCGCGGGATGTCCAGGCCCTCGACGTTGCCGGCGAAGTTGACCGACCGCATCCCGGCCAGCACCTGGTGGGCGGCGATGATGGCCGGCGTGCCCTTGGTCGGCTCGGTGCCGTTGCTGAGCAGGGCGACCCGGGGCGCCGGGTTGTCCGAGATGATGCGCGCATACGCGCTGCCCATCACCGCGAAGCCGACCAGGTCCTCGGCGCTGGCGTTCAACGTGGCGCCCACGTCGAGCATGAGCGCGAAGGGGTCCCCCCGCTCGCCGTGGCGCTGCTCGGTCGGGTACACGCTGGCCAGCGCGGCCCGGCGGATCCCCGGCAGGCGCTCGAAGCGCTGGCTGGCGGCCAGCACGGTGCAGCCCGTGTTGCCCGCGCTGACCAGGGCGTCGGCGTGCCCCTGCTTCACCAGGTCGGCGGCGACGTGGATGCTGGCCTGGGGCCGCCGCTCCAGGGCCTCGTGGGGCTTCTCGTCCTGGCGCACCCAGTCATGGGCGTGCACGAGCTGCAGCCAGGCCGGGTCGTAGCGCTGCTGGGCCAGGGCGGCGCTGAGCTGCGGCTCGTCGCCGACCAGCAGCACCTGGACCGGGCGGTCCTCGGTGGTCAGGCGGGCGGCGCCCTCGACGGCGGCGGCCAGCCCCTCGTCGCCCCCCATGGCGTCCAGCGCCACGCGGACCGGTCGCTCCAGGCCAGGGCTCATGCGTGCTCCTCCCCCCGCAGGCTACCCCAGCCGTACCCCGTGGTGCCCCACCGCCGGCTCAACCGCCCTCCCGGGCCCGGGTCCGCACCGCCGCCTCGTCGATGTCCTCGGGCGCCCACTGCACGCGGCCCTCCATGCCCCCGGCCACCGTCAGCACCTCGCCCGAGATGTGCCGGGCCAGCGCCGGGCTGCACAGGAAGGCGACGGCGCGCGCGATGTCGGCGGCGCGCGCGAGCTGGCGCAGGGGCATGGTCCGCGTGACCCGCGTGATGGTGCCCGCCTGGTCCAGCGCCTCCCGCGCCATCTCGGTCACGGTCCAGCCGGGCTCCACCATGTGGACCCGCGCGAAGGGGTCCAGGTGGACCACCTCGTTCTTCAGGCTGCGCACCAGGCCGTACAGGCCGGCCTTGGACAGGCTGTAGTCGGCGTGGCCGGCCTCGCCGAAGCGGCCGGCGGTGCTGCCGATGAAGCAGAGCGAGGCGCCCAGGCCGTCGGGGCGGGGGCCATGGCGGGACAGGCCGTCCATCCAGGCGCGCGCGGTCCAGGCGGCGCCGAGCAGGTTGATCTCGACCGTCTCCCGGATCCGGTCCACCGGCGCCTGGTGCAGGCGCTGGTCGGCGGGCGGCCAGCGGCCGGCGTTGGCGACGGCCACGTCGATGCGCCCGAAGCGGGCCTCGCCTTGCCGGAACGCGCCCGCGACCGCGTCGGGGTCCCGCACGTCGGCCTGCACGCAGATGGCGCGGTCGGCCCACGGCTGGCTGGCCGTCCAGGCGGCCAGCTCGTCGGGGCGGCTGCCGGCGTGCAGCACCAGCCGCGCGCCCTCGCCCCCGAAGACCCGGGCCAGCGCCCGCCCGATGCCGCCGCTGGCGCCCGTGATGAGGACCGTCTGGTCCTGGAGCTGCGTGTCCATCTCGCCTCCTTCAGTCGCCCGGCCACAGCCAGGCGGTCGCGGCCCCCGGCGCGCCCAGCAGCAGGTCGGGCCGGCCGTCCCCGGTCAGGTCCCCCGGTCCGGCGACCGCGTCCCCCAGGCCCGCGCCGACCGGCGCGCCCGCGGCGCGCAGATCCCGCGACGGGTCCAACGCGCGCACCCCCTCGACGGGGCCCGAGACGAGCCAGGCACCGCCCGCCGCGTCCTCCTCGCCCGGAGCGCCCACCACCAGGTCGCCGTGCCCGTCGTCGTCCAGGTCGCCGGCCGCCGACAGGTCCCAGCCTGCCCGGGCATAGGAGGTGCCCCACAGCGCGCCGGCCGCCTCCGCGGCGGACAGGGCCCCGCGCGGATCGGGGAAGACCAGCACCACGCCCGCCTCGGCCCCCCCCAGCGAGCCGGCGCCGTCCTGTCCGGGCACCGAGACGACCAGCTCGCCCGCCCCGTCGCCGTCCAGGTCGCCGATGGCCACGGCCTGGCCGGCCAGGTCGAAGGACGCCTCGCCCAGCAGCCAGGCCCGCGGCGCGACCTCCAGGGAGACCTCGCCTTGCACCGGGCCCTCGGCCACCCAGGCCCCGCCGGCGAAGCCCTCCCACCCGAAGGCGCCCAGCACGACCTCGGCCAGGCCGTCGCCGTCCAGGTCCCCGGCCGCCAGCGCGGTGCCGGCCAGGGCCCCCGGGGCCGGCCCGGTGATCCGCGCCATCGGCGTCACCTCGTCGAGGACGCCCGCGGCCAGGGGGAGCGCGAGGAGCCAGGCGCCGCCGCAGTCGACGCCAGCCGGGCCATCGACCTGGCCGGCCCCGACGAGCAGCCCCCGCCCGCCCAGGCCGTCGGTGTCCACCAGGGCCAGGGCCCCCCCGGCGAAGTCCCCCGCCTGGGCCCCAGCCCAGGTGGCGTCGGCCAGGGCGAGGGACCCGTCGCCCGTCAGCGGGCCGAAGAGGAGGTCCACCAGCCCCGCGTCCTCGCCGCCCGTGTCGGCGCGTCGCGAGCCCACCGCCAGGTCGGCGAGGCCGTCGCCGTCGAGATCCCCCACCACCAGAGCGGCGCCGGCCGCGTCGTCCTCCGCCCGCCCGACCCACGCGCCGGCCAGCGCCCAGGCGTCTCCGTCCGGGCCCCACAGCTCCACCCGCCCGGCCCCCGCCTCGGCCGCGGGCGCGCCCAGGGCCACCCGTCCCTGGGCGACCGGGCCGAGCGCGCCGCCGCCCAGCGCGCTGCCCAGCTCGGACTCCACCGGCCCGACGAAGGCCACCAGGCCGCCCACGTCCACCCCCTCGTCGCCCCCATCGGCCCCGCCAGCGTCGCCGCCGGCGTCGCCGCCGCCGTCGGGGCTGCCGCCGTCGGGGCTGCCGCTGTCCGGGCCGCCGTCGGCCTGGCCGCTGTCCGGGCTGCCCCCGTCGCTGTCGCCGCCGTCGGGCCCGCCGCCGTCAGAGCCCCCGGCCGGCGCGCCGCCGCTCTTGGGCGCGCAGGCCAGCAGGCCGAGCAGGGCCAGCGCCGACGGGATCAGGTCTCGCCGCCCGCGGCCGGCGTCGACCCGGCCCCGGCCTCGGTCGCGGGGGCCGCGCCGGTCTTGCCCTCGAGCTTGTCCAGCCGCTCCCGCAGGGTGCGCCCCTCGTCCCGCAGCTTCTCGAGCTGGTCGCGCAGGCCGGCGACCGGGTCGGCGGCGTCCCGGCCCAGGCGCGCCGCGCTCTCGAAGGCGGTGCGGCGCAGGCGGCCCTCCAGCGCGGTCTGGTGGAGCTCGTGCAGCGGGCCCAGGGCGCGGGGATCGCGGCAGCCGCCCAGCGCCTGCAGCGAGAAGTAGCGGACCCGCCAGGAGGCGTTCCGGGCCAGGTCGACCAGCCGGTCCACCGCCGCCTTGCGCGCCTCGCTCACCGCCTCGGCCAGCCGGCCCAGGCCCTGGGCGGCCGTGGCCCGCACCCGGTCGGGGAAGCGCTCCCCCGTGTGCTCGATCAGCAGGTCGAGCACCTCGGCCCGGCGGGTCCGCGACAGGCCGTCCAGCGCCCGCTGGGTCAGCACGTCCGCCCAGGCCGGGCGGTGCAGGGCCTCGCGCAGCAGGGCGACCAGCTCGTCGGCCTGCAGCTCGGTGCCCAGCGAGGGATCGGCCACGTCGAGCTGGGCGACGATCCCGCCCAGGGCGACCAGGGCCGCGCCCTCGACCTGGACGCTCGGATCGCCCTCGCGGGCGACCTTGACCAGGGCCGCCGCCACCTCGGGCTGGCGAAGCGGGGCCAGGGCCTCGACCACGGCGCGCCGCACGCGCGGGTCGGCCTCGCCCAGGGCCAGCAGCAGGGCCGCGCGGGCCTCGGGGCCGCCGTGGGTGCCCAGCAGGGCCGCCAGCTCGGTGCGCACGCCCCAGCAGGGCTCGGCGGCCAGCGCGGCGCACAGGGCGCGGATCGCGATGGGGCTGCCCTCCTTGGCCAGGGCCCTGGCGGCGCGGATGCGCCCCACGGCGCCCGAGTCGCCCGACAGCGAGGCGATGAGCCAGTCCCGCGGCCCGTCGACCGAGAGATCCGACAGCAGGTCCAGGCCGGGATCGACCTCGACCCGGGTCGGCGCCTCGGCGCAGGGCAGCGTGAAGCCGGCGGCGCGGGTCTTGACCGGCAGGCGGTGGCGCTGCACGGTCTCGACGCCGGCGGCGTCGCGGTGCACGACCGCGACCGGCAGGGTGAAGGCGAAGGCCTCGGCGACCACCTGCTCGGGGTCGTCGGCCACGGTGCCCGCGGCCTGGGCCTGGTCCACCTTGATGGTGAGCAGCCCGTCCTCGTGCGCCAGCTTGACCTTGAGCGTCGGGTGCCCCGCGCCCAGCACCCACTGCTGGAAGAAGCGGTCCAGGTTGCGGCCGCTGGCCCGCTCCATCGCCCGCTGGAAGTCGCGGGTGTGGACCGGACCATGGGCGTGGGTCCGCAGGTAGGCCGTCACGCCGACCCAGAAGGCCGCCTCGCCCAGCTCGGCCCGCAGGGTGCGCAGCACCAGCGAGCCCTTCTCGTAGAGGTGCCGGTCGAAGACGTCGATGGGCTCGCGGAAGCGGTAGCTGACGATGGCGCGGCGGTAGCGGCCGCCGTCCTCGGCCAGGTAGTTGGCCAGCGCGTGCCAGCCGTGCAGGTCGCCCTCGTCCTGGCCCTCGGCGTGCGCCTTCCAGAGCTGCTCGCTGTAGGTCGCCCAGCCCTCGTTCAGCCAGCCCTGGCTCCAGTCCTGGCAGGTGACCAGGTCGCCGAACCACTGGTGCATCAGCTCGTGCACCACCAGGTCGTCCCAGGGGTTGTCCAGGGCGGCGCGGTCGTCGGTCAGCATCACGTCGGTCAGCGTGGTCGCCGCGACGTTCTCCATGCCGCCGAAGATGAAGTCGTGCACGATGACCTGGTCGTAGCGGGGCCAGGGGTAGGGCACGCCCAGCCGGGCGGCCAGGAAGTCCATCATCGCGGGCGTGCGGCCGAAGATCCGCCGCACCTGGGCCTCGTCCGCGGGCTGGCCGGAGACGTCGACGGCGGGCACCAGGTAGCGCACCGGCCGGCCGTCGCCGGGCTGGTCCTGCACCACCAGCATCTTCGCGACGACCACGGTCAGCAGGTAGGCGGGGATCGCCTCGGGCTGGTCCCAGGTCCAGGTGGCGCCGTCGCGGCGGGCCAGGCTGCCGTTGCCGACCACCGTCCACTCCGCCGCGTCCGGGGCAGCGACCGTGACGGTGACCCGCCAGGGGTGCTTGATCCCCGGCTGGTCCAGGCAGGGCACGAAGTAGTGCGCGTCCTCGTCCTGGCACTGGGTCCAGGCCATGGGCTGCCGGTCGGGGTGCGCGGCGTTGGGGCCGGTGAAGTACAACCCGCGGATCGGGCGGCCGTGGTAGCGCACGCGCACGGTGCCGCCCTGCGCGGGCAGGCCCTTCACCACCAGCCGGCCGTCGCCGTAGCGGTAGGAGAGCGCGCCGCCCGCGGCGTCGGTCACCTCGTCCACCACGACGTCGTCCAGGTCCAGCGCCACGGCCCCGAGCCCGCCCGGCAGGGGCAGGACGTCGACCTCGGCGACGCCGGCCAGCGTGCCCTCGGCCGGCGCCACGGTCAGCGCCACGCGGATCTGGCCGATGTCGAAGCCGCGGTCGGGCGCGTAGGAGGGGGGAGCCCCCGGCTCGGGGAAGGCGCGGCCCTCCGCGCCGGCGTGGGCGAGCAGGAGCCCACCGCAGCGGGCCTCCATGGCGACCTGGCAGGCGCCGGTCAGGCTGGACGAGGAGCGGTGGGCCATGGCGGCCTCCGAGCGGGGAGAGCGGAGCGAGGGGAGCGGTCGGCGAGGGGGAGCGTCGTGGGCCCAGGCGCCCGACCGGCGGCGCTACCGGGCCTCGGGGTGGCGCCCGGTCGGCAGCAGCACGTAGCCGTCGCGCAGGTCGCCGAAGAAGGCGCAGGCCTCGGGCCCCCGGATGTCGAGGAAGGCCGCCGTATACGCGCTGAGCACCGCCTCGAGCTGCTCCTCCAGCTCGCCCACCCGGCTGCCGTTGCTGTCGGGCAGGTCGGCCTCCAGCAGGGCCTGCAGGGCGCCGCTGGGGTTGAGCGGAGGCGTGGCGTCGTCGAGCTTCTCCTCGATCAGCTCGCGGAAGCGGGCGACGGCGTCCTTGCGCGCGCCGACCGGCCCGACCTTCAGCTTGATGGGGCGCTCGAGGTCGAAGAGCAGCACCTGGGCCGGCTGGTTGAAGGTCTCGACGATGCGGTCGCCCTCGGCCGTCGGGTCGAGGTCGAAGCCCATGCGCTGCAGCGCCCGGCTGATGGTCCGGGGGTGCGAGGCGTTCGTGATGTTGACGTGGTACTCGTCGATGAAGTTGCGGGCGAAGTGCTCGTGCAGCGCGAGATCGCAGGGCCGCTGCCCGCTGACGTTCTCCACGATGAGCGGGCCGTTGATCGCCACGATGCAGCCGTTGCGGCCGCGGTTGCGGGCCAGCCAGGACAGGATGTCCTCGTGCGCGCGCAGGGAGGCCGTCGACTTCAGCGTCAGCGTGCCGTCCTCGTCCACCTCCATCACCGCGCCGCCCGAGCTCTTCCTGGGAGCCCAGGCGAGGTCGAGGCCGAGGTAGCGGGGGGAGCGGTACTTCGGGGAGCCGGTCACGAGTCCTTCCAGCGGGCGATGAAGCCTGATAGCGCGGCACGGGCCCCCGGCAACCGGGCGCCCCCTCGGCGGGCCAGCTCGACCAGGCCGCCGCTGAGCCGCTCCAGGGCCTCGTTGTAGGGGAACCACCACATCTCGTGGGGCTGGCCCAGCGCGTCGAGCACGACGGTCCGGGGCCGGGTCAGGTGGTAGAGCGCGAAGCGGGAGCTGGTGACGCCGCCACCGGTGTCCTTGGGACCGCCCCAGGCGGCCATCGGCAGGGCCCCGGTGAAGGCGTGGTTGTTCACCGTCACCACGCCGCAGCGCAGGCCCAGGCCCAGGGCCTCGCCCAGGGCCAGGTCGCGGGTCCAGATCGAGGTGGTCAGCCCGTAGGGGGTGCCGTCGACCCGGGCCAGCGCCTGCTCGAGATCGTCGAAGGGCACGATGGGCAGGACGGGGCCGAAGGTCTCCTCGGCCATGACGAGCATGTCGTCCTGGACGCCGGTCAGCACGGTGGGCTCGTGGTACCAGCCGGGCCCGGGGGCCCCGCCGCCGCAGCGCACGACCGCGCCCCGGTCCACCGCCTCGGCCACGTGCGCCTTCACGATCTCGAGCTGGGCCGGCGTGATGAGCGGCCCGACATCCAGCAGCGGCCGCAGCTTGCGGGTCCGGGCCACCACCGCGTCGACGAAGCGCTCGTAGAGGGCCGCGTCCACGAAGCAGCGCTCGACCGCGGCGCAGTTCTGCCCGGCCAACCCGAAGGCGGCCCACACGATGCCCTCGACCGCGCGCTCCAGGTCGGCGTCGGCCAGCACCACGGCGGCGTCCTTGCCGCCCAGCTCCAGGCTGCACGGGACCAGCCGCTCGCCGCACAGGGCCGCCACCCTGCGCCCGGTGCGCACGCTGCCGGTGAAGACCACCGCGTCGACCCCGGCCGTGACCAGGGCCTGCCCCTGGGCGCCGTCGCCCTGCACCAGCTCGACCACCCCCGGCGGCAGCACCTGCCGGCACAGCTCGTGCAGCAGGGCACCTGTGCGCGGGCTGTGCTCGCTGGGCTTCCAGGCTACGGTGTTGCCCGCCAGCAGGGCGGGCACCAGGCAGCGCAGGGGGATCGCGACGGGCAGGTTCCAGGGCGTGATCAGCCCCACCACGCCCACGGGCTCGAGCTGCACCCGCCCGCCCTTGCGCGGGTAGTTCACCGGGTTCAGCGAGATCGGGTCGGCGGTGAGCAGGTCGTCGATCTGGCCCAGCCACCACGCGAACAGGTCGTTGTTGGCGACCACCTCGCTGGTCCACGCCTCGCCGCCGGGGCGCCCGCACTCCTCGGCCAGCAGCGAGACCACCCGCGGCGCGGCGGCCAGGAAGGCCTGCCGCAGCGCCTCGACCAGCACCTTGCGGCGCGCCAGCCCCAGCCCGTGCCAGTCCGGCTGCGCGGCGCGCGCCCGCGCCACCGCCGCGCCCACCTGGTCCACCGGGGTCACCGGCACCGTCGCCACCTGCTGCCCGCTGCGAGGGTCGAGGCAGGCGATGACCGTGGACCCGTCGGGGTCCTGCTGCAGCACGCCGGCCATCAGGTCGCCGCCAGGCGCTTGCCGGCGCGGTGCAGGCCCACGGCGGGCCCGGCGAAGGTGAAGGCGAAGAGCACGCCGAGCAGGTTGAAGCCCGCCGCGATCCCGCTGTCCGGCAGCGCCACGGCGGTGCCGGCACGGTACTCGGCCCAGGTGCCGACGTGCAGGTAGCTGTCCAGGGTGACCCCCCACAGCCCCCCGAGCATCAAGAGCCCGCTGCCCAGCACGGCCGCGGCGCGCAGGGTCCAGCCGCGCTGCAGGCAGACCGCGGTCAGCACGTGGCCCGCCGCCGCGCCCATCCAGCACGCCACCACGAAGAGCGCATGCACCACCGGCAGCGGCACCGGCAGCTCCTGGACCGGCACGAAGTAGTTGAGCATCCAGTCCGGCGCGCGCCACGCCGCCCAGCCCACGCCCAGGGCGTAGACCGTCGCAAACAGGAGCGCCGCCTGGAAGCTCGGGCCGAAGGGATCCGGCCGCCGGGCCACCAGCAGGCGGCGGCCGACGAAGGCCAGGACGGAGCCGGCGAGGAACGCCGTGGGGACGTCGATGATGTAGGTCTCACACCTCCCCCGGCGTGAGCAGGACCGGGGAGGGACCTTGGCGCTGCTGCCGGCGAACCGCGGGAGCATAGCGCAGGGAGAGGGAGGGACCGATCCGGGGGGCCCTCAACCCGCGCGGAGCTCGCGCGCCCAGCGGACCGCGGGCAGCCGGTCGAAGGCGTCGACCAGCGGCGCGGGCACGTGCGCCTGGAGCGCCAGGACGAGCGCGGCCGCCTCGCGCCGGTGCTCGCCCGTGCCCGAGGCGTGCAGCACCTCCAGCAGCACGAAGACGTCCCCGCAGGCGCGCGCCTCCTCCTCGGCCGAGCGCAGGACCTCGGCGTCGCCGCCGACCGAGGCGCCCAGCAGCAGCAGGCGGGCCGCCAGGCGACGGTCGCCGCCGCGCGCCAGCACCTCCATCGCCTCGGTGAGCGCGTCGGCGTCCGCCGTCAGCACGCCCATGATCCCCAGGAACCAGGACCCCACCGCAAGCTGGCCGGCGCGCGCGGCCTCCACCTCCGCCGCCTGGCAGGTGGCCAGCGCCGCCTGGTGGTCGGCCGCCTGCAGGCGCAGCAGGAGCTGCACCTCGCGGTAGGCCAGCCGGATCGTGGAGCGCGCGTCCGGCTCCAGGGCGTGCCGGGCCTGCTTCAGCTCGCGGCGCGCGCCGTCGTGATCGCCGACGCACAGCAGCATCGCCGCCATGCCGATGCGCACCAGCGCCCGCTCGTAGGGCAGGTCCGCCGAGCTGGCCAGGTCCTCGGCCTCGGCCAGGGCCTCCGCCGCCTGGTCGACGTGACCCAGGCGCAGCCGGCAGGAGGCCAGCCGGTAGAGCACCTCGACCAGCTCGCGGCGCAGGCCGTGCCCGCGCAGGAAGCCCGCCTCCTGCTCCAGGTGGCGCAGCGCGTCGCTGAGCTGCCCCTCCTCGGCCAGCATGACCCCCAGCGCCCCGTGGGCCAGCGCCGCGAAGCGCGGCCGCCCCTGCTGCAGCGCGGCGTCGATGCAGCGGTGGAACAGGTCGGCCGCCTCGTCCGGCCGCGCCGCCGCGTGCAGGTTCTCGGCCGACAGCAGCAGCGCCCGCGGCAGGGTCGGGTCCCGGGGCAGGTTGTCGAGCACGTCCAGCGCCTCGTCGGCCAGGGTGGCGGCGCGCCGCTCGTCCCCCAGGCCCTGGTAGACGGTGGCCAGGTCGACCAGGGCGCGGGCGAGCAGCCCGTCGTCCGCCAGGTCCTCGGCCAGGCGCCGCCCGGCGTTGAGCGCCTCGGCCGCCTCCTCGCGCCGCCCCAGGGCCTCCAGGGCCTCGCCGCGCAGCACGGCGATCCGGGCCGCCACCGGGGGGGACAGGCTGGGCTGGGCGCTGGCGCGGTGCAGCACGTCCAGGGCCGAGGCGTCGTTGCCCGCCTCGTGCAGATCCTCGGCCAGGCCCAGCAGCGCCGAGGGCGCCTGCCCCGGCTCGGCGCCGTGCGCGTGGTGCCAGGCGACCCGCTGGTCGCGCCAGGCCGAGGCCGGCAGCCGCGCGAGCGCGTCGGCCACCCCGCGGTGCAGGGCCACCTGCCGCGCCACCGGCACCTGTCGCACCGCGAGGGTGCCGACCGCCGGGCGGCGCAGGCTGATCCACTCGCCGTCCGGCCGCTCCTCGATCTGGGCCAGCCCCGTCGAGAGCAGCGGGCCCTGCTCCATCCCCGACGGGTCCAGGCCCGCGACCTCCAGGGCCACCTCTAGCGGCAGCGCCTCGCCCACCACGCTGAGCAGTTCCAGCAGCGACCGCGCCGGCTCGCTCAGGCTGGCCAGCACCTCGCCGAACAGCCGCACCAGCCCCGTCGTCGGCGTCAGCGGCACGGTCCGGTCCAGCCGCCACATCGAGGCGCCGTCGTCGCCGATGCCCTCGAACCACAGCGCCTGGCGCGCCACCAGCTCCTTGACCGCCAGCACCACGATGGCCGGCAGGCCGCCCGACATCCGGTGGAGCTGGGCCGCCAGGCCCGCTGGCGGCGTGAGCGTGTCGAGCATCCCGCGCAGGAGCTGGTTGACCTCGTTCACCGAGAGCGCGCGCAGCGGCACCTCGTGCCCGGGCAGGTGCGGCGGCGGGCGCACGCCGGTCACCACCACCGCCGCCTGGGGCGCCGCGCGCAGGATCCGGCTGAGCGTGAGCCCCGTGTCGGGCGCGCACTGCTCGGCGCCCTCCAGCACCAGCAGCAGCGGCCCCTCGCCGGCCTGGGCCGCCAGCGCCGGGCCCAGCGCCTGGGGATCTGCGTCCACCGGGCCGGCCATGCGGGAGAGGTCCCGGGCGAGCTGGTCGATCACGTCCTGCGGCGGCCCGCGGTTCGAGCAGCGCAGGGCGATGGTCTCGAAGCCCTCCTTGCGCGCCGTCTCCAGCGCCCAGTTCGCCATCCGGCTGGTGCCCGAGCCGATCTCGCCCGTGATCAGCACCGTGCCGCCCGCGTCCATCGCCGCCTGGATGGCGCCCATCGCCGCCGCCCGTCCCACCAGGGGCGGCTGCTCCAGCGACCGCTTGGCGCCGCCCGTGCCGGTCAGCATCGCCAGCGCGATGCCCGCCGAGGAGGGCCGGGCCGTCGGATCCCGCGCCATCAGCCGCGCCACCGTGTCGAGCAGCCGCGCCGGCGCGTCCGGGCAGAGCTCCGACAGGGGCGGCGGCTCGCTCTCGCGGCCCGCCTGCAGGTAGCCGGCCGCGCCCCGCGCCTGGTAGGGCCGCACGCCCGCCAGCGCCTCGTAGAGCGTCACCCCCAGGCTGTAGAGGTCGCAGCGGTGGTCGACCTCGGCGCCGGAGAGCTGCTCGGGCGCCATGTAGGCGTAGGTGCCCATCACGTCGCCCAGCGTGGTGGACAGCGGGTCGGCCGGGTCGGCCGCCAGCCCCAGGTCCAGGAGCATCACGCGCCGGTCGTCCGCCAGGTACACGTTGCTGGACTTGACGTCGCGGTGCACGATGCCCGCCTCGTGCAGGTAGGCCAGCACCCGCAGGATGCCCATCGCCACGATGCTGGCCTGGCCCGGGTCCAGGGCCCCGCCCGCCTTGATGCGCTCGGACAGCGTGCGGCCCCGCAGCAGCTCCAGCACCAGGTAGGGCTGGTGCCCGTCGATGGCGCCCATGCAGCGCGGCAGGCCCGGGTGCGACATGCGCGCCAGCAGCCGCCCCTCGCGCAGGAAGCGCTTGCGGTGCGCCGCCGAGCGATCCGCCTCGCGCAGCACCTTGAGCGCCACGGGCCGCCCCCCCTCGGCCGGCACCGCCCGGTACACGTCGGCCAGCCCACCGGCGCCGATGCGCTCCTCGATCACGAAGCCGTCGATGCGCTCCACGGGCGCGGCTCAGGACGCCCCCGGCCGCGGGGGGCCGGAGGGCGGGGACGTGGAGCAGGGGGCGGACCGCATCGGGCCGAGCCTACCAGAGGGGGCGCGCAGGGGACCCCCCCGGCCCGGCCGCTTCCCGCCGCGGGCGCGCCGGCTCCGATCGACCCGGATCTGCCTTGGACCCCGCCCCGACGAAGATCCGAACCCGGCGAATAGCCTGCCGACGGGCGGCGTAGCGGCGGCACCCCCCCTCTGGAGGACGCCGTGGACCACCCCTCGCCGGCACCGGGCCGCCCGCACCCCGACCTCGACCGCCCCCGGAGCGACAAGGTCCTGCTCTTCCTGCTGCTGGTGCTCAACCTGGGCAGCGGCTGGACGACCGTGCTGGGCGCGCGGCAGGTCCTGCCCTCGCCCCTGGCGGAGATCCTGGGCCTGACCGTGCAGATCATGCTCTTCCTGCTGCTGGCGGGCGCGACCGCCCGGCACGCGCCGGTGCGCAAGTGGCTGGTGGTCGGCGTCTTCGCCGGGCTGAGCGTCTACACCAGCTTCTTCACCTACTACGAGACGCTGGCCGGCCAGGCGGTGACGGCGGACGGGCTGGACCGCGCCCACCAGGCCCACGCGGCCTTCGTCTCGGCGGCCTGGCAGCCGACCGTGACCCAGGCCGGGCGGCTCCATGAGGAGGCGGCCGCGCTCGACGCGCTGACGCGAGACGAGGCCAAGGCGGGCGTGACGACGGGGGCGGTGGGCTACGGGCCCCAGGCGCGGGAGTACGCCGCGCAGGCCCGCGAGAAGCGCACCCAGGCCGCCGTGCTCCAGCGCGACCTGGACAGGCTGGCGCCGCTGTTCGAGCGGGACCTGGCGGGCCAGACGGCCGAGCAGGTCTACCAGGGAGACCTGGCCGCCTGGCAGGCCGCGCCCGACGCCTGGAAGGCCGCGGCGCCCACCCCCACCCGCGCCGCCTACGTCGACCTGGAGCAGCAGGTCGGCCTGCTCACCCCCTTCTACAAGGTCCAGCGCGGCGAGCTGCCCGCCGTGGTCGCCCTGCTGATCGCGGCCCTGGTCGACGGCATGGCCATCCTGCTGGGCACGGCGATCACCGGCCGGTCGGCGCCGGTGGTGGAGACGGTCACGGCGCGCGCGGCCAGCCTGGTCGAGTCGGCCAAGGACGGCGCCGCCCAGGTGCGCGCCGCCTGGGACCGCCCGGGGGTGCCGCGCCCGCTGTTGCAGGAGGCCGCGCCGCGCAGCCGGGCCAAGGCCGAGCTGGAGGACCCGATGCAAGTGGTGCTGCTGCGCATCCAGGGCCGCGGCAGCGACTTCCTGTCGGCGCTCTACGAGGCCATCCACCCCGAGACCGGCGAGGTCGCGCTGGCCGCCCTGCTGGCCCACGAGAACCCGAGCTTCCGCATCGCGGCGCGCATGCTCGCCGACCGGCTCCGCCACCCGCGCCTGGGCTGGCTGGTGGTGCGCGACGGCTGGTGGTGCGTGCCGCCGGCCCGCTACAGCGCGCTCACCGGCTGGCTGGGCGAGGAGATCCGCAAGGCGGTGCAAGCCGAGGAGGCGGCGCGCGCGGTGGAGAGCGAGGGCCCGGGCGAGCGGGTGCTGGAGCTGGTGCTGCCCGCAGCGGCCTGAGGGGCGGCGTGAGGGGCGGCTGGGGTAGCATCGCGCCCGTGTCCACCCACCCCCCGCAGGCCCCCGCCATCGAGGTCCGCGACCTGACGCGGGCCTGGCCCCAACCCGCGGGCCCGCCCCTGCTGGCCGTGGACGGGGCCAGCTTCACCGTGGCGCCGGGCGAGATCGTCGGCCTGCTGGGGCCGAACGGGGCGGGCAAGACCACCCTGATGCAGGTGCTGGCCACGCTGACGCCGCCGACCTCGGGGTCGGCCGCCGTCGCCGGCTTCGACGTGGTGCGGGCGCCAGGCCGGGTGCGCGCCCACCTGGGCTACCTGAGCACCACCTCGGGGCTGCCGGCGCGGCTGACCTGCCGCGAGGCGCTGGGCCTGTTCGCCGAGCTGCACGGACTGCCCCACCCCCGCGCCGCCGCCGACGAGGCCATCGGTCGCTTCCGGCTGGGCGCCTTCGCCGACCGCTTCGTCGAGGGCCTGTCCACCGGGATGCGCCAGCGCCTGCGGATCGCCTGCGCCGCCGTGCACCGCCCGCCGGTGCTGGTGCTCGACGAGCCCACCGCGGGCCTGGACCTGATGGCGACCGACGACCTGCTGCGCGAGGTCGAGGCGCTGCGCGACGAGGGCGCCGCCGTGCTCTACAGCACGCACCTGATGGACGAGGCCGACCGGCTCTGCGACCGCATCGCCGTCCTCTACGAGGGGCGGCTGCGCGTGGTCGCCTCGCCCACCGCGCTGCGGGAGCGCACCGGGGCGCCGACCCTGGCCGAGGCCTTCCGTCGGGTGGTGCGGCAGGAGCCGTCCGCGGGCGAGGGCTGAGGTGCGCGCGCTGTGGACCTTGCTGCGCCTGGAGGTGCGGCGGCTCTCTCGGACCGCCCAGGTCTACACCTTCGTGCTGCTACCCGCGCTGCTGCTGCTGCCGGTCGGGGTCTTCCTGGGCGTGACGGTCGTCAGCCTCGACCAGCCCGACCCGGTCGCCGTGCCCGCGCACCTGCCGGCCGAGCTGCCACTGGCCTGGGCGCTGTCGCGCGAGGACCTGGCCCCGCGGCCGGTCGAGGACCCCGCGGCGGCCTGGCTCTCGGGCGAGGTGGACGCGGCGGTGATCGCCGTGGAGCGCCGCGAGGGCCTGGCCGCCGGCAACCCGGCGCTGGAGGGCGTGGACCCCGCCGCCTGGGTGGTGCGCGTGCTCGCGACCGACGACGAGGCGCAGGCGCGCCTGGAGGCAGCGGTGGAGCGGGCCGGCGACGACGTGCTCACCGACCTGGTCGTGCTGGCCGGCGGCGACCTGGAGCGCGACCTGGAGGTGGCCCACGTCGAGGTGCTCGACGTCGAGGAGCCCCCGGTGTTTCCGGTCGAGGCGGGGCTGTGGGCCTACGCGGTCTTCCTGGTCAGCCTGGTGGGCTTCTTCATGCTGGCCCTGGCGGGCGTGGCCGACCGCAACGAGGGGGTGACCGAGGCCCTGCTGGTCACGCCGGCGCGCGCCTGGCAGGTGCTGCTGGCCCGCCTGCTGGCGACCCTGGGGCTGCAGGTGGTCGCCTGCCTGCTCTTCGTCGGCAACGTGGTCCTGCTGCTGGCGCAGGTGGAGGGGCCGCACCAGGACCTGCTGCGGGGGCCTGCCCAGGTCGCTTCGCTGGTCACGGCCTCGGCCCTGTGCGACGCCCTCTACCTGATGGTGGGGACGTGGAGCCCGAACGCCAAGGCCGCCAACAACCTGGGAGGCCTGGTGATGACGGGCATCCTGGGCCTGCTGGGCCTGGGGGTGGCCGACCTGGCGCCCGCCTGGCTGCCCCTGGCCGGGGTCGCGGCGGCGAGCACCCCGGTCGAGCACCTGCAGGCGACCGGCAGCTCCGCCCTGCTCAGCCTGCTCGTGGTCGCCGCGACCGCCGCCGCCCTCGACCGCCGCGTCGACCTCAAGCTGGCAGCGGAGCGCCGGTGAGCGGAGCGAACCTACCCGGAGGGGGGCGGCCGCTCGGCGGCCGGGGGGAACCTGGAGGGGTTCCCCCCTTGGGAGCGCCGGTGAGCGGAGCGAACCTCAAGTCCTGGCCACGGATCCGGGCGCTGCTGCGGGCCGAGGGGCTGGCGCTGGCGCGCGACCGGTGGACCACCCTCTCGCTGGTCCTCATGCTCGTCTTCGTGGGCTTCGGCGCGCACCTGGGCGCCTGGCTGCCCGGCGGCGAGGACGAGGCGCCCGACGCCGAGGAGGAGCAGGCGCCCGCCGCGTGGCCCTGCGCCCCTGGCGAGCTGGGCGCCGTGGCCCTGGCCGGCACGGCCCCCGGCTGGCTGTCCTGGCCCGACGCCTGGGTGGCCGAGGACCTGGCCGAGGTGCTGCTGCGCGTGGACGGCGCCACGCCGCCGCGGATCGAGGTCGTCGCGCTGCACGAGGACGCGCCGGTCGCGCGCGTGGAGCGCTGCGTCCTCAGCCGGCGCTCCGCGGAGCGAGGGCGGCGCCTGCGGGCGCTGGGCATCACCGAGCAGCCCGCCACCCTGGCCCGCCTGGAGGCGGCCCTTCCCCTGGACGAGGCCGGCGCGCGCGCCGACCAGCCGACCGCCGCCCCGCTGGGGGCGGCCCTGGCCGCCGGCCTGTTCCTGCTGCTCGTCTCGCTCTACCTGGAGCTGGGGCCGCGCGCGCGGGCCTCGGGCTTCGTCGAGGCCTGGCTCAGCCTGCCGGGGCGGCGGGGTGACCTGGTCTGGGCCTGGTGGCTGGTCGGGCTGTCCTCGGGCGCGGCCGGCGTCGGCCTGGTCCTGCTGGGCCACCTGGTCGGCGCGGCCTTCTCGGGCCTTCCGGCAGAGCCGGTGGTCTGGACCACCGTGCCCTTCATGGTCCCACTGGCCGCCGCGATCGGCGTCCGCACCTTCCTGGACGTCGAGGACATGCGCACGGCGATCAGCCGCTCGATGCCGGTGGTCTTCTCGGTGACCCTGCTGGCGGGGCTCGCGCTGTGGGTCCAGGAGCGCTGGCCGGACCTGGCCGGCCTGGTGCCGGTGGCGGGCCTGGGACTGGCGATGGCCGGACGCGCCACCCCCGCGGGCACCGGCCTGGCCATGGTCAGCGCGGTGTTCACGACGGCCCTGCTGCTGGCCAGCAGCCTGCGCCTGCTGGAGAGCCTGCCGGCGCGCACCGGCGCCTTGTCCCGGACGGCGACGCGCCGGGCGGCGGGCGACTACCGCCCCGAGGTGCTGCTGCTCGCCCTGGTCGCGATGGCCGGCTCCACCTCCTGGGTGCCCGCCCCCCTGCTGGGCGACGACCTCGTCCTCTCCACGCTGCTCTCGCTGTCGGCCTTCGTGCTGGCGCCCGCGCTGCTCGTCTCCGCCCCGCTGGGCCTGCCCCGGGGCGAGCTGCTCTCCTGGCGGCCCCCCCCGGCCCGGGCCTGGGCGCTCCTGCCCTTCGTCGTCGCCGGCAGCCTGTCGCTGGCGACGCTGCTGTGGCACCTGGGCCTGGCCCTGGTCCCGGCCAACGAGACCCTGGCCCTCTACGCCGAGGCGATGGCCGGCTTCGACTCGCCCCTGGGCCTGGTCGTGATCTCGGTGCTGCCGGGCCTGGGCGAGGAGCTGCTCTACCGGGGCGCCGTCCTGGGCCTGCTGCGCAGGGGCTGGCCCCCCTGGGCGGCGCTGGTCGGCCAGGCGGCGCTGTTCGCGCTGGCGCACGGCCTGGCGGTCCGCCTGCCCTACACCTTTGGCCTGGGACTGCTCTTCGGCCTGCTGACCCTGCGCACCGGCTCCCTGTGGCCGGCCATCGTCGCCCACGCCGCCCACAACCTGCTCGCCGCGACCCTGGGCGAGCGCCTGCCCGGGCCCGAGCAGCCCTGGCCCTGGCTGCTGGCCGCCCTGGGGCTGGTCGCGGTCGGGCTGGCCGGCCGGACCCGGCCGGACGCGGGACCCGCCCCTCGGGGATAGCCTGGGCCGATGCCGCGGCACCTCCACACCCCGGGCCCCTGCCGCCCCGCGCCGCACGCCGTGCCGCCGACCGGGCGGCGGCGGCCCCGGCCGTGCCCGGTGGTGGAGGTGGCTGGCCGTCGCGCGCACCTCGACGGGGCCTGAGGCGTGGCCCCCCCGCCCCCTGCCCTGCCGCCGCCCGCGCCGCCCCCCGACTCGCCCGAGACCTGGCTGCCCGAGGACCTGCCCCGCAGCGAGGGTCCCGCCGACCTCGCCTCCACCGGCCGCCCCACCCCGCGCACCGAGCGTGGCGCCCCTCCTCCCCTGGCCGGGCGGCCCGTCGACGACCGCTTTGAGCTGCTCACCCTGCTGGGCCGCGGCGGCATGGGCGAGGTCTGGCGCGCCCGCGACCTCGAGCTGGGCCGCGTCGTCGCGCTGAAGATCCTGCGCCCCGACCTGCCACGCACCCTGGCCGGCCGCTTCCTGTACGAGGCGCGCGCCACGGCCGCCCTGGACCACCCCGGCATCGTCGCCGTGCACGAGGCGGGCCGCATGGCCGACGGCCGCCCCTGCTACGTGATGCGCGAGATCCGCGGCACCACGCTGCGGGAGCGGATCCGCGAGGTGCACGAGGCCAGCACGCTCGACGCCTGGGCGCCCTCCGGCGAGGGCTGGACCCTGCGCCGCCTGGTCGAGGCCTTCCTGCTGGCCTGCGAGGCGGTCGCCTACGCCCACGCCCGCGACGTGATCCACCGGGACCTGAAGCCCGACAACGTCATGCTCGGCGACTTCGGCGAGGTGCTGGTCGTCGACTGGGGCCTGGTCAAGGTGGTCGGCGAGAGCAGCGAGGAGCAGGTGATCCCTGCCGAGGCGCTGCCGGCGCTGGCGGTCACGCCCGGCTCGGGCCCGACGCGCCCGGGGCAGGCCGCCGGCACGGTGGGCTACATGCCGCCCGAGCAGGCGCGGGGCGAGTTGCACCGCCTCTCGCCGGCCTCGGACGTGTTCGCCCTGGGCGGGGTGCTCTCCTGCATCCTCACGGGGCGCCAGCCGGGACCCCAGGGCCCCGACGCGGCCCTGCTCGACCTGCCGCGGGTGCCCGAGGGCCTCCGGGCCCTGGTCGAGGTGGCCCTGGACCCCGACCCCGCGCGGCGCCCCCGGGACGCGGGAGAGCTGGGCGAGGCCGTGCGCGCCTGGCTCGACCGCACCGCGACCCTCGCCGAGCACCAGGCCCGCCTGCAGGCGGTCGAAGACGCCTACGCGGCCCTGCCCGCCGACCTGCGGGAGCGGACGCGGGAGGTGCTGCTGGCCCTGGTCGACGCCGAGGGGGCCGCGCGCCCCCGCGCGGTCGACGAGCTCGATCCCGCCGGGCTGCGCGCCCTGGTCGAGGCGGGCATCGTCACGGTCCAGGAGGGGCGCGCCCGCGCCGAGCCCGCCGTGGCCGGCTGGACCCGCCTGCTGGCCTGGATCGCCGCCGACCGGCCCGGCCAGCGGATCCGCCACGAGCTCGCCGTCGCGGCCGCCGGCTGGGTGGACCGGGGCCACGAGCGGCGCGACCTGTGGCGGGGCGAGGTCGTGCAGCGCGCGACGGCCTGGGTCGAGCAGCGCCGACCCCTGCTCTCGCCCCGAGAGCGCGCCTTCCTGCGCGCCAGCGCCCGGACGGCCAGCCGGCGCCGGGCGGCCCTGCGCGGCGCGCTCGCCGCCCTGGTGCTGGTGCTGCTGGCCTCGACCGTCGCCTCGACGACCCAGTGGCGCCGCGCCGAGGACGCCCGCGCGGCCGAGGCGGCGGCGGTGCAGACCGCGAGGGCCCGGGCGCTCAAGGCCGAGGCCGCCCGCCAGCGCCTGGCCGGCGACGACCACGCCGCGATGGTGCTGGAGACCGCGTGGCAGGATCTCACCGGCAAGCCGGCGCCCGAGGCTCGAGACCTGGCCGCGCGGGTGGGTGGCATGCTGCGCCTGCCGATGGAGGGCGGTGGAGAGGTCGCCTGGAGCGCCGACGGCACGCGGCTGGCCACGCTGGACGTCGAGGGGCGCCTGACCATCCACGAGGCCGACGGTGCCGTCCGCGCCCGGGCCGAGCAGGTCCAGGCCTTCGCGTGGGCCCCCGCCGGCCACCGGCTGGCCTGGCTGCACCGGGACGGCCGGCTGGTACGCGGGGACGACGACACGCAGACCGGGCTGGGCACCTGGCCCGACCACGAGCTGGCCTGGCCCGCCGACCTGCTGCTGCGCGGACCCCAGGAGCTGGTCTGGCTGGACGAGGCCGGGCAGCCCACCCGCCGGCTGCATGCCCCTCGTCGTCCCGACGAGCACCTGGACCCCAGCGGCCTGCACCGCACCTGGGTCGGCGAGGGGATCCACGTCGCCAGCCTGGACGACCCGCCCGTGGAGCTGCTGCTGCGCGTGCGCAGCGCCTGGGCGGTCCACGGCACCCTCCCCGACCGGCGGCGCCTGTGGGTCGGCGACCACGTCGGCGGGGTCACCCTCTACGACGCGGGGGGGCGCGAGCTGACGCGGCTGCGGGGCACCGGGCCGGGCGTCACCGTCACCACCCCCTCGCCGGACGGCTCCCTGCTCGCCGCCGGCGGCTTCGACAACCTGGTCCGGGTGATCGATCTCGAGGACGGCCGCCTGGTCCGGACCTTCGAGGGCCACGACCGCCCGGTCCACGCCGTCGCCTTCCACGGCAGCGGGCGTCTGCTCGCCTCGGGCGGCTACGACGACGAGGTCCTGGTGTGGGAGGTCGACAGCGGCCGGGTGATCGCGCGCCTGGCCGGCATCGGGGGCCAGGTCGAGTCCCTGGCCTTCTCGCCGGACGGGCGGGTCCTGGCGGTGGCCACCACCCGCGACCTGTCGCTGTGGTCGCCCGCCTCGCTGCCGGTCGTGGCCCTGCCCGCCTGCCCGAGCCTGCGGGCCGATCCCCAGCCCGACGGCCGCCGGTGGGTGCTCACCGGGGGAGATGGCGTCTGCACGGTGGACCTGCTGACCGGCCAGCGCACCCGGCACCCCGAGCTGCGGGCCGCTGCGGTGGACGCCGCCGGCGACCTGGTGGGCCTGCGGGGAGACCAGGTCGTCGAGATCGACCTGGACGGCGCGCGCGCCCCCCGGACCCTGGCCGCGGCCCGGGGCGCCAGCTCCCTGCTGCTGCCCCCCAGCGGTCCCCCGGCGACCATCGACACGCGCGGCCTGCTGCAGGGGGGCACCGCCGACGCACCCTGGCGCCTGGCCCTGGTGGGCTGGCCCGGCTGGACCCGGCACCACCCCCTGGACCGGTACGCCTCGTGGCTGGACGAGGGTGGAGGCCTGGTGGTGCTCGACCTGGTCCAGGGGCGGGTCGCGCTCCGGGTCCCTCCGTGGCAGGTCAGCCGAATCAACCTGGGCTGGGCGCTGGACGGAGACCGCCTGCTGGTCGGCGACGACCAGGGGCGGGTGCGCGCCTTCCCGCTCGACCCGCCGGGCGAGGCGCAGGTGCTCCTCGACGACGCCCACGGCAGCCCCATCGGCGCCCTGGCCGCCCGCGAGGGGCTGCTCGTCCTGGGGGACGGCGACGGCCACGTGCGGATCCTCCAGGACGGCGCGCTGCTCCACGAGCTCTCGCTGCCGGGCACCGCGACCGCCACCCACCTCGCGCCCTCCCCCGACGGCCAGCGCCTGCTCGTGGGCACCGACTACGCCGGCCTGTCCGTCATCGACATCCCGTCGGGCCGCGCCCTGCGGGTCGTCGACCGCGCGCGGCGCGGCCTGCTGCACAGCCTGGGCTGGCTGGGCGCCGACCACGTCGTGGGCGTCGGCAACGACGACGCCTGGGTGTGGGAGGTCCCCGGCGCCGCCCCCGAGCCCCTGGCCCTGACCAACCTGCGCGTGTGCAGCGACGACATGAAGGTGGTCGCCGTCTCGCACCCGGGCCCCTCACCCTGGGCGCCGCCCGAGCGCTGCCGCGAGGGCTGACCGGGCCGTCCCCGCGCGCGGCCCTACCCCAGCCGCTCCTGCTCCAGCCGCTCCTACTCGAGCCGCAGCGCGCCGATCGCCGCCAGGATCGCCTCGCGACGGGCCTGCAGGCGCTCGGCCTCGCCGGTCGCCTCGACGAGCACCAGCCGCCGGTCGGTCACGAACAGGCCGACCAGGTAGGCCTGGTCCTGCTCCCCGTTGGCGGCGCCGAGCTGGAGCACCACGCCCGGCGTGCCGTCGGCGCTCTGCACCGCCTGCTCCCCGTCCAGGTGGTAGCCGGCCGCCACCATCCGGTTGCGCAGCGCCTCGGTCCAGAAGGGCAGGTCCGCCTGGGGCTCGTGCTCCTCGCTGCGCACCCGGAAGGCGACGTCGTCGGGGCTGACGGCCTGGAAGCGCGCCGGCCGGTCGTAGGCGGCGAAGCCCTCGGGCGCGACCGCGACGGCGTGCGACCGGCCCGCGCGGCGGCCGTGCTCCAGGTCGGCGAGCAGGTCGGCCACGTTCAGCGTGTTCAGCCAGGCGAAGGAGGAGGAGCCGTCCCGCACGGGGGCCTGGCGCTCGCGGTACCGGAAGGAGACGGCGACCTCGGCGAAGGCGGCGCGGTCGCGCAGGAAGCGCAGTTGCCCCTCCAGGCCCTCGATCTCGGCGACCAGCTGGGTCACCTCCCGCTCGACCTGGACGATGGCCTTGGGCGAGGCGGCGCCCAGCACCTCCAGGTACTTGTCCAGCATCTTGCGCCGGGCCTGCAGCCGGCTCTCCAGGTCGACCACCTGGGCCGTCAGGTCGTCGGACTGGTAGCTGCGCTCCAGCAGGTCTCCCAGGCCCCGCAGCTCGGTCACCAGGGCGTCGGCCTGGGCGACCGGGACCCGCAGGGTCACGGCCTGGCTGCCGAAGCTGGAGAACCAGCCCCCCCGCGCCTCGGCGGCCTTCACGGCGGCGGCGGCGGCGGCGTCCTGGTCGTCGACGCGCAGCGTCAGCCCGGCGACGACGCGGGTCGGGCGAGGGGCGGGGGCCTCCGCCGCGTCGGGCGAGGGGGTCGGCTCGGCCCGGGCCACCGGGGCGAGCAGCAGGGCGAGGAGCAGGGGGATCACGCCTCACCTCCCGCCAAGGCGGCCTGGATGGCGGCATGGTGGCGCTGCGCCGACTCGGGCGAGGGCAGGAAGACCTGGACCACGTGCAGCCACCTCCCCTCGACCCGCACGCCGACCAGCCAGGTGTAGGGCGGGTCGGCGCGATCCACCAGGCGCAGCGCCTGCCAGCCGCCCATCGCCTGGGGCGTGGCGCTGGCGAAGTCACCGGCCAGCCGCTCCTGGAGGGCCGCCAGCCAGAAGGCCGCGTCGCCCTGGGTCGGGTTCTCGACACGCCAGGCCCAGATCCGGGCGCCGTCGGGGCTCTCGGCCACGAAGGGGCCCTTGTCGTCCAGGCGCACCATGCCGTCGGGCACCGGAAGCTCCAGGTCGCGCTCGTCCAGCGGCGCGTCGGTGCG
Organism: Myxococcota bacterium; assembly: GCA_023150805.1. Classification (GTDB taxonomy): domain Bacteria; phylum Myxococcota_A; class UBA796; order UBA796; family UBA2385; genus UBA2385. Next base: position 33,825 of record JAKLKF010000005.1, on the reverse strand, counting down.
CAGCGGGCTGAGCTGCCGGATCCACGCCAGCTCGGCCGTCTCGGCCTCGGGCCCCTGCCAGGCCAGCGCCTCGCGCGGCACCAGCTCGACGCTGATGCGCGACAGCTCGGCCAGGGCGGACAGCGTGCGGACCTGGGCCTGCAGGCGGTCGATCTCCTCGGTCAGGCGCTGGATCTGCTTGATGAGCTGCAGCTTCTCCTGCTCCTCCTCGGCCCGGGCCAGCAGGGCCTGCAGGCGGGCGCGGGTGGCCTCGGCCGTCTTCAGCCGCAGGTCGACGGCCGTGAAGGCGTCGGTCACGTCCTGGGCGGTCAGGCTCTTGTCGAGCACCTCGCCCAGGCCCAGCACCTGGTCGAAGGCGGCGCGGAAGGAGGCGACCGGCACCCGCACGGTGATGCTGCTGCCGCCCACCCGCTCGACGTGACCCCCCAGGCCCTCGGCCACGGCGCGGACCTGGTCCACGCCCTCCTCGACCCGCGTGACCCGCAGGCGGGCGAAGCCGTCGTAGTGGACCATGCGGGCGGGGGCCGGCTGCCCCGGGCTGCCCGCGCTGGCGGCCTCTTCGGGCTCGGGCTCGGCCATGGCCTCCTCCGCGCCCCAGGCGGCGCCGGCGCTGCGGGAGCGCGAGGGCGCGGCGGGCGCCGGGGCGCGATCCGCGTCGGCGTACTCGTCGTAGGCGCCGGCCATCTCCACGGCCGGGGCGTAGTCGTAGGACGCCTCGGCCCGCTTGTGGGCCGAGCAGGCGGAGAGCAAGGCCAGCGTGGCGAGCAGCAGCCAGCGGAGCATGGGGCCTCCCAGGGCGGGAGGCGAGCCTATGCCGGCCGCCGCTCAGCGGCTGGCGAGCACCCCGCTGGCGTGCGCCGGCTGCGGCAGCCGGGCGACCGCGGCGACGCCGGCGGCGGTGGCCAGCCAGGCCGGCAGGCCCAGGAGCAGGCCGAGCAGCGCCCCCAGCAGGAAGAGCATGGCGGGGCTGCGCACCGGGCGGAGGGGGAGGACGGGGCCGTGGATGGTAGCGGACATGGGGCCTCCCGCGGAGCGCTGCTGCCCGCAGTGGGAGCGCGCGCCGGTACCTGTACAGTGGCGCAGGTCGGCCACCTGGCATCCACGCTTTCGTCACGAGTTGTCACGGGCCGGAATGCCCCGCTGCGGGTGGCTCCCGGACGTGAACGCCGCGCTCAGCCCCCCGCGCAGCCCTTGAACCACCCGCCCGGGGCCGGATCGGGCGGGGGCGGGGCGGGCGGGGCTGTGGGCGCAGGGGCCGCAGTCGGCGCAGGGGCCGCAGTCGGCGCGGGCGGCGGGCGCCCCACCTCGGGCGGAGGTTGGACCCCCTGGGCCTCCAGGCAGGCCACCACCGCCGTGCGCAGCTCCTGCCAGCACCAGCTCACGTGGCAGCTGCCGTCGTCGGCCAACCAGCCGCTGGCGTCCAGCTCCGGCGCGGTCCCGGTCAGCAGTACCAGCGCCTGGAACTCGCCGGCGGCGAAGAAGGCGTCCCACCAGGTCGCCGCCTGGTTGCTGAAGTCGAGATCGTCCAGCTCGGGCACCCAGCCCGTCGCGTCGCCCTTGAGAACCCTGCTGACCCGGGCGGTCGCCACCGTGGGCGCGACCGCCTCGGCCGGCGGCTCCCAGCGCTTGCGCCGCCAGGCCGAGGGGTACTCGCCCTGGGCCGTCAGCGTGACCTCGGCGACGACGGAGGCGGAGGCGACGGCGTCGCAGAGGGGGCCCGGGTCACCGGCCACGGCGGGAGGGATCACGAACAGCAGCAGCATGCCCCCCCTTAGCACTCCGCGCGCTCGCCACACCTCGCCGGCCGGATAGGCGCCCCCACCTCCCCGGAGAAGCGATGCCCTCTGCCCTCCTCGCCCCCCTGGCGGCGATCCTGGCCCTGGCGCCCGCCGCCCAGGCCACCGAGCTGACCGCCGACATCCCCTTCGAGCAGTACACGCTGGACAACGGCCTGCAGGTGCTGCTGGCGCACGACGATCGGATCCCCCTGGTCGCGGTGAACACCTGGTACCACGTGGGCGCCGGCAACGAGGTGCCCGGCCGCAGCGGCTTCGCGCACCTGTTCGAGCACATCATGTTCCAGGGCAGCAAGAACGTGGCCGAGGACACCTTCTTCCCCATCCTGGAGGGGGCGGGCGCGCCGATGGTCAACGGCACGACCGACTTCGACCGCACCAACTACTTCGAGACGGTGCCCAGCAACCAGCTCGAGCTGGCCCTGTGGCTGGAGAGCGACCGCATGGGCTGGCTGCTCGACACGCTGACCCAGGAGCGGCTGGACAACCAGAAGGCCGTCGTGCGCAAGGAGCGGCAGCAGTCCTTCGAGAACGTGCCCTACGGCTCGGCCGAGGAGCGCTTCTACCAGACGCTCTTCCCCGCCCCGCACCCCTACAACGGCGTGGTCATCGGATCGCACACCGACCTGGAGGCCGCCACCCTGCACGATGTGCGGTCCTTCTTCCAGACCTGGTACGCGCCCAACAACGCCACCCTGGCGATCGTGGGCGACTTCGACGTGGCCGCGGCCAAGGCCCTGGTCCAGAAGTACTACGCCGACATCCCGCGCGGGGCCGAGCCGCCGGAGCTGCAGATCACGACCCAGCCCATCACGGCCGAGCGCCGGGTCGCCATGACCGACGAGGTCGAGCTGCCCAAGGTGTTCATGGGCTGGGTGACCGCCCCCGCCTTCCAGCAGGGCGACGCCGAGCTGCAGCTCGCCGGCCGCGTGCTGGCCACCGGCAAGTCCTCGCGGCTGTACACCGCCCTGGTCGAGAAGCAGCAGATCGCCCAGTCCGTCGTCGCCTACCAGTACCCGCTGACCCAGGGCTCGGTCTTCGTGATCGAGGTGCTGGGCAAGCCCGGCCAGGACCCCAAGGCCCTGGAGGACGCGGCCTGGGCGGTGGTCGAGGGGCTGCGCAAGGACGGCCCGACGGACGCCGAGGTGGCCCGCGCCCTGCGTGGCTGGCAGGCCGAGACCCTGCGGGGGCTGGAGTCCCTGGGCGGCTTCGGCGGCAAGGCCGACGTGCTCAACTACTACAACCACCACCTGGGCGACCCCGGCTACCTGTCCAAGGACATGGCCCGGTTGTCGGCGGTCACCCCCGCCGCCGTGAAGCAGGCCCTGGTCGACCAGATCAAGCCCGACAACCGCGTCGTCGTGCACGTGACCCCCGCCCCGCAGGACAGCACCGGAGGTGCCCAGTGACCCGCGTCCACCCCGTGGTGCTCGCCACCGCCGCCCTCCCCCTGGTCCTGTCGCTGTCCGCCTGCGGCGGCAAGAAGGCCCCCGAGCCCGCTCCCGTCGCCGCCGCCCCCGACCCGCAGGCCTGGCGCGCCGCCCAGCCGGCCCCCGGCCCCGAGCCGACCTGGACCCCGCCGGTCGCCACGCAGTTCACCCTGTCCAACGGCATCCCGGTCTACCTGGTCGAGAACCCGGGCCTGCCCCTGGTCACCGTCAACGTCGTCATGGCCGTGGGCCGGCAGGCGAACCCCCAGGGCAAGGCCGGCCTGCACGCCCTGACCGCCTCGATGCTGGACGAGGGCACCAAGAAGCGCACCGGCGCCGAGCTGGCGGCCGCGCTGGCCGACCTGGGCGCCGAGCTGAGCGTGTCCGGCAGCGGGGACAACAGCTTCGTCTCCGTCGACATGCTGGGCGGGCCAGCGCTGGCCCCCAGCCTGGACCTGCTGGCCGAGGTGCTCCAGCAGCCCCGCTTCGACAAGGGCGACTTCGCCCGCGTCAAGCAGCAGACGCTGGACCAGATCGCCGCCAACGGCGCCGAGCCCCGCGACGTGGCCCAGCGCACCTTCAACCGGGCCCTCTTCGGCGCCGACCACCCCTTCGGCCACGCCGTCGTCGGCGACGCGCAGAGCGTGGCCAGCCTGTCGCTGACCGACGCCCAGGCCCTGTACAAGACCTGGTGGCACGCCGGCAACGCCACCCTGGTCGTCGCGGGCGCCACCACCCAGGCCGAGCTGCAGCCCCTGCTGGAGGCCCGCCTGGGCAAGTGGGCCAAGGGCAAGGGGACCCGCGGCGAGCTGGACGTGCCCGCCGCCGCCACCGGCACCAAGGTGATCTTCAAGGAGCACCCCGGCGCCGTGCAGTCGGTCATCTACGTGGGGCGGCCCTCGATGGCCCGCACCGACCCCGAGTTCTGGCCCGCCAACCTGGCCGGCACGCTGTTCGGGGGCATGTTCGGCTCGCGGCTGAACATGAACCTGCGCGAGGAGCACGGCTGGTCGTATGGCGCCTACGGCGGCTTCACCGAGGACCGCGCCATCGGCATCTTCTCCGCCCGCAGCAGCGTGCAGGCCGACAAGACCGCGCCGGCCGTGGGCGAGATCCTCAAGGAGCTGCAGGCCGCCCGCCGCCCACCGACCGACGCCGAGCTCAAGCTGACGCGCGACTACCTGGCCAAGTCCCTGGCCGGGTCCTTCGAGACCAACAACCTCACCGCCAGCACCTTCGCCAGCGTGGTCGCCACCGGCCTGCCGGCCGACGCCTACGCCACCTACACGACCGAGCTGATGAAGCACGACGCCGCCGCCATCGGCGCCGCCGCCACCAGGTGGCTGGACCCCGCGGCGATGACGGTGGTCGTCGTCGGCCCCGCCCGCTTCGCCGGCGACGACGGCGTCGAGATCGACACCGTCCAGGGCCTCAAGGACCTGGGGTACCCGGTCGAGGTCTGGTGATCATGCGCTGCTGGCTCATCAAGAGCGAGGCCGACGTCTACAGCATCGACGACCTCGCCCGCGACGGCCGGACCATGTGGGATGGCGTGCGCAACTACCAGGCGCGGAACTGGATGCGCGACGAGATGAAGCCCGGCGACCCGGTCCTGTTCTACCACTCCAACGGCGACCCGCCGGGGGTGGCGGGCGTGGCCCGGGTCGCCTCGGCGCCCTACGACGACCCCACCCAGTTCGACCCGGCCTCGCTCTACCACGACCCGAAGTCCACGCCGGCCGCCCCGCGCTGGCAGCTCGTGGACTTCGCCTTCGTCGAGCGCTTCCCCGCCGAGGTGCCCCTGCCCTTGCTCAAGGCCGACCCCTCGCTGGACGGGATGGAGCTGCTGCGCAAGGGCAGCCGCCTCAGCGTCCAGCCCGTGACCGAGGCCCACTTCCAGCGGGTCCTGGCCCTGGCGCGGGGCTGAGGCCGTGCGGCCCGCCCTGGCCTTGCTGCTGCTGGCCGCCTGCGCCGCCCCCGACCCTGACGGCGGTACCCGGCAGGGGCCCGGCGAGGGCGACGGCGGCGCCGCGGACGGCGGCGCGACCGGGGACGGAGGCGCCGCCGGGGACGGGGGAGGAGGCGACGGGGGGGCCACCGGGGACGGGGGAGGAGGCGACGGCGGAGGTGAACAGAGCACCTGCGTGGCCACCTCCTCCCGGGCAAGGTGTACGGTCATCGATCCGGGCGACCATGCCGGGGACATCGAGACCGAGGACCTCGTCCCCGGCATCCGCTTCGACGCCGCCGTGCCCTCCTGGAACGCCGAGACCCCGCCCGGCTCGTGGATCGAGGTGCAGCTCGCCGTGCGGGTCGACGGCACCTGGACGGACTGGTACGAGCTGGGCAAGTGGGCCAGCGGCGACGACACCATCGAGCGGCAGTCGGTAGAGGGACAGTCCGACGCCTGGGGCCGGGTGTACACCGACACCCTGGTCCTGTCCCGCCCCGCCGACGCCGCCCGCCTGCGCGTGGTCCGCCACGGCGACGCCACCGTCTCCCGCCTGGCCCTGGCCGTCGCCGACCAGGGCGCCCGCGACGACGACGAGGGCGGCCGAGCCTGGGGCACCGAGCTCGACCTGCCCGACCGCTCCCAGATGGAGTTCTCCGCCGGCGAGGCCTGGTGCAGCCCGACCTCGGTCTCGATGGTGCTGGGCTTCCACGCCGACCGGCTGGGCGACCCCGGCATCGACGTCACCGTGCCCGACGCCGCGGACGCCACCTGGGACGCGGTGTACGAAGGCAACGGCAACTGGCCCTTCAACACCGCCTTCGCCGCCACGCGCGGCCTGTCCGCCGAGGTCGGCTGGCTGGGGGCCATGTCCCAGGTCGAGCCCTGGATCGCCGCCGGCCACCCCGTCGTGATCTCGGCGGCCTGGGAGGCCGGGGAGCTGGACGACGCGGCGATCTCCTCGACCGACGGCCACCTGCTGGTCGTGCGGGGCTTCACGGCCGACGGCGACGTGGCTGTCAACGACCCCGCCGCGTCGAGCGACGACGGCGTGGCCCGGGTGTACGACCGCCAGCAGCTCGAGGACGCCTGGCTGGGAGGCTCGGGCGGGGTGGTCTACCTGATCTGGGAGGGGCCCCGACCCGAGTAGAGGCCGGCCCGGGCCGGCCGGCTCACCGCTGGGACACGATGTCCCGTGCACATCGCCTCGCGGCGAGGCATCATGCGGGTGTCCGACAGCCCCTCTCACCGGGAGCCACGTGGCCCTCGTCCCCCTGCTCGCGCTGGTCGGCTGCGTCGACTACGGCCTGGTCTCCCCCGACCAGCCGCAGCCGGACGTGACCGAGCTCCCGACGCAGCCCGACCCGGACGGCGGCCCGCCCGAGCGCCTGCGGGAGTGCCCCGCGCCCGACGTGCTGGCCCCGGTCTCGGTCAACGAGGCGTGCCTGGCGGTGGTGCAGGAGGGGGAGCTCGACGCCACGGTCGAGTGGAGCACCCAGCAGTTCGAGGAAGAGCCGAACTACGACCAGGTCGTCATGGCGCCCGTGGTCGGCCACCTCGACGACGACGACGGCGACGGCACCCTGGGGCCCGGCGACGTCCCCGACGTGGTCGTGGTCACCGACGACGCCGGGCGCGAGCCAGGCAAGGGTGGGGTCCTGCGGATCCTCGACGGGCGCGACGGCCGCGTGCAGCGCTCAATCGTGAGCGCCACCGACGGGGTCGGCGTCTTCCTGCCCTACCGCTACGGCAACGTCGCGCTGGGGGACGTGGACGCCGACGGGCGGCCCGAGCTGGTGTTGCTGGTGCTGGCCACCGACGGCGGCGGCGGGGGCTCGGGCACGACCGAGCCGATCGAGGACACCGGCGGCGCCGTCGAGATCCCCGACACGGGCTCCCCGATCATGCTGCCCCCGCCCCTGCCCTCGCCCCTGCCCTCGCCCATGGCCCCCCTGCCCGACACCGCCGATCCCGCCGGCGCCGACCTGATGTGCCGCGTGGTCGCCCTGGAGCCGGACGGCTCGCTGACCTGGGTCAACGCGGCGACCGCCGTGGACTGCGCCGGCCACGCGCCAGCCCTGGCCGACCTGGACGCGGACGGCCACCCCGAGGTCGTGATCGGCAACCTCGTGCTCAACGGCGAGGACGGCACCGTCGCCTGGCAGGGCCAAGGCGACCAGGGCCGCTTCTATGCCTACGCCGAGATGGGCACCCACCCGGTCGTCTCCGACCTGGACGGCGACGGCCGCCAGGAGGTGATCGCCGGCCGCACCGTGTACAGTTCCGACGGGTCCGTGCGCTGCACTGCCGGCGGCGATCACGACGGCTTCACCGCCGTCGCCGACCTGGACGGTGACGGCCAGGGCGAGTTCGTCCTGGTCGGCGCCGGCCAGGTGCAGACCTTCGACACCGACTGCGCCCCCATGCACGCCTGGCCGCTGGCCGGGGGCGGCAACGGCGGCCCGCCCACCATCGGCGACCTCGACCAGGACGGACGCCCCGAGATCGGACTGTGCGCGGCCGAGCTGTACAGCGCCTACGAAGTGGACGGGACCCTCATCTGGAGCCAGCCCGTCAGCGACTTCTCCTCGCACGCCACCGGCTCGCTCATCTTCGACTTCGAGAGCGACGGCCGGCCCGAGCTGGTCTACGCCGACGAGATGACCCTGTGGGTCTTCGACGGTCCGACCGGCGGGGTGCGCCTGCGGGACACGCGCCACGCCTCGCGCACCCTGCACGACTACCCCACCGTCGCCGACATCGACGGGGACGGTTCGGTCGAGATCATCGTCCCCAACGGCGGCGGCCACTACGACCGCACGCGGGTCGGCGTCTACGCCCTGGGCAGCCTCACCAGCACCTGGCAGGCCGGGCGACAGGTCTGGAACCAGCACGCCTACAGCGTCACCAACATCCACGACGACCTGACCATCCCCTCGCCGCCCGAGCCCAACTGGCCGCTGCACAACAGCTTCCGCAGCGGCGACCCCAACCCGCAGTCCGCCGGCCTCTGGCCCGACGTCGTGCCCGTCGCCGAGCTGTGCCACGCCGAGTGCGCCGCCGGCCGCCTGGTGCTCGACGTCGCCCTGGCCAACCAGGGCGCCGCCGCCCTGCGCGCGGGCGTGCCCGTCACCGCCTGGTACGAGGACGACGGCGCGCGGGTCTACCTGGGCGTGAGCTGGACCGGACAGCGCACCGAGGCCGGCGCCATGAGCCCCGTCGCCCGCTTCGAGGTCGACGCCGCCGCGCTGGCCGGCCGGCCCGTGTACGTCATGGCCGACCAGGACGACCACGGCGCCGACTTCGCCGAGGAGTGCGAGGAGAGCAACAACCTGCTGACGCTGGTGGACACGAGCTGCGAGTAGGGGGGGCGGATCAGCGGGCGGAACACTCCTGGGACACGCGCCTGATAGCCTGACGTACGCGCACCGCGGGCAGGGCCATGCCGAATCCAGGCGACATCGTCGACCGCTACACCATCGAGGCGCCACTCGGCAGCGGCGGCATGGCCGACGTCTTCCGGGTCCGTCACACCGCCACCGACGGCCTGCACGCGCTCAAGGTGTTGCGCTCGGGAAACCCGAAGGTGCGAGAGCGCCTGATGCAAGAGGCGCGGGTCCAGGCGGCGCTGCGCCACCCCAATGTCGTCGCCGTCACCGACGTCATCGATGTCGCCGGCAGCCCGGGGCTGGTCATGGAGTACGTGGACGGCCCGTCCCTGGTCGAGTGGCTCGAGCAGGACCGGCCACCCATCTCGGAGCGCCTCGCGGTGTTCCGAGCCGTCCTTCGCGGCGTGCGCGCCGCCCACGACCTGGGCGTGGTGCACCGGGACCTGTCGCCGCACAACATCCTGGTCCAGCGCACCGCCGACGGCCCCCACCCCAAGGTGACCGACTTCGGCATCGCCAAGGTCCTCGACCCCGAGCGCGCCGCGGCCCACAAGACCCGGGCCGGCCACCCCATGGGCACGCCCGCCTTCATGGCGCCCGAGCAGGTGCGCGACGCCAGTGACGTCGATCAACGCGCCGACATCTGGGCGCTCGGCAGCCTGCTCTACCTGGTGGTGTCCGACCGCCTGGCCTTCGACGGCGAGGACATCCTGCAGATCTTCAACAAGATCGACCGGGCGGACTACCCCGAGCCTCCCGCGGGGCTGCCGCCGGGAGTGGTTGCGGCCATCCGCGGCTGCCTGACGGTGGACCGCGAGAAGCGCCTGCAGCGCTGCGAGGATGTCGCAGCATTGCTGGCAGAGCCCCGAGCGGTGACGCCGCGGCCGCCCCCACCGCAGCGCCTCTCAACGCCGAGCCCGGCCGTGCGCGGCCCTTCCGAAGCGCCCCCAGTGGCCCCCCTTTCCGCCGCGAAGGGCTCGGGTCGGGGTCCCACGGCCCTGCTCGCCCTGGGCGCGGGGGTGCTGGTGGCGGGCAGCGGGCTGTGGTGGGGGCTGCGGCAGGGCGAGCAGGCGCCCGTGGCGGTGGAGGAGCAGACCCCCATCGAGCAGGTGCAGGTCGCTGACCCAGGCGAGGCGCCGCCCCCGTCGAGCCCCGCCCCTTCCGCAGGGAGCACGGCCCCCGCGCCGGACCCGGCCGCACCGCCGCCGGTCATCCCGCACACCCCCTCGCCCGGCCCGGGGACTGCGAAGCCCGGCCCCACCGCTCCGGCTCCGGCCGACCCCACCCCCGCCGCCGCGCTGCAAGACGCCGCCACCGACGCCGCGGCGGCCGCCAGGGGCACCTGGACCCTCGCCGGCGACCTCGCCGGCGTCCAGCTCGAGGCCGCTCGCGGCAAGGCGCGCTTCCCCCCCGGCCCCGTGCCGGCGGGCACCTACCGGGTGCTCGTCGACGGCACATCCCAGGCCCAGGTCGTCGTGGCCGCCGGCGCCACCGTCACCGTCTCCTGCACCCGGGCCAACTACGTCGTCACCTGCAGCTCGGAGTCGCGGTGATCCTCTCCATCGGCGACCGGGTCGCCGCGTACGAGGTGCAGCAGGTCCTGGGCGGCGGCGCAGCCGGCGAGGTCTACGCCGTGCGCGACGTGGGCAGCGGGGCCCACTTCGCGCTCAAGGTCCTCATCGACCCCACCCTGGTCAACAGCCGCCGCTTCCAGGCCGAGGCTGGCATCCTGACCCGCTTGCAGCACCGCAACGTCGTGCGGTGCCATGGCTTCCTGTCGGTCCGGGGGAATCCGGCGATGCTGCTCGAGCTGGCCACGGGCGAGGATCTGTTCACCTGGCTGCGGGGCGAGGGTCTGACCAGCACCGTGGACGAGCGTCTGGACCTGCTGGCGGGAATCCTGCGTGGCGTCGCCGCCGCCCACGCCGAGGGCATCGTGCACAGAGACCTGAAGCCCGCCAACGTGCTCCTCGTCCAGTGGGGGACCGACTTGCGCCCCAAGGTGGCGGACTTCGGCCTGGCCAAGCTGCTCGCGCCCGACGAGCTGGTCGGCCACCTCACCCGGACCAACACGGCGCTGGGCACCATCGGCTACATGGCGCCCGAGCAGAGCCTCGACGCCAAGCGCGTCGACCACCGCGCTGACCTGTGGTCCATCGGCTGCATCGCCTACGAGGTGCTCTCCAGCTCTCCTGCCTTCCCCGGTGAGCAGTGGGTCCAGGTGCTCAACAACAGCATGGCCCGGCGCTTCGCACCCCTGCAGGGCCTGGAGCCGGACCTGCCCTCCCAGGTGGTCCGGATCGTCGAGGCATGCCTGGAGCCCGACCCGGCCCATCGTCCGAAGGACTGTGGCGAGGTGGCCCGGGGCCTGGGCTTCGACGAGGAGTTGCCGGCTCCGCGGCGGGCGGCGGCGGTTCCGGTCGCGCCCGCCGAGGCGCCGGCGCGCGGCGTAGCGCTGCGGACCCTGCCGGTGGACGAGGAGTAGGTCCCCGAGCGGGGGCCTGGATTGCGATACGTTCCCCTCGGAGGTCCCATGCTCCTCGCCCTCGCCCTCCTGCTCGGGGTCGCTGCCGCGGCCGACTGGCCGGACCTGTCCACGCCGCCCCGCGGCAGCCGGGACGGCGGAAAGGACGTGGCGCTCATCATCGGGATCGAGGACTACGCCTTCGCCCCCGACGTGCCCGGGGCGCGGGACAACGCGCGGGACTGGTACACCTGGCTGCACGACAGCCGCGGCGTTCAGACCATCAAGATCCTGACCGACACTGACGCCACGCGCGAGGGCATCGTCGAGGCCGCCAAGGCGCTGGCCGCCCGCGCGCAGCCCGGGGCCACCACCTGGGTCGTCTTCGTCGGACACGGCGCACCCACCGCCTCGGCCGACGACGGCCTGCTCGTCGGCGTGGACGCCCAGCAGAAGGCCACCAGCATCGAGGCCCGCAGCGTGCGGCGCGACGAGCTGCTGGGGCTGCTCGCCGGGCCCCAGGCGCAGACCGTCGTGGTGCTCGACGCCTGCTTCAGCGGCAAGACCGCGGCCGGCGCCCTGGTCCCCGGCCTGCAGCCGCTCAAGCCCGTGAGCGCGCGGGCGAGCGGGACGGCCACCGTGCTCACCGCCGCCGCCAGCGACCAATACGCCGGGGCGCTTCCAGGGAAGGACCGACCGGCCTTCAGCTACCTGGTGCTCGGTGCCCTGTGGGGCTGGGGAGACGCCGACGGCAACGGCGCCATCACCGCCGACGAGGCCGTGCGCTACGCCAGCGACGCGCTCTTCCGCACCGTGAACGACCGTACACAGACGCCCAGCCTGGAGGCCGCCGACGGGGGGCTGGTGCTGGCGAAGGGGGCGGCGAAGGGGCCCGACCTCGGGGCCATCGCGCTCGCCGGCCGGCCGGCGGTGCCGGTGGTGGCGGCGCCGGCGGCGGTGGTGCCAGTGGCGGCGGCGGCGGGGGCGGTGCCGGCGGCGGGGGGCCTGGACGCGGCCGAGCTGGCGCTGCGGGGGCGGGCCACGCAGGAGTGGCGGGCGATCGAGGCGGCGTCCGACGCCGGTGCGACCGACGTGGTGGAGCGGGTCGAACGATTCATCCAGAGCTACCAGGGCGCCACCGTGAGCGCGGGTGGCCAGACCCGTGCCGTCGAGGTGCCAGAGTTGGTGTACGCGCTGCAGGCCCGGGACTGGTTCCAGCAGGGTGGGGCGGACACCGTGGATACCGGGGCACCGGCGCCGACCGGGGGGGCTGGGGCGACCTGCCTTGCCCAGGGTGATGCCGTGCTGCTGTTGATCGCACAGATGGTGAACAGCGGCATGAGGCCCGACCAGGTCGCCCAGCAGATGGTGATCAACCAGACCTGCTACACGACCGCGGACATCGCGTGGCTGCAGGCCAACGGCGCGCCCTGGGAGGTGGTGCAGGCCGCGCAGTCCTTGTGGGTGGGGTGGTAGGCGTCGGGACGTAGCCCCCCCGACGCAAGTCGGTTGAACATGTCATCCAGTCCACTTGCGTCGGCATCCACCCCCCGCAAACGGCCGCAATCGGGCCATCCAGTCCACTTGCGTCGGGGTTTCGGCCTCCAACCCCCGACGCAAGTCGATTGGACACGTCATCCAGTCCACTTGCGTCTCCGCTCGCGCCTTGCCGACCCGGCCGGCGCGGGTCAGGGAGGGGCATGCCTGCCCTCGCCCACCAGGTCATCCTCCGCCTGCGTGACGACCGCGTCATCGCCCCCAGCGTCGCGGCACGCCGCGCCCTCGCCCGCGCGGTGGCGAAGGCCGGCCAGCCCTTCTCCCTGCTCGTCTTCCGCGCCGCCGACACCCACCTGCACATCGTCGCCCTCTGCCCCGCGCGGGAGGCCGCCGAGCTGGGCCGCCGCGCCGAGATCGCCCTCGTCCGTGCCCTGGCCCTGCCCGTCGGCTTCAACGCCGCCCACGTCCGGCCCGTGAACGACCAGGCCCACCTGCGCAGCCTGTTCTTCTACGTGCTGGGCCAGGAGCGGCACCACGGCACCGACCTCGACCCCTTCCACGACGCCAGCAACCTGCCCGACCTGCTCGGCATGCGCCTGCTCGCCCACCACAGCCTCAAGACCGTTCGCGCCGCCCTGCCCCGCCTGCGCCGGGCCGACCTGCTCCAGCCGCTGGGGATCGACGAGCTGCCCGAGCTGCCAGCGAGCTGGGACCTGCTCGCGGAGGCCGCCGCCGCTGCTGGGGGCCTTCCGGACCTGCTCGGCCGCTCCGCCGAGGTCGTCGCCGCCCGCCGCGCCGCCGTGCACGCCGCCCGCGAGGTGCTGAGCGGTGCCGAGACCGGCCGGCTGCTGGGCGTGAGCGACCGTGCCGTCACCCGCCTTCGGGGCGAGGAGGCGGACAAGGGGCTGGTGCAGGCCGTGCGGCGGCAGTTGGGGGTGCGGGCGGCGCGGCCGGAGGCGGCGGTGATGGGGGTGTACGAGGGGGAGGTGGGGTGGGGGTGAGGGGGGATCAGGGGAGTGTGCGGGCGAGGCGGAGGCCGATGTCGTTGACCTTGGAGCCGGGGTCACTCCTCGCGCGGGCCGCAAAGCGCGCGCCGTCAACGGTGAGAGTCCAGCCCCCGCCCCGCCGGACCCGGTTCAGACCGGTTGTAGCACCCAAAGGGTCCGTGGTCGCACCCGCCCCGTACGGTCCAAACCAATCCCATGTCCACTCCCACACGTTGCCGGTCATGTCGGCCAACCCCCAGGGGTTGGCCTGCTCCTGCCCGACGCGGTGGGTCTTCCCACCTGCGTAGTCGGCCATCCACCTCGCCGAACCCATCTCCGCACCATCTGCGTGCGAGCTGGCTTCTCCCGCACGCGCCGCGTACTCCCACTCCGCCTCGGTCGGCAACCGGTAGCCGGTGCACGCCGCACCTTTCGGCCAGCCCACCGTCTCGCCCGAGATCACATAGCAGGCATCCAGCCCCTCCTTCGTTGACAGTGCGTTCGCGAAGGCTACCGCGTCCAGCCAGGACACGCGTTCCACCGGGCAGTCCGACCCGCAGGACGAGAACTTCGAAGGGTTGCTCCCCATCACAGCCGACCACTGCCCCTGCGTCACCTCCGTCTCCGCCAGCAGGTAGCTCCGCGTCAGCGTCACCTCGTGCGCGGGCTTCTCATCAGCGTCGCACACCCAAGCCCCCGGCGTGCACCCCATCGTGAACGTCCCGGCCGGGATCACCCGCATCTTCATCCCCGACTTCGTCACCACCTGCTCCCCCGCCCGCGCGGTGGACGTCACGGTCGTCGGCGCCACCACCCCCGTCGGCGCCACCACCCCCGTCGGCGCCGCCACCACCGCCGCCGGCGCCGCCACCACCGCCAGCGCCGCCCGCACCTTCGCCACCTCCGGCACGTCCACCGCCTCCGTCTTCGCTCCCACCGTCACCTTCGCCGCGCCATACCGCGCGACATACGCCTCCAGCACCGGCTTACCCGACGCCGTCGGCGCCTCCACCAGCGCCTTCAGCGCAGCGAAGTCCCGGCTCGCCTGCGACCGCACCGTCGCCGCCGCCGCGTCGAGCTGTCGCCGCTCCTCTTTCGCCAGCGCAGCCGCTGCCGCTGCCGCCGCCCCCTCGGCCTGGCGCTTCGCCGCCTCCGCCGCCTGGGCCTCCGCCGCGAGCGCCGCGAAGTCCGTGCTGCCACCGCCCAGGTCGATGGTCGCCACCCCCGTCGTCACCGGCGCCGCGGCTCCCTTCACCGCCAGCGCCACCAGGTCCGGCCCCCGCTCCCTCCCCCGCGCAAGCGCCAGGTCCGGGCCGTCCAGGCTGGGCGTCTGGCTGCGGTCGTGCACCGTCGCCCGCAGCGCCCCGAGCGTGTACTCCGCCACCTCGGATGCGCTCACCACGCCGTCCCCATCGCTGTCGCCCCAGCCGCGCAGCGCGCCCAGCGCCAGGTAGCTGAAGGCGGGCCGTGTGGTGCCCGGCAGCCGCCCGGCGAACTCGCCCGAGCCAGCCCCCGTGAGCAGGGTCACCCGCCCGCTCGACACCCGCTCACGGGTCGGCACCAGCGGCTGCAAGCCTTCCACCAGGGCGCCGCCGCCTTGACCCTGGCCCGAGAAGCAGGTGTCCAGCACCACCACCGCCTGCCCTTGACGTCCCTGCTCGATTGCAGCCAGCACCTCGCTGCGCGCCACGCTGCGCTGGTAGATGCCATCCGCGCTCCGGTCCGCGTCCGCCCCCACCAGCAGCCCGTCCCGCCCGTCCTTCGAGGGCGCGCCGTGCCCGATGAACACCACCCACAGCGTCCCTCCCGGCTGCACCTCGGAGACCGCCAGCGCCAGCTCGCTCTCGATCTTGTGGTCGACGGCGAGACTGTCGCGCAGCACGTGCACGCGAGCCAGCGGCACCCCGCGGGTCTTCACCAGCCAGGCGTACCAGTCGTTCGCGTTCTCCCGCGCGCCCAGGACATCGTCCACCTTGGCGTAGTCCTGGATGCCGACCACCAGGGCCGCGTCGTTGGCGCCGTCACGGGTGGCGGCAGGCGGGGTGGACAGGTCCGGCCAGTCCGAGGCGAAAGCCGGGGAGGTCAGGAGCAGAGCGAGGGAGAGGAGGAGGGGCACGGGGTGGTCCATTGGGGGAGGCGCGGAGTCTACTGGCTGGCGACGGGGGGGAGAGGGCCAATGCAGGTGGGGAGATTCGAGCGAGGCGGTCTGATGGAGCGCCGTGCACCCGGAGGCTCGATGATTACGGAAGGGACCTGGCCAGGCGCAGGCCGAGGACGCTGATGCGGTAGCCGGGGAGGTCCCCGTCGCGATACGCGAGGCGCGCGGAGCGAGCGGAGTTGAGCCAGCTCCCGCCCCGGGCGACCCGGCCGAGGCCGTCTGACGCGCCCGCCGGGTCACTCACTGTGCCGGTCGGGTAGGCTCCGTACCTGTCCCAGTTCCACTCCCAGACGTTGCCCGTCACGTCGAACAGGCCCCAGTCGTTGGCCCCCTTCTGCGCCACGCGGTGCGTCGTGCCACCCGCGTTGTCCGTGAACCACCCGACCGCCCCCAACTCGTCGCCGCCGGCGTACAGGCTGTCCCTTCCCGCTCGCGCCGCGTACTCCCACTCCGCCTCCGTCGGCAGCCGGTAGCCCGTGCAGGCAGCGCCCTTTCGCCAGCTCACCGCCTCGCCCGACACCGCGTAGCAGGCCTCCAGCCCCTCCTTCTTCGACAGCGCGTTCGCGAAGGCCACCGCGTCCAGCCAGGACACGTTCTCCACCGGGCAGTCCGACCCGCAGGACGAGAACCTCGACGGGTTGCTCCCCATCACCGCCATCCACTGCCCCTGCGTCACCTCGGTCTCACCCAGCAGGAAGCTCCGCGTCAGCGTCACCTTGTGCGCCGGCTTCTCGTCGTCCTCGCACTCCCCCGCCCCGGGCGTACAGCCCATCGTGAACGTCCCCGCCGGAATCACCCGCATCTTCATCCCCGACTCCGTGACCAGTTGCTCGCCGGCCCGACCGGTCAGCGCCGTCTGGACCGGCGTCCCCGCTGTCGCTGGCGCCGCCACCACCGCCAACGCCGCCCGCACCCGCGCCACCTCCGGCACCGTCACCGGCTCTGACCGCGGCCCCACCGTGACGGTCGCGGCCCCGTATTTCGCCAGGTAGGCCTCCAGCACCGGCTTTCCCGACTGGGTCGGCGACTCCACCAACGCCTCCAACGCGGCGAAGTCTCGGCTGGCCTGGGCCCTCGCTGCCGCTGCCGCCGCGTCGAGCCGACGCCGCTCCTCGGCCGCCAATGCCGCCGCAGCCGCTTCAGCCGCTGCCTCGGCCTGACGCTTCAGCAGCTCCGCTGCCTGTGCTCGGGCCGTCAGCTCTGCGAAGTCCATGCTCCCGGACCCCAAGTTGATTGTCGCCGTGACCCCATCCGCGCGCGCCGTCCGCGCCGCCACCGACAGCTCCACCAGGTCCGGCCCCACCTCGGCTCCGCTCCCCAGGACCAGGCTGCCGTCGCCCGAAAGCGTCGGTGTCTGGCTGCGACCGGTCACGGTCTGGAGCATGGCGTCTCCCGCGTAGGACACGGCCTCCTGGGCGCTCACCCGACCGTCGCCGTCACCGTCCCCCCAGCCGCGCAGGGCGCCGAGCACCAGGTAGCTGAAGGCGGGGCGCCGGCCGTCGGGGAGGGGGCCGGCGTACTCGTCGCTTCGGGCTGCCGTCAGCGCGGTCACGCGGCCCGAGGAGAGCCGCGCCGAGACGGGATTCAGGGGTGCCAGGCCGGGCGCCAGGTCACCACTGGCCGTCTTGCCGCTGAAGCAGGCGTCCAGCACCAGCACCGCCTGCGCGCCGGAGGGCAGGGCGCCCTCGATGGCCGCCACCAGCTCCCGCTGGGAGAGGCCCCGCGCCTGCAGGCTGCTGGACGTCTGTTGCGCGTCCACACCCACCAGCAGCCCGTCGTCTTCCGTGCGCGACGGTGCGCCGTGGCCGATGTACACGAGCCAGAGAGTGCCTCCGGGCTTCACCTTCGCCGCGACCTGGGCCGCGGAGCTGAGGAGCTCCTCCCGCGTGGCCTGCTGGTCGAGCAGGGGCTTCACCAGGGTCACCTTGCGCGCCTGGAGCCATCGCACCCAGGAGAGCGCGTTGTCCCGAGCCCCGGGGATGTCCTGGGCGAAGGCGTAGTCCTCGATGCCGACGACCAGGGCGGCGTCGTTGGCGGCGCTGCCGGGGGCTGGCGGCGGGGTGGACAGGTCCGGCCAGTCCGCGGCGCGCGCCGGGGAGGTCAGGAGCAGGGAGAGGGAGAGGAGGAGCGGCACGGGGCGGTCCGAGGGAGGGAGGAGGGGGCGGTGGGGATGCGGGCATGATTGTGCTTTCTTGCCCCCCTCCGCCCCCTGCGGGGGCACCTCCCCCCGCTTCGCAGTGGGAGGAAGAGGCGGGCGCTCGCTCCGCTCGCTTTGGATCGCCGCTCGCACGGATGGTGGCCGCCCTGCGCGTCGCCGAGCCGGCCCGTCCGGTCGCTGCCCCCGGTCTCCGCTTCGCGGCGGGGGCGCTGCCCGGCCTGGTCCGACCCGGCGACGCTCCGGGCGGACGGGGAATGCGAACGCGGACAAGGGATCAGGGGTTCAAGGGTCAAGGGATCGACCTTGCCAGGCGCAGGCCGAGGTAGTTGTAGCGGTAGCCGGGGTAGACCCAGCCGCGATACGCGAGGCGCGCGTAGCGAGCGGAGTCGAACCAGCTCCCGCCCCGGTAGACCCGGAAGCGGCCGTCGGATGCGCCCACCGGGTCGGTCAATGCGCTGGCCGAGTAGGCACCGTGCCAGTCCCAGCTCCACTCGCAGACGTTGCCGCTCATGTCGAACAGACCCCAGGCGTTGGCCTGTTTCTGCGCCACGCGGTGGGTCTTGCCATACGGGTTGTCGGAGAACCACCCCACGGCACCCAGTTCCGACCCTCCCGAATACCGGCTGTCCTTCCCCGCCCGCGCCGCGTACTCCCACTCCGCCTCGGTCGGCAGCCGGTAGCCCGTGCACGCGGCGCCCTTGGGCCAGCTCGCCGTCTCTCCCGAGACCACGTAGCAGGCCTCCAGACCCTCCTTCTTCGACAGCGCGTTCGCGAAGGCCACCGCGTCCAGCCAGGACACCTTCTCCACCGGGCAGTCCGACCCGCAGGACGAGAAGTGCGATGGATTGCTCCCCATCACCGCCAACCACTGCCCCTGCGTCACCTCCGTCTCGCCCAGCAGGTAGCTCCGCATCAGCGTCACCCTGTGCGCAGGCTTCTCATCGTCGTCGCACTCCCCCGCCCCCGGCGTGCACCCCATTGTGAAGGTCCCCGCCGGAATCACCCGCATCTTCATCCCCGACTTCGTCACCACCTGCTCCCCCGCCCGCCCGGTCGCCGGCGCCACTACCCCCGTCGGCGCTCCCACCGCCGCCGGCGACACCACCACCGCCAGCGCCGCCCGCACCTTCGCCACCTCCGGCACGTCCACCGCCTCCGACCTCGCCCCCACCGTCACCTTCGCCGAACCGTACCGCGCGACGTAGGCCTCCAGCACCGGCTTGCCCGCCTCCGAGGGCGCCTCCACCAGCGCCTTCAAGGCCGCGAAGTCCCGGCTGGCCTGCGACCGAACCGTCGCCGCCGCCGCGTCGAGCTGCCGCCGCTCCTCCCGCTCCAGCGCCGCCGCCGCCGCCGCCGCCGCCGCCTCGGCCTGGCGCTTCGCCTGCTCCGCCGCCTGGGCCCGGGCCGCCAGCGAAGCGAAGTCCGTCTCCCCCCCGCCCAGGTCGATGGTCGCCACCCCCGCCGTCACCGGCGCCGCCGTGCCCCGGACCGCCAACCCCACCAGGTCCGGCCCCGCCTCCCTCCCCCGCGCAAGCGCCAGGTCCGGGCCGTCCAGGCTGGGCGTCTGGCTGCGGCCCGTCACCGTCTGCAGGAGCGCCCGCTCCACGTAGGCGTGCACCTCGCTGGCCCGCACCGTGCCGTCGCCGTCACCGTCGCCCCAGCCCCGCAGGGCACCCAGCGCCAGGTAGCTGAAGGCCGGCCGGCTGCCGTCCGACAGCGGGCCCGCGTACTCGTTGCCCGCCGCCGCGGTCAGCACCGTCACCCGCGACGAGCCCACCCGGGCAGACACGGGCTTCATCGGCGCCAGCCCCGGGGCCAGGTCGCCCGCCGCCGTCTTGCCGCTGAAGCACGCGTCCAGCACCACCACCGCCCGCGCGCCGGTGGGCAGCACGGCCTCGAGCTCCGCCACCAGCGCCGCCTGCGACAGGCCCCGCGCCTCGATGCTGCTGGCCGTCTGCTGCGCGTCCCAGCCCACCAGCAGCCCGTCGTCGCCCTCCCGCGCGGGCGCGCCGTGCCCGATATAGACCAGCCACAGCGTGCCGCCGGGCTGCACCTTGCTGGCCACCTGCCGTGCGGCTGCCAGCAGCTCCTCCTTCACCGCCTGCCGGTCCAGCAGCGGCTTGACCAGCGGAACGCCGCGCGCCTGGAGCCAGCTCACCCAGGCCAGCGCGTTGTCCCGCGCCCCTGGGATCGGCTGGGCGGCCGCGTAGCTGCCGATGCCCACCACCAGCGCGGCGTCCTTCGCGCCCTCGCGGCTGGCGGGCGGAGGTGCGGACAGGTCCGGCCACTCCGCCGCGTGGACGGGCAGGGTCAACAGCAGGGCCAGGGACAGGAATGCGAGCATGAGACTCCCCGATGTGAAGGACGAGACTACACCCTTCCGCCCGGCCCCTCGCGGGCGTCGAAAGTCCGGTCCTCCAGCACGTCCCCGCTCCGCAGGTCGAGCATGGCCCGCCCGTCGCCCAGGGACTGCACCAGGTCCACCCGCACACCGGCGGCGCGCAGCTTGCGGCGCAGGACCTGGAGCTGGCGGCGCCAGGAGTCGCGCAGGTGGACCTCGGTGCCCTCCCAGATGGTGCCGGCCAGCTCCTCCCAGTGGGTGGGCTCGCCGTTGAGCACCAGCTCGCGCAGGATGCGCGCGGGGTGGCCGACCAGGTCCAGCCGCCGGCCGTCGGCCGTGGTGATCCGCGACAGCTCCCGCCAGACCTCGATCCGCAGCGGCAGCGAGACGGGCGCGTCGGCGCCGACGGTGCGGGGCCGGGAGGCCTCGGACAGGGGCAGGTCGACGAACCGCAGCACGCCCTCGGCAAGGTCCACCTGGGCCCCCGCTCCCACCGCGCGCACATCCCCGCCCTGGTCCCACAGCCAGCCCCCCTCCCGGGGCCGCAGCCGCCCCAGGGCGCCCTCGACGTCCCCACGCACCAGCCGCGGCCCGGCCAGCACCGACCAGGTCCCCGAGTCGAGGACCGTGCGATCCCGGCCGATCTGCACGGCCAGCACGGTGCGAGGCAGGTCGACGGACAGGACGTGGACAGTGACACTCCCGCCCAGCCGCAGATCCTGCCCCTCCCGCAGCACGACCTCGGCCACGCGCTCCCCGTCCACCTCCAGCGCACCACGCAGCCCCAGCAGCACGAGCCGGCCGCCGCGAAGGCTCACGATGGCGTGGGCCTCGCTGATGGTGGGTTGGTCGACGCACAGGGCGGAGCCCGGCGCCCGGCCGATCATGCCGCCGACGGACAGGCGCGTGTCGGGGAGGCCGGAGCAGCGCAGGAGCAGGGAGGGTGTCATGTCGACCTCACTTCGCGGCGGAGTCGCCCGCGTCGCGCCAGGCAGCGTCGAAGAGCACGGAGAACAGCGTGCGACGGCGGATGCGGTCCAGCTCGAAGCGGGCGGAGACCCCGGCCTCGCAGGACAGCAGCAGTCCGGAGCCCGAGAGGCCGAGCCGGCCGCGCAGGCGCCGGTAGGGATCGCTCACCACCGGCACGGGCAGGGCCTGGGCCAGCTCGACCACGGCGTCGAGCCGGCCGGCGTCGTCGAGCGCCACGACCACCGTGGGCACGCCCAGCTCGTCGAGCAGGGAGAGCGCCTCCTGTAGCGCCGCGCGCTCGCTGGCCGCGTGCGCACACAACAGCGCCACGGGGCCATCGGGGGCGACGAAGACGGACATGCCGTGAACGGTGCGAGCGGACGAGAGAGCGGCCTGGACCTGGATGGGCGTCATGGGGAGCTCCTTGGTGGATGCCCCATCGACGTGGATCCCCTCCCCCACCCCGGGACACGCTGGGGACACGCTACGGCGCCCCCGCACCGGGGCCCGGTCCCGACCCGGGGCCCGCGCCGGCCAGCGCTCCGGCCGCGGCGGTGTACTGGGACTTCGGCAGGAAGGCGAGCACCTTGGCCTTGGTCAGCACGCCGCCCGGCGAGCCCGCGGGCTCCAGGCACCAGTTCTCGTCCTTGACCATGCTGGCCACGCCCGAGGCCGCGGCCTGCAGGAAGCTCTCCTGCTGGAGCTGGATGGACAGAGCGCCCACGTCGCCGGTGTAGCCGCTCACCTCGCTGGAGCCGGTGGTGATGCTCTCTCCGACCCACTTGACCACGCTCTCGCGGGCCTCCAACAGCGCCGCCTCGCGGGCCTTGCTCTCGCTGGGCAGGAACTCGGAGACGCCGACGAAGTACATGCCCTGGCTGCTGCGCGGCGGGGCGTTCACCCAGTCGCCGCAGCCGGCGGCTGCGACCACGCCGCCGTCGTTCCAGCCGGACTCGTAGGCCTTGAAGGCGAAGTACACCGGCGCGTCCCAGGTCCGGCCCTGCTGCCAGGCCATGCCGTGGCTGACCTCCACCTGGCCGGCCACGCCCTTGAGCAGGCCGTCGGCCTGGACGTCGGAGGCGTTGCCGACGGCGAAGTAGACCTGGCCCTGGGCGCCCTCCAGGAACTCGCCCACGTAGCGGCTGGTGCACTGGTCGGGCGCCTGCTTGCAGCAGGCCTCGAAGGCGGCCGGGTCTTCGATGTCGCTGACCATCTTGTTGGTGGCCGTGTACCTGATGCGCGCCATCCGGGTCTGGCTGCCGCTGCCGCTGGCGCTCAGGAAGGGCGGAAAGCCCAGGCTGGCGGCCGCGGTGTCGCTGACCTGGAACAGCTCGTCGTACTGCACCCCGCCGGCGCCGATCTTCGTCCAGCTCACGAAGGTCGAGCACTGCTTCTTGGCGCTGCTGGCCTCGTCCAGGGCGGCCGTGCCTTCCGGCAGGAAGCGGCCGAGGTAGCGACTGGGGTCGGTGTCCCAGGCGTTGCGCACGAAGACGTTCTGGGGCGGGGAGATCGTCATCATCGCCGGCGTGACGGCGGGGCCGTCCTTGTCCTTCTTCTTGCCGGCGAGGGCGGGTCCAGGCACCAGCAGGAGCATGGCGGTGGCGAAGGTGGCGCGATGGGATGGGATCATTGGGCTTCTCCGTGGGGACATCCCCGAGACGGCGCGGAGTGTAGCACTCGGCGCACGGCGTATAGTGCTCTCCAAGACGGAGGAGCGATGCACACTCTCGGGACACTGATGGGACTCCTGCTGGCGACGAACACCGCGGAGGCCGCGCGACAGGCGGACCCGCACGAGCAGGACCCCTGCAGCTTCGAGGGCCTGCTGCCCGGCGCTGGCAGCGAGTCGCTCCAGAGCGCCGAGGCCCTCAACCTCTTCGCCTACGAGCCCGGCTATGGGAAGGCCGCCACCTCGGCCGAGGCCATCTCGTTGGCCCACGCCGACGCCGAGGCGCGCCTGCTCGCGCGCCTGAGCTGCGCCGAGGTCGCCTCTGGCGCCAGCGCCTACTGCGACCAGGTGCGGGCCAGCGTCGTCGCCTACCGGGGCAACACGCGGCAGGTCCACAAGAAGACCTGGGAGGCCTGCGCCACCGCCGCCGTGCCCGACGCGACCATGGGCCTGCTGGAGCAGGCGGGCGCGACCCTGGACGCGGAGATGGCGGCGCTGGGCGCCGAGCTCACCGCGGCGGCGTCGGGCGGCCCGATCTACCTGATGACCACCGTGTGGGAGTCGGGATGCGCCGCCGGCACGGTCGGCGCCGACGTCTCCGCCCGCCTGCGAGGCGCCTTCAGCCGGCTTCCGCAGAAGCCCACCCTGCTGACCGGCGTCGCGAAGGCCCCCGCCGACCTGCGTCGCGTCCGCCTGGTCCTGGACGAGCAGCGCGGCACCGTCCTGGTCAGCGCCTCCATCCTGGACGGCGACTGTGCGACCGAGCGACCGGTGGGAAGCCTGGGCTTCCCGGCCCAGCTCCTGGGGGTCGCCGCCGGCGACCTTGGCCGCTGCGCCACCGACGCGCTGCTGGGCACCACGGCCTGGGGCTCCTGCGCCGGCGCCCTGCAGGTGGAGGTCGACCTGCCGACCATGCTGGACGGGCGGGTCGGCGTCTACTGCCCCGGCGAGGTGGTCGAGCCGGTCGTTCGGGTCAGCCAGCCCGCGCGCGTGCAGGTCTACGCGGTCAACGCCAAGGGCGAGGCCTGGCTGTACTTCCCCGCCGAGGGGCAGAGCGACCTGGTCGAGCGCGAGCTGTCCCTGGGGCCCCAAGATGTCCTGTACGACCCCACCACCGGCGAGGAGCGCCTGGTCGCCGTCGCCGTGCCCGCCGACGGGACCTTCGGTGCGACCCGGGCCTGGCAGGGCTGGTGCAAGGCGCCGGGGACCTGGCAGGACGACTGGATCCCCGCCGGGGCGGCCTCGGTCGGGGCCAACTTCCTGGTCCTGCCACCGGGGCAGGGCGCCTGCGCCGACGGGCCGCGGACGCTGCCGGTCCACTCCAGCCCACCCCGATGCGGCGGGTAGCGAATCCAGACCTCGGTTCGTGTCTCCACCCTGTCCCCAATGCTCGGGCAGAGCAAGATAACCACTCACTGCAGACCAGCCCCCCGAGCGTCTGGAATACTGAGCCGCCCATGCTCCCCTTGCTCCTGCTCTCCTCCCTCGCCCTGGCCGGTCCCGCCTGGCCCTCGCTGGACGCCGACCTTCCCAAGGCCGGCCCCTTCGCCGAGGACGCCGCCCTCATCGTGGCCATCGAGGACTACGACCGCGTCCAGGACATCCCCGGCGCCCGCGCCAACGCCAGCGCCTGGCAGACGTGGCTGCGCGAGGGCCTGGGCCTGGGCCACGTCCAGCCCCTGGTCGATGGCGACGCCACCCGCACCGAGATCCTGAAGGAGGCCGAGCGCGCGGCCCAGGCGGCCGGGCCGGGCGGCCGGGTCTGGGTCATCTTCATCGGCCACGGCGCCCCCGACCCCGCCACCGGCGACGGCCTGCTCCTGGGCGCGGATGTCCGCCAGACCCCCGACAGCATCGCCGAGCGCGGCGTCTCCCAGCAGAGCCTGCTCGCCCTGGCCGGGGGCCGCGGCGCGCCCGTGATCGCCGTCATCGACGCCTGCTACAGCGGCCGCACCGAGTCCGGCCCCCTGATGCCCGGCGTGCAGCCCCTGGTCCCCGTCACCGCCCGCGTCGCCGCCGAGAGCACCCTGCTGCTCGCCGCCCGCAGCGACCAGGTCGCCGGCGCCCTGCCGGGCGGGTCGCAGCCCGCCTTCAGCTACCTCGTGCTCGGCGCCCTGCGCGGCTGGGCCGACATCGACGGCGACGGCGCCGTGCGCGCCCACGAGGTCCAGACCTACACCGAGCAGGTACTCTCTACCCACCTCAACGGCCGCACCCAGTCCCCCGAGCTGGCCGGCCGCGCCGAGACCGTCCTGGCCCAGCTCGACCGGCCCGAGGCCGCGCCCGACATCGCCGCCATCGTCGCCGAGGCCCGGCTGCGGGGCCCCGCGCCCCTGCCCAAGGCCGAGGTCGCGGCACCCCGGCACCGCTCCCGCGGCCTCGCCATCGCCGGCGGCGCCGCGGGCCTGCTGGCAGGAGGGGCGCTGGCCTACACCGCCTGGAGCCACGGCGCCTACCTGGACGAGCCCGATGCTGCGAAGGCCGATGCCCTCTACGAGATGAACCGCGTCACCGGCGCCTCGGGCTACGGCCTGGTCGCCGCCGCCACCGGCCTGGGCCTGGCCGCCGTCGTCCAGTGGGAGTGGTGATGCACGGGCTGCTCATCGGAATGCTGGCAGGATGCCTCCTCGGTCCCCAGGACCGCGCCGCCTGGGACGACCAGTGGGGCGTCCAGGACGGCGGGCAGGACCTGGACGGCGACGGGTACGGGACCACCGACTGCGATGATGGGAACGACGCGGTGTTTCCGGGGGCGGTCGAGATCTGCAACGGAATCGACGACGACTGTGATGGCGACACCGATGTGGACACGGTGCCCATGCCCCGATGGTACCCGGACATCGACGAGGACGGCTACGGCGACGACGATGGCGTGGTCGAGGCGTGCGAACCTCCAGGTGACGGCTACATCGAAATCGGCGGCGACTGCGCAGACGGAAACGCGGCGATCCACCCAGACGCCGAGGAGGTCTGCAACGGGACGGACGACGACTGCGACGATGTCGTGGACGGAGCGGAGGCGGAGGAGGCCGTCCCGTGGTACCTGGACGCCGACGAGGACACCTGGGGAGATCCAGCGACACTGACCGTGTCCTGCCCACCACTGCCAGATGGGGCCGTGGTCGACGGCGGTGACTGCGACGACAACGATGACGCGGTGAATCCTGGGGCGACCGAGAAATGCAACGAGATTGACGACGACTGCGATGACGAGGTCGACGAAGCGGATGCAGATGATGCGTCGATCTGGTACGCCGACGTGGATGGCGACGGGTACGGCGATGCGGCAGTGGAGATTGTCGCGTGTGACCTGCCAGATGGTGCAGCAGAGAACGGGGACGACTGCGATGACGACGACGACGGGGTGAACCCTGGGGTGGAGGAGATCTGCGACGACGGCGTAGACCAGGACTGCGACGGGGGACCGGGGGCGTGCGTGTGGAGCGGGGAGGTGGACCTGGGGGATGCGGATGCGATCATCGTAGGGGTCGAAGCGCGCGCGCTTGAAGCAGTCGTCGTCGCCACCCCTGACATCGACGGGGATGGACTGCCAGACATCCAAGTCGGATCGCAGACGGGTTGGCGTTGGTATTCTGGAACCGTGGCCGGCTCCGTGGAAAGCTCCAGTGCCGTCGCAATCCTCACGCCCAGCAACCACACACAGCTCTCCACCAACTCCGCATGGGCGGATGTGAACGGAGATGGCGAGCCCGATCTGATTGTCGGCGCAGCTACAGAGACAACAGGCAACACAAGCGGTACCGCCTGGGTATTCCCCGGACCCATCACGGGCGAACTGGACGAAACCGACGCAATAGCCTCGATCACAGGGTCGGCTACGTACGAGTACCTGGGGGAAAGTGTGGTCACCGTCGGAGACCTGACGGGGGACACGATCGCTGATGTGGTGATCAGCGCCCGACTGGGCGATCGCGATCCCGCCTACTGCGGCGGCGCGTGTGTCTGGGCATCCGGTTGGCGCCTTGACGGGGCCTCGGATGACTGCTTTGCATGGCTGTATGGAGTCGAGGAGTATGACTACGCAGCAAGCTCGCTTGCTGCTGCCGGAGACACCGATGGCGACGGAATCGCAGATCTGCTTGTGGGAGCTTGGATGAGCGACTCCTCCGGAGGGGCAGAAGCGGGCGCGGTATACTTGGTCAACGGACCGGTCTCCTCGATGCTGTCGCTGGAAGACGCCGACTTGGTTCTCCGCGGAGAGTCGGAGAGCGCACACGCCGGCATCGGCACGTTGGGCGCAGGCGAGGATCTGGACGGAGATGGGCGCCCGGATGTCATTATCGGCAGTTACCACGACACCACAGAAGACAACACGGGAACTGCCTACCTCGTATTGTCACCGCTTCCCATGGGGGACAACCTCCTATCCATTTCCGATGCACGATTCACCGGACTGGTCGGAGACGGGTGGCTGGACGGCGCGGTCGCTGGTGATCTCAATGGTGATGCCCAACTCGACCTCGCGCTTGCATCATACGGGCACAACATGGGAGACGAGGAACGCGGTGGCGTCTATCTGCTTTACGATCCGCCACACTCGGGAGTGACTTCAGTCGCCGACGCGGACGCAATCCTCATCGGTGAACGAGAAGGTGATGGCGCTGGCCTGTACCGTGCCGCCCCCGGGGACACCAATGGTGACGGATTCGACGACCTTCTCGTCGGATCATACGGTTCCGACCGCGGAGCCGAGGACGGAGGCGCCGTCTATCTGCTCCGTGGCGGAGGACCATAGGGTCCCGGACAGGCCGCTGGCCTCCGCCAGCAGCCCGCGCACCTGCTCGACGACGGCCGGGTCCGCCTTCGGCAGCCGTCCTCGGCGAGGAGCAGCCTGCCTCTGGTTGGCGGCAACCTCCGGCAGCATCGGCTCGGGATCCGAGAGGACGCGCTGCACCGAGCGCAGGTTCGTCCGGCACTTCTCGGCGATGGCGGCCTGGGGCGTGCCCCCCTCGGGTATGTGGTGGATCTTCAGGCGGGACATGACGTCGATCACCAGCGGGGCTCCTGCGTGGACCCACCAGCTACCGGAGCCCCCGGGAGGCGGCTGGCGGGGGGAACCCGCCAGAATTTCCGGACGCCTACCCGCCAGAATTTCCGGACTGCACGGCGGCCCCTGGCGCCAGCCCGACGCCAGCTCCAGGAGCACCAAGACCCCCAGGCTGGCCCAGTCGAGCGCGGTGCTGGCCGGGTGGGTCGAGGACCTCGACGAAGCCGTGGCGCAGGGCGGCACGCAGCCGGAGCGGGAGAGGCGGGCTCCTCGCCCAGCGGGCCGGACTCCGGACGCGGCAATCCGGCCTTGGGTCGGGGCCACCCCGATGCAACTCGATTGGATGAAACATGCACCCCACTTGCGTCGGGGTCCAAGCCCCATTTCCGACCCGATCCAGGCCATCCAACCCACTTGCGTCGGGGTTTCGGGCATCTATTCCCGATGCAACTCGACTGGACGCATCATCCAACCCACTTGCGTCGGGGTCTTGCGCGGAACAGGCCGTCGCATGCCCGCGGCGAGCTCTGGCCGGCCCCTCCGGCGCCACAACGGGCGCCATGCCCCACAGGCTGCCAGGCCGGGTCCTTTGCTGATGACGCGGCCATCATCGTGGCCATCGAGGACTACGACCGGGGGTAGGTTAGGCAGTCGGTCGTCGCGGATCTGCAGCCCGCGTGCAAGATCTCCTCGCCCAGGACCCCTCCCTGCCCGCCAACCACCCCTCCCCCGACACCCTGCGCGCCCTGCTCCAGGCCCACGGCCTGCGGATCACTGCGCCGCGCCTGGCCGTGCGGGAGGCCTGCCGGCCGCAGACCGCCCCTCGAGCAGCGCCACAGCGACCGAGCGCCCGCGGGCCGTGCCGCTCGACCGGGTGACGGTCTCCCGGAACCTGGACAAGCTGGTGGAGGCGGGCCTGGCGCGGCTGGCCAGCCGGGACGGTGGGGTCGGGCGCTTCGAGGCGGCGGGCAGCCCCGAGCACGCTCGGCACACGCACCCGCACTTCGTCTGCACCGACTGCGGCACGGTCTCCTGCCTGCCCGAGCAGCCGGTCCCGACGCTGGAGGCGGGCCCGCGCTGGAGCCAGTCCCTGGCGGCAGCGACACTGGAGCTGAAGGGCCACTGCCCCGACGGCGCGACCGACGGCCCCCCCCAGGCGCAGACGCGCAGTCCCCCGGGCTGCCTCGCGCGGATCCTGTGCAAGCCCTCGCGGCCCTGCCCCTCGACAGGGTAGACCGCTGGCCGACACCCCCTCCCAGGTGCGCCCGTGTCCTCTGCCAGCTCCTCGCCCGTCTCCATGCTCAAGGCCGGCCTCCTCGGTGGCCTGGGCTGGGGCGTGGCCATCACCATCGTCCACCTCGCCCAGGGCATCGGCCTGATCGTCGCCCTGGGGGTGCCCCCGCTGACCGCCTTCGCCGCCCGCACGATCCCGATGGAGATCCTGCTGGGCGTGGTGGTGGGCCTGCTGCTGTCGCCGGCCACCCGCCTGCCCCGCGGCGAGTGGGCCCACCCGCTGCTGCTCGCGGCCGTCTGGATCGGGCTCGAGCGCTACGTCGCCGTCGACCCCAGCAAGCTGGCCATGTGGATCGCGCCCACCTTCGCGGGCTTGCTGGTCTTCGCCATCGGCCGCGCCCTGTGGCGCTGGAAGCCGGCCTCGGCCGTGGCGCTGGCCACCGTGATCCCCGCCGTCACCCTGGCCATCCCCGAGGTCATCGAGGCCAACAAGGCGCCGCTGCCGGTGCGCGAGGGGGCCAAGACCGCGCCGGCGGGCGCGCCCGACGTGCTCTACATCGTGATGGACACGGTGCGAGCCCAGTCCTCGTCGGCCTACGGCTACAGCCGCCAGACCACGCCCAACTTCGACCGGCTGGCGAAGGAAGGCGTGCTCTTCGCCGACGCCAACAGCCCGGCCACCTGGTCCCTGCCGGCCCACGCCGCGCTGTTCACCGGCACCTTCCCGTCCTGGAACAACGCCAACGACGAGACGCGCTTCCTCGACGACAAGCTGCCGACGCTGGCCGAGACCCTGGCGGACGCCGGCTGGCAGACCCGCTGCTTCTCGGCCAACCCGCACATCAGCGACAGCTTCGGCCTGACCCGCGGCTTCATGGCCAACGACAAGGCCTGGTCCACCGGCACCAGCGCCCGCAACTTCAGCTTCATCTACCGCCTGATCGACACGACCCCCATGGGCGGCGCCGAGGACAAGGGTGGACAGATGGTGGTGGGCAACATCAAGCGCTGGATGGACGACCGGCCGGCCGACGGCCCCCCGCAGTTCGTGTTCGTCAACTTCCTCGAGGCCCACTTCCCCTTCCACCAGCTCCCCCACGAGTTCGTGACGGCCTACCAGGACCGGCCGATGTCCGAGCTGCGCGAGATCAACCAGATCGCCTTCGGCGTGCAGTTCGGCCGCCAGCTCACCGACGCCGAGTACCAGCAGGTCCACCAGCCGCTGATCGACCTGTACGACGCGGGCGTGCTCTACACCGACCACCTGGTGGGCGAGGTGATCGACATCTGGCGCGAGTCGGGCCGCCTGGACAACACGGTCGTCATCGTGGTGGGCGACCACGGCGAGGCGGTCGGCGAGCAGGGCTCCTTCGGCCACGTCACGCCGGTCAGCGAGCAGATCCTGCGCGTCCCCCTGGCCCTGCGCTACCCGGCCCGCATCCCCGCCGGCAGCGTGGTCACGACCGCCGTCTCGACCGTCGGCACCTACGCCACCGTGCTCGACCTGGCCGGCGTGGAGGCTCCCGGCGTGAACCAGGTCGGCAGCCTGATGCCCGGCCTGGACGGCCAGGACGTCGGCAAGCCCGTGCTGGCCGAGCGCTTCGAGGAGCACATGCTCTCCGCGCGCTTCAACCCGGGTGAGGCCAACGGCAAGGGCCCCCTGGTCAACCCCCGCGGCCGCTTCCGCACCTACCGCTCGGGCGACCACAAGCTGGTGCAGCACATCACCGACGGCACCGTCCTGTTCGACCTGCGCAAGGACCCGGGCGAGAGCACCGACATCGCCGCCCAGGCCCCCGACAAGGTCGCCGCCCTGCAGGCCGAGCTGGCCGACTGGCAGGCCAAGCTGGCCCTGCCGGCCCTGGACGCCCCCATCGACGCCCCCAAGGGCATGCCCGAGAACCTCAGCGCCGAGGAGATCGAGGCGCTCAAGGCGCTGGGGTACATGGAGTAGCCTCGGCGTGGCGCGCGAGGGCGGTGGGGACGGTGTTCTCGGCGCGTCGGAGGGGGCTGTTCCCGGCCCGAGGGGGCCTGTTCCCGCCCGGAGTGGGAACAGTTCCCGGTGGGCTGCTCGCGGCGGGCGGCGCGGTACGATGGTGGCGGGGCGGGGTCTCACGCAAAGACGCAAAGACGCAAAGGAGGGCAGGCTGACCGAGAACGAGGTCGCCAAGATCGTCGTGGATGCGGCGTTCAGGGTCCACACGGCGCTGGGGCCTGGGCTGCTGGAGTCCGTGTACGAGACGGTGCTCGCGCACGAGCTGAGCGTCCGTGGGCTCCGGGTCGCGCGACAGGTCCCGATCGCCATCGAGTACGAGGGGATGCGCTTTGACGAGGCGTTCCGTGCCGACCTGCTCGTCGAGGACCTTGTCATCGTCGAGCTGAAGTCGATCGAGGCCGTCCGTCCGGTCCACAAGAAGCAGCTTCTGACCTACCTGCGGCTCTCCCACCGCAAGCTCGGCCTGCTCATCAACTTCGGTGCACCGCTCATCAAGGACGGCATCACCCGCGTCGTGAACGGCCTCAACCGCTGACGCCTCAGGCTTTGCGTCTTTGCGTCTTTGCGTGAGGTCCTTCCCGGTTCGCGCTCACGACGTCGCCTCGCGGAGCCGAGCGACGAGGACACCCGGACCAACTCATCAGCCGCGCATACAGGTTCCCTCCGACGCGGCATCGAGATTTCCCAGACAGTGTCTGTGATTTCTCCCGCGCGGAAGCGAAGAGGCTGGCCCTCACGCTCCGCTCTCCGCTGCGGTCGTCGCGGATACCGTGGCTGGGAACGCCGCCAGCGCCGCCTTCGCCACCGCCGCCTCCCGGTCCGCCTCCGTCACCTGCCGGTAGAACCGCAGCATCACGACCACGGAGTGCCCCGTCAGGCTCGCCGCCGTCGCCGGGTCCACGCCCGCGCGCAGCATCCGGTCGACGACCATGCGCCGCAGCCCGTGCGGCGTGAACGCCCGCACTCCGGCCCGCTTGCAGGCCCGCGCGAGGCGCCCACGGAGCGCCTGGTCGCGCGGGTTGCCGAAGCTCGGGAACGCCGACGTCTCCTCGCTCCCCGCCCGCAGCCGCATCGTCTCCGCGATGGGCTCGGGCAGCGGGAAGCGCCGGGTGCCGGTCTTGCCGGTGAGCCGCAGGTGGACACGCCGGCCGTCGACCTCGATGTCGCAGCGGCGCAAGTCGGCGACCTCCGACACCCGCGCGCCGGTGATCGCCAGCAGCTCGATCGCGAGGCGCGTCTCGCCGGTGCAGGCGTCGAGCACCTTGCGGACGTCGGCCGGGTCCGGCGTGTGGTGGTTGGCGACGTAGCCCTCGACCTTCACCGGGACAGTGGGGAAGGCGCGGGCGGGGACCATCGCGGCCTCCTGCGCCCAGCGCCACGCCATCGACCAGACGCGCAGCTCCTGCACGATCAGCCGTGGGGACGCGCCCTCGCGCAGCCGGTGGTCGCGGTACCGCTCCACCGTGTCGCGGTCGAGGCGGTGGACGCCGACCTCGCGCACCCAGGCGACGAGGTGGCGCGCGGCCTTGTCGTAGTGGGCCAGCGTGCGGTCGGAGAGGTCGGCGCGCTCCTGCTGGCGGGCGTGCCAGCGGTCGATGAGCTCGCCGACGGTGTTCACCGGGCCGGTCGCGACCTTGCTCGCCGGGGGCGGCAGGCCGCGCGTCACGCGGTCGGCGAGGAGGTGCTGGGCCTCGTCGCGGGTGGCCCAACCTGCCCACACGAGGTCGCGGACGCCCTTGCGGCGGGCGCGCCAGTACCAGCGCATCACGCCGTCCTGCTCGCGGCTGCGGTTCATCGGCGAGGCGCGGACGGGACCGATCTCGATGGGCTTCGGGCGGGTGGCCTTGGCCATCGGTCACCTCCGACCGGCGGACGGACCGCCGAGGGGGCGCAGCGTGGGCGAGGCAGGCGCGCGGGCGCGGACGACGCGCGGCGCCTCGGCCTGTGCGGCGAGCCCTTCGAGGTCCACGCCGAGCGCCACGAGCCAGTCGCCGAACGGGGCCATCCACGCGCGGCCGATGCGGCGGGCGCTCGCAGGGCGGGAGGCGCGCACGTCGGACTCGCGGAGCGCGAACACGTCTGCGATGTCCTGGGTGCTGCACAGGGTCGTGGGCGTGGCGTACAGCGCGGCGCGGGCCTGGAGGCGGCGCAGCCGGTCGGCCTGGACGCGGCGGGTCGCGGGGGCGTCGGGCTCGTCGTCGCCGCCGAACACGGGGCCGTCCGGCGCGCGGCGCACCGGGGCGTCGAGGTGGACGCGGCGCACGCGCAGCGCGTCGGGGCGCGCGGGCATGGGCCAGACGTAGACGGTGGAGCCGACGAGGAGCACCGCGCGGTCGCGGCGCGGGGCGTGCTGGACCGCGAAGGTGCCGACGGGATCGGCGTCATCGCGGCGCAGGGCGGTGGCGGGGACGAGGTTCATAGCGGGCCTCCCAGGGGGACCCGGCGAGGTTGACGTAATCGCAGCGCTTTCGCGACCGTCTTCCTGAAGCCGGGCCTCCGCGAGCGGGGGAACGCCCTGTCGCACGGCGACCGCTCGGGTAGAATCTACCCGAACGCTCTTGCTTCACGCAAGCCCACCTGGGTAGATTTCACCCAAGATGCGAGGCCCACCCCATGACCATCCCCCACGCCGTCGATCTCGCCAGCATCTTCGGGCGCATCGTCGCCGCGCTGCGCCAGGAGCAGGGCGCGTCCCAGGCTGTGCTCGCAGGCCGGCTCACCTGGGACCGCAGCCTGCTCGCCCGCATCGAAGCCGGTCGAAACACGGCGAACATCGAAAA
>JAKLKF010000059.1 GCA_023150805.1 Myxococcota bacterium | reverse complement strand
GAGGGCCTGCCCGGCGGGTGGTCGGCGGTGGCGCCGGTGCTCGGCGCCATGGAGGAGGGGGGGCGGGTCCGGCGGGGCCCCCAGGTCGAGGGCCTGGACGGCCAGCAGGTGGGGCTGCCGGGGGCGGTGGAGCGGCTGCGGTCGCTGCGCCAGGCGGCGCCGGAGCTCGCCGGGGCCGGGCGGGAGGGCGCGGGGGTCGTCGCGCTCGCCGCGGTCGACCCGGCCGTGCCCTGGGGGGCCGTCCTGCCCTGGCCCGCGCCGGGCGGCAGTGCCGTGCCTCGCCGCGCCTCCGGGGCGACCGTGGTCCTGGCCGACGGCGCGCCGGTGCTCTTTGTAGAGGCGGGGGGGCGCGCGCTGGTCAGCTTCGCGCCGGCCAGCGAGCCCGACCTCGCCCGACGGGCCGTCTCGGTCCTCTCGGCGCACCTGGGCGCCTGCGGGCTGCGGGGGCTGCGCGTGGAGCGCGTGGACGGCGAGCCGGCGCTGCAGGCGGCCGCCTCCGCGGCCCTGGAGGCGGCGGGCATGCGGCGGTCCGCGGGGGAGCTGGTCCTCGACCCGGCCCTGTGACGGGCCGGCGTCGGCCCGCGCGGCCGGCCTCCTCCGGGTTGACGGGCCGCGCCACATCCAATAGACACAGCCGGTTCACCCCTCCTGCCTGTGCGCCGTCGCCTGTTCGATGGCCTGGAGCAATCAAGATGGTCCGCCTCCGCCTGACCCGCTTCGGCCGCAAGAAGCGCCCCTACTACCGCATCGTCGCCGCCGACTCCCGCTCGCCCCGCGACGGCCGTCACCTCGAGATGCTCGGCCACTACGACCCGGTGCCCGACCCCGTCGTGCTCAAGGTCGACATGGCCCGCGTGGACTACTGGCTCGGCGTCGGCGCCCAGCCCTCCGACACGGTCGCCGCGCTGATCAAGAAGGCGCGCGAGTCCGCCTCGGCCGAGGGCTGAGCCCGTGCGGGAGCTCGTCGAGTTCGCGCTGAAGTCGGTGGTGGCCCACCCCGACCAGGTCTCGGTGAGCGTGGTCGAGGGCAGCGCCTCCCAGCTCTTCGAGGTCGACGTGGCCGAGGACGACCGGCAGCGGCTGCTGGCGCACGACCGCGCCCTGCTCGGGTCGGTGCAGGCGGTGCTCTCGGCCTCCTCGGGGCGCCAGAAGGCCGTGCTGGACCTGCGCGGTCCGTCCTCCGCCTCCGACGAGGAGTAGCGGCGCGCCGTGGCCCGGCGCCCTGACCCGCGCTTCCTCGCCGACGACGTCCGCCTGGGCACCGTCTCGGGCGTGCATGGCGTGCGCGGCGAGGTCAAGGTCTTCCTCTACAACCCGGCCTCCGACCTGGTCGACCGCCTGGAGCGCGTGATGCTCGTCGGTCCCGAGGGGCAGCGGCGCGACCTGGCGATCACCCTGCGCAGCGGCGCGGGGCAGCGCATCCTGGCCGAGATCGAGGGGGTGCACGATCGCGACCAGGCCCGCGCGTGGGAGGGGTGGGAGCTGGTCGTACCGCCCGCGGCGTTGCCGCCGACCGAGGCCGGGAGCTGGTACCACCGCGACCTGCTGGGCCTGCCGGTGCGCACCGAGGGCGGCCGCGCGCTGGGGCGGATCGCCGAGATCCACGACACGGGCGAGGTGGACGTGTGGCTGCTGCGCGGCCCGGCTGGCGAGCGCGTGCTGCCCGTCCTGCTGCGCAACCTGGTCCAGGTCCGCGTCGGCGCCGGCGGCGAGGTGGTGGTCACCGAGGACGCCGTCGACGACCAGCCGCCGGTGTAGGGTCCGATGCGCTTCGACCTGCTGACCCTGCACCCCGAGCTATGCCTGGGCCCGGTCAGCGGCTCGATCATCGGCCGGGCGCGCGCCGCCGGCCTGCTCGACGTGCGCGTGCACGACCTGCGGACCTGGGCCGAGGGGCGGCACAAGCAGGCCGACGACGCGCCCTACGGCGGGGGCAGCGGCATGGTCATGAAGGTCGACGTGGTCGACCGCGGGATCGCCGCCGTGCGCCAGGAGGGGGCCCGGGTGGTCCTGCTCGACCCGGTGGCGCCGACCTTCACCCAGCGCGACGCGCTGCGCCTGGCCAGGCTGTCGCAGCTCGTGCTGGTCTGTGGCCACTACGAAGGCGTGGACGCCCGGGTGCGGGAGCACCTGGTCGACGAGGCGCTGAGCATCGGCGACTACGTCCTCACGGGCGGCGAGCTGGCGGCCCTGGTCGTCCTGGACGCCGTCGCCCGCCAGGTGCCCGGGGTGCTGGGCAACCCCGACAGCCTGGGCGTCGAGAGCTTCACGCCGCGGGAGGACGGGCGCGTCCTGCTGGAGGCACCGCAGTACACCCGGCCCCGGGAGTACCGCGGCTGGGAGGTCCCCGACGTGCTGCTGTCGGGTCACCACGGGCGGGTGGAGGCCTGGCGACACGAGCAGGCGTTGGCGCTGACGCGCCGCTGGCGCCCCGACCTGCTGGCCCGGCCGCCGGAGGACCCGGACTGACGGCGCGGTCCGCCTTGCGCGAGGTGCCGGGCCCGGGTAGGTGGCGCCGGTTCGCCGCGCGTCACGGCGTGGCCCTGCCTTCGAGGAATCCCATGGACATCGCCAGCATCGAGAAGACCCTGGACCTGCCGCAGCGCGACCTGGACATGAAGGTCGGCGACACCGTGCGCGTGCACGTGCGCATCGTGGAGGGCACCAAGAGCCGCATCCAGGTGTTCGAGGGCGCGGTGATCGCGATCCACAAGGCCGGCGCCAGCAGCACCTTCACGGTGCGCAAGGTCTCGTACAACGTCGGCGTGGAGCGCGTCTTCCCGCTCTACAGCCCCAACGTCGACAAGGTCGAGGTCAAGAGCCGGCACGCCGTGCGTCGCTCCAAGCTGTACTTCCTGCGGGATCGGCGCGGCAAGAGCGCGCGCCTCAAGGAGATCCGCGGCTCCCTGCTGCGCTGATCCCGGGCCCGCGACGACCTGGCGTGCCCGACCCGGACGATCCGGTCGAGGTGCGCCGACGGGCGCTTGCCCAGGGTGCGCTCGCCGAGCGGCTGGTCGCCGAGCGGCTCGTCGCCGGCGGCTGGGAGATCCTCGCCCGCAACTGGCGTGGCGGCGGCGGAGAGCTCGACCTCGTCGTCGCACGGCACGGCCGGCTGCGCATGGTCGAGGTCAAGGCGCGCGCGCCCGACGACCCGGTCGGGCTGGAGGCCATCGACGCCGGCAAGCGCCGGCGGCTGCGCGGCGCGGCCCAGGCCTTCCTGGCCCAGTGGGAGGACCTGGTGGACGAGGTCTGCTTCACGGTGGCCCTGGTGCACCTGCCCTCGGCCGAGCTGCAAGGCCTCGACCCCGCGGGCCTGCTCGTCGAGTGGCTGGACGACGCCTTCGATGCCTGAGCCCACCCCGCTCGTCGTGCTCGCCACCCCCATCGGCAACCTGGGGGATCTCTCCCCGCGCGCGCGGCAGGCGCTGGCGGACGCCGAGCTGGTCCTCTGCGAGGACACGCGCCAGACCCGGCGCCTGCTGGCCGCGGTCGGCCTGCCGACCCCGACCCTGTGGCGCTGCGACGCGCACGTCGAGGAGGGGCTGGCGACCGCGGTCGTGGGCCGGCTGCGCGAGGGGCGGACGGTCGTGCTGGTCAGCGACGCCGGCACCCCGGCGATCTCCGATCCCGGCGGCCACCTGGTGCAGGCCGCGCTGCGGGCCGGCCTGCAGGTGGTCGCGGTGCCCGGCCCCTCCTCGGTGGCCGCGGCGCTCTCCGTCTGCGGCCTGCCCGGGACGCCCTTCCACTTCCTGGGCTTCCCCCCTCGCAAGCCCTCCGCCCGCCAGCAGTTCGTCGAGGAGGCCAGCCGCCTGCCGGGCACCCTGGTGCTGCTCGAGTCCGGGCGTCGCCTGGGCGCGCTGGTCGCCGACCTGGCCCGCCTGCTGCCCGACCGCGAGGCGGCGATCTGCCGCGAGCTGACCAAGCTGCACGAGCAGGTGATCCGCGGGCCCCTGCCCACCCTGCCCACGGACGACTGGCCCGGCGAGGCCGTCGTCGTCGTCGGCCCCGGCGCGCCGGTGGCCGCCCCGGCCCCGGTCGAGCGGGAGGACGGCTCGCTGAAGGGCATCGCCGACGCGCTGGCCGCGCGCTGGGGCATCCCCCGTCGCGACGCCTACCAGCGGCTGCTGGCGCTGGAGCGGGAGCTGGCGAACCCCGGCGAGGGCTGAGCCGCCGGCTCAGTCCGTGCCCAGCAGGGGATCGTCGATCCAGACCCGCACCGCCAGGCCCGCGTCCCAGGTCAGCGTCGGCAGGTCGGTGCGCACGGCGTAGGGGTGCTCGACCCGGTAGGGCGTCTGGGCGCCCAGGTCGCCGCCGACCAGCACGTCGACCAGGCCGGCGCGCCGGACCTGCACGCCCAGGCCCGCCAACGCGTGCACCGCCTCGCCCTGGGTGACCAGCACCTCGCGCGAGGCGGCCAGCACGTCGGCCAGGTACAGCCCGCTGGGGATGTCCTGCCAGGTGCGGTAGCCGAAGCGGGTGCGCAGGTCGAGCGCGACCTCGGTGTCCTGCCGCGCCAGGACCGGCACCTCGGCCCCGACCCGCAGGTCCAGGGTGCTGGCCGGGCGGACCTGCGCCCCCTGCGAGACGACGCTGCCGTCCTCGGCGCGCAGGTTGGTCGGGACGGTGAGCGCCTTGTCGAAGGCGACCTCCAGGTAGGGCCGCGAGGTGTCCGCCAGCGTGCTGAAGGCCGTGCGCAGGTGGACCGCGTCGGCGCCGGGGCCGGCCCCGCGGCTGCCGTCCTGCTTCTCCTGCCACCAGCTCGACTTGTCCTGCAGGCGGTAGCCCGCCTCCACCAGCCAGGTCGTGCGGTCGGCGCGGCGCTTGCCCGGGTGCTCGGCGTTGAAGGGGGTCAGCTGCAGGGCGAAGGTCGGCCCCAGCAGGCCGCCGCCCTGCTCGACGGGGGGCGGCTCCAGGGCGGCCGCCCCGACCATGCTGCCCGCGCCCAGGGTCGGGTCGAAGGCCATCTCCCGGGCCTGCGACCACACCAGGCGCTGGTCCAGGGCGACCGGCAGGTCCACCGCCAGGCTGATCCCCCGCCACACGGAGAAGGCGCCCTGCAGCGCCAGGGTGTGCAGCCGCTCCTGGCGGGCGCCGACCTGGGTGTCCCCCTCGACCAGGCGCGCGGCGTCCCCCTCGACCCGGTACTCCAGGGTGGCCAGGCCACGGAAGGGGGCGGGCATGGCCGTGACGTCCGCGGCGTGGGCGGTGGTCACCAGGGCGAGCAGGGGCAGCGGGAGCATGGTGCCAGGGGAGGGCGAGGGGAGGTCGCAGCGTACGGGCGAGGGCGGGGCCGGTCAAGGCGACGCGGCGCGGGAGGGCCACCTCAGGCGTCGCGCAGGCCGTACTCCTTCATCTTGGTCTGCAGGCTCTTGCGGCTGATGCCCAGCCGCCGGCTGGCGCGGGTGACGTTTCCGTCCTCCTGCTCCAGCGCCCGCTGGATCCGCGCCCGCTCCAGGCGCGCGGTGTAGACCCGCACGTAGTCCTTCAGGCCCAGCTCCTCGACGTCCTCGCCCGGGTCGTCCTCCAGCGCGGGGCTGCCCAGGCCCGGCAGGTCGCGCGCGGCCAGGGTGGGCGCGTCGGCCAGCAGCACCGACCGCTCCATCAGGTTCTCCAGCTCGCGGATGTTGCCGGGCCAGCGGTAGGCCATCAGGGCGGCCATCGCCTCGGGGGTGACGCCCCGCACCGCCTTGCCCAGCCGCGTGTTGAACTTGGCCAGGAAGTGCTCGACCAGCAGCGGGATGTCCTCGACCCGCTCCCGCAGCGGCGGCAGCCGGATCGGGATGACGTTGAGCCGGTAGTACAGGTCCTCGCGGAAGGCGCCCCGCTTGACCTCCCGCACCAGGTCGCGGTTGGTGGCCGCGACCACCCGCACGTCGCTGGACAGGGAGCGCACGCCCCCGACGCGCTCGTAGGTGCCCGACTGCAGCACGCGCAGCAGCTTGACCTGCAGGTCCAGCGGCAGCTCGCCCACCTCGTCGAGGAAGAGCGTGCCGCCGTGGGCCAGCTCGAAGCGCCCGGGCTTGCTGGCCACCGCGCCGGTGAAGGCGCCCTTCTCGTAGCCGAACAGCTCGCTCTCGAAGAGGGCCTCGGGGATGGCGCCGCAGTTGACCTGGATGAAGGGCGCCTTGGCCCGGGAGGAGTGGTCGTGCAGCGCGCGCGCCACCAGCTCCTTGCCGGTGCCGCTCTCGCCCCCGATCAGCACGGTCGTCGGCGAGTCGGCCACCTTCTCGATGAGCGAGTAGACCTGCTTCATCGACGGCGTGCGCCCGATGATGGCGAAGCGCCCGGCGGCGTCCTCGTGCAGGACCCCGCGGCTGGCCTCCTCCCGCCGCAGGGCCTTGTCGATCACCATCCGCAGCTCGTCCTGCTCGAAGGGTTTGGTGATGTAGTCGTAGGCCCCGAGCTTGAGCGCCTCCACCGCGGTGTCCACGGTGCCGTGCGCGGTGATGACGATGACCGGCAGGCCGGGGAGCTGCTGGGCGCAGTAGCCGAGCAGCTCCATGCCATCGACGCCGGGCATGCGCAGGTCGGTGATCACCAGCTCGTAGCTCTCCTCCCCCAGGCGGCCGATCGCCTCGGCGCCGTTCGCCGCCAGGTCGACGGCGTGCCCCTCGCGCACCAACAGCGCCTGCAGCACCTTGCGGATCGACTGCTCGTCGTCGACCACCAGGATGCGCTTGCGCGACAGGTCGTCGAGTCCCGGGCGAGGGTTGGACATCGAGGGCTCCGCGGCGTCGAAGGGGGGCCGGGCGCGCCGCGCTTGGTCGCGGAAGCCGGCCCCCGGACCAGGGGTCGATGGGAGGACGACGTGGCCGATGACCACGGCGGGCCGGACCTATCCGGCCACCTGCCGCGCCGCATGCGGGCCTCCGGGTGGCGGCCGCATGGCGAGAGGCTATCCTTGCGCACCCTCGGAGCTCCGATGCCCAGCACGCCCTTCCCCGCCCTCCGCGCCCTGGCCCTGGCCCTCACCCTGACCCTCGGCGTCGCCACGCCGGGCAGCGCCATCGCCCAGCAGGCGACGGGCAACCTGGCGCCGGACTTCTCGCTGCGGGACATCGACAACAACCCGGTGTCGCTCTCCGACTACAAGGGCAAGGTCGTCCTGATGAACTTCTGGGCCACCTGGTGCGGGCCCTGCATGCTGGAGATGCCCCACCTCCAGGCCATGTACGACGCGCTGAAGGACCAGGGCTTCGTGGTCCTGTCGGTCTCCACCGACGACGCGCGCGACGCCAGCAAGGTCAAGCCCCTGGTCAAGGCCAAGCGGCTGACCTTCCCCGTCGTGCTCGACAAGGACACGGCGGTCGTCTCCCAGTACAACCCGGCCAAGACCCTGCCCTACACGGTGCTCATCGACCGGCAGGGGCGCGTGGCGAAGGTGCACCAGGGCTACAACCCCGGGGACGAGACCGCCATGCGCGCCGAGGTCGAGGCGCTGCTCGCCGGCGCCCCGTGAGCCCCGCCCTGCTCCTGCTGGGGCTGTCCGGCGGGCCGGCCCACGCCTTCGAGCTGGTCGGCACGGGCCCGCTTGCCGGCGCGACCGTCCAGGTCACCGACGACTTCGAGCTGCGCTACCACCAGACCGACCGCCGGCTGCCGGGCTTCGAGGACCGCCGGATCCACGACTACGTCGAGCAGGTCAACCGGCTCAACCTGCTGCTGTCGCAGCGCTGGGACTCGGGGGACGCGCTGACGGCGGGCGTGCAGCTCGACGAGGTCGCCCTCTTCAGCAACCGCTACATCCTGGACGGCACGCTCTACCACTCCTGGGACCTGCTCGGGGACGGCGTGGCCTCGCCCTGGCAGGACGCCTTCGTCGAGCTGGAGAAGGGCTACCTGACCTTCCGGGGGCGAGAGGCCGAGCTGACCCTGGGGGACGGCTACGCCAGCTTCGGGCGCGGCATCGCGCTCAACATCAAGAAGAACTCCGACATCGACATCGACACGTCGATCCGGGGCGCCAAGGGCACGCTGCGCCTGGGGGACACCGAGCTCATGGTGGTCAGCGGCATCACCAACGAGCAGCAGGTCAGCCACGACCAGCCCAACATCGGCATCGAGCGCGACCTGTCGAACATGGTGACGGGCCTGCGCCTGGACCGCTACGGCATCGGCCCCGCCAACGCCGGGCTGCATGGCGTCGTCTACCGCTTCGGCCGCGGCGCCGACCAGGGCGTCGACCCCTGGGCCCGCTACGCCGAGCCCCTGGACGCCGTCGTCGGCGGCGCCAACCTGGAGCTGCTGGGGGTGGGGGGGATCGACTGGTACGCCGAGGGCGACGTCTTCGCCTACCTCAACCCCGAGATGGTCGGGCAGGTCGCCGACGCCGACCAGGACTTCCAGCCGGTGGTGGGCCACGTGGCCTACGCCTCGGGCAGCGCCTACCCCGGCCAGGCCGTCGTCCTGGTCGAGGCCAAGCACAGCTCCGACTCCGAGCGCATCAACAGCTTCGTGACCGCCGAGGGCTGGGAGGTCGCGACCGTCCCGACCATGGAGTACGAGCGCGTCATCACGGAAGACTCCGCGGCGGCCGTCAACTCCAACGACATCTGGGGCGGGCGGGTCCGGGTCGACTACTCGGCGGCCCAGGGCCTGGTCGTGCCCTACGTCTCGGTGGCCGCCCTGCGCGACTCCGACGTCGACGTGCTGCACTTCAACCGCAGCCCCGAGACCGTGGTGCACCCGCTGGCCGGCCTGCAGTGGACCGGCACCGGCGTCACCGCGCAGCTCAACACCGGCCTGCGCCTGGACGTCCGCGACGACGCGGCCGAGGGCCAGGATCGGCTGGTCCACGGCGACGGCGACCTGTCGATCCCGATCACGGGCAAGGACCACCTCGAGCTGGCCGTGGCCGTCAAGCACTTCGCCTGGGGCGACAACGTCCAGCAGCAGGCCGACTTCATGGAGATGGAGAACGCGCTGGCCTGGCACCGCGGCGAGAAGCTGGTCTTCATCCTGTACCAGGACTGGAGCGACAACCCCCTGGTCCAGAGCGAGGGCAACCTGGCCGAAAAGCTGTACGGCGCCGCCGAGGTCAGCTGGGAGCCGGCGACCAACCTGACGCTGCGCGCCTTCTACGGCGCCTACAAGGCGGGCATCCGCTGCTCGGGCGGGCAGTGCCGCTCCCTGCCCGGCTTCGAGGGCGCCCGCCTCGCGATGACCGGCACCTTCTGAGCCCCGACAGGCACCACACGGCGGCGGGAAGCCGCGGGTCCGTCGGGGTGCTTTGCCAACAGCTTGCACCGCTGCTGCTACAAGGCCCTCACACCCACTCCGAGGGACGCGATGTCCACCGCCCTGATCCTCGCCGGCCTCACCTTGCTCGCCCCCGCCGCGCTCGCCCGGACCCTGCCCGTCAAGGACGTGAGCGCCAGCTCGGCCCACTCCGATGACTCCGGCGTCAGCTACGAGGCGGCCTCCATCAAGGACCGCAAGCAGTCGACCGCGTGGTTCGAAGGCGACAGCGGCTCCGGCCTGGGCGCCTGGGTCGAGGTGCAGCTCGACGGCAGCCAGACCGTGACCGGCTTCCGGGTCTGGAACGGCTACTGGCTCACCTACGACATGTGGCAGCGCAACAACCGCGCCAAGGAGATCGAGGTCCTGCTCAGCGACGGCAGCCAGCACGACTTCACGCTCTCCGACGAGATGAAGCCCCAGGACATCCGCTTCCCCAAGG
This sequence comes from Myxococcota bacterium, assembly GCA_023150805.1. Classification (GTDB taxonomy): domain Bacteria; phylum Myxococcota_A; class UBA796; order UBA796; family UBA2385; genus UBA2385. The sequence continues at coordinate 34,710 of JAKLKF010000059.1, read as the reverse complement.
CCGTGACCACCTCCTCGGTGAAGATCCGCATCAAGGGCATCTACAAGGGCACCACCTTCAACGACACCGCGCTCAGCGAGCTGCAGGTCTTCAACGACGAGGCCGAGTCCTTCGTGCTGCCCGCCGGCTTCACCGCCTCCAGCACCTACCCGGCCGACAACGACGGCGACTACGAGCCGGACAACCTGGTCGACGGCGTGCTCGACAGCATGTGGTGCGAGGGCAACAAGGCCGGGGACGGGGTCGGGGAGTGGGTGGAGTTCGACCTGGGCGGCAGCAAGAAGGTCTCCAGCCTGGTGATGAACAACGGCAACGCCTACGGCTTCTCGTCCTTCATGAACGCCAACAGCGCGACCTCCGCCACGCTGACCTTCTCCGACGGCAGCAAGCAGCAGATCACCATCAAGCCCAGCATGATGGACCAGACCATCAGCTTCTCGCCCAAGACGACCAGCACGGTGCGGATCACCTTCGACGCGATCCGGAAGGGCAAGGAGTTCAACGATCTCTGCATCTCCGAGGCCCACTTCCTGCCCTGACGCCACGGCGTCGGCGCGAGTCAACAAGGGTCAGCAGCAGGGCGCCTTCGTCGCGAGCGGTTGAGGCTGGCCACCACGGCGTGTACGGTCTGCCCAACCTCTCCCGGAGTCTCCATGCGCAAGTCCATCCTGCTGGTGCCGGCGGCGCTCCTCGCAGGTGCCTGCAAGCCCGAGCAGAACATCGCCCGGGTCACCACCACCGACTTCTTCGTCCAGGAGCCGACCAACGAGGTCGACATCCTGTGGGTGGTCGACAACAGCCGGTCGATGGAGGACGAGCAGGCCGAGGTCGCGGCCAAGTTCCAGGACTTCATCACCAACATCGAGACCAGCAACGCCGACTTCCACATCGGCGTCGTCACGACCGACCTGGAGAGCAGCGACCAGAAGGGCAAGCTGCAGGGCGATCCGCTCTACCTGACCTCCGAAGACGACTACGTCGGCCTCTTCCAGCAGCGCGTGACCGTCGGGACCAAGGGCAGCGACCAGGAGGAGGGCATCGACGCCGCCCTGCAGGCGCTCTCCGAGCCGCTGGTCAGCGGCTTCAACGCCGGCTTCCGTCGCGCGGGCGCCACGCTGTCGATCATCTACGTCAGCGACGAGAACGACTGCACCGATCGGGGCGCGCTCGCCGGCTACACCGACGCCGGCGCCTGCTACGACCACTCCGACCTGCTCATCGACATCAAGGACCTGATCGACGGCTACAAGGGCCTGCAGACCCAGGCCGAGCGCATCATCGTCAGCGCCATCGTCGGGCCGACCATCGACCAGGGCTGCGAGGGCAGCGTGCCCGGCACGCGCTACCTGTCGATGGCCCAGGCCTTCGGCGGCATCAAGGCCAGCATCTGCGAGGCCGACTTCAGCCGCATCATGAGCGACCTGTCCCTGGAGGTCTCCGGGGTGCAGACCTCCTTCCAGCTCAGCCACGAGGCGGTGGAGGAGACGATCGAGGTGCTCGTCGACGACGTCCTGGTCGAGCCGGGCGAGGCCAACGGCTGGACCTACGACGCCGAGTACTGGATCGTGTACTTCCACGGCGACGCCATCCCGCAGCGCGACTCCAGCATCGCGATCACCTACGAGATCGCCAGCGGCGCGGCGTCCCCCACCGGCGACACCGGCACCTGAGGCCGGGGACCGAGGGGGCCGGCGGGTCCCGCGCCGGCTCGGGGCCGGTCAGAGCTCGTGGATCTCGGACAGCGCGGGCAGGTGGCGGGTGATGGCCGCCAGGCCCGCGAGATCGTGGAGGTCCGCCCGCTGCTCGGGGATCCGCCAGCAGGGGGCGCCGGGCGGGCCGGCGGCGCGCAGGGCGTCGATGGCCTGGTCGTGGTCCCGCGCCAGGCGGGCGCGCAGGCGAGGGGCCTGCTCCACCGACGCGAGCACCGCCGCCCAGCGGTCGGGCGGCAGCGGGCCGGTCGCCGGCAGGTGGGCCCGCTCGGGGGGCGGGGGCGGCGCCGGGACGGTCCGGTTCACGACGAAGCCGCCGAAGGGCAGGCGCTGCTCGCCCAGGCGCTCCAGGAAGTACAGGGCGTCGGCGCGCGCCGCGGGGGAGGGGGAGCTGACCAGCAGGAAGCTCGTGTGGGGCTGGCGCAGCAGGGCCTGGACCTCGACGCTGCGGCTGCGGAAGCCGTCCCACAGCTCCCGGAACACCTCGAAGAACTCGGCGATCTCGGCGATGGTGCCCTTGCCCAGCACCTTGCCCAGCACCTTGGCCACCGCCTCGCTGCCCAGCTCCAGGGCCCGCCAGCCCGACCGCGTCGCCGGCATCACCAGCCAGCGCAGCACCCCCTCGTCCATCAGGGTGGCCATCCGGTCCGGCGCGCGCAGGAAGTCCAGCGCGTGGCGGGTGGGCGGCGTGTCGAGCACGACCACGTCGTAGCCGCCGTGGTGCCACAGCTCGTACAGGCGCTCCATCGCCATGTACTCGTGCGATCCGCCCAGGCGCGTGCTGGTGAACTGGTAGTAGCGGTTCTCCAGGATCCGGCTGGCCGCCGCGTCCGAGGGCGCGAAGCGCCGCACCAGGTCGTCGAAGGTGGCCTTGGCGTCCAGCATCATCGCGTCCAGGTGGCCCGCGCCGTGGCCCCCCAGGCGCTCCAGGGGCACCCGGACCGCGGTGTTGCCGATGTCCCCGATCGACAGGCTGTCGGCCAGGCGCCGCGCCGGGTCGATGGTCAGCACCGCGACGCGGCGACCCTCCATCGCCCAGCGCAGGGCCAGGGCGGCCGACACCGTGGTCTTGCCCACGCCGCCGGAGCCGCTGCAGATCACGACCCGGGTGTGCTTGCTCACGGCGCGCTCACGGTGGGCTGCAGCGCGTCGGCCAGGCGCGCCAGGTCGGCGGGCCCCAGGTTGCGGTGGAACAGGAAGGGCAGGTCGACCACCGGCAGGCCGATGCCGCGCCGGAGCCGGTCGCGCGCCAGGTCCTGCCGCGCCACCCGCTCGTGCCAGCCGTCGACCAGGTCCACGGCCTCGGCCAGGCCCGGGCCGTCGGCGGCGGCCAGGACCGGCCGCGCCTGGGCCCACTCCGTCGCCGTCGCCGGCGGCTGCGGGTGCACCTCGTTGAGCACGCACAGCGAGAGCTGCTGGCCGCGCGGCCCCAGGCGGCGATGCAGGTCCAGGGTCTCGGCCACCGGCATCTCCTCGGGCAGGCAGACCAGCACCAGGCGGGTCTTGCGCGGGTCGGCCAGCAGGGTCTCGACCTTCTCGTTGCCCCGGTACATCGGGCCGGCCCGGGTCAGCTCCATCATCGACCGCGGCGCCTCCAGCATGGTCAGGCCGTGCCCCGTCGCGGGCGCGTCGACGATCACCAGGTCCCAGCGCGGCCGCCCCGCGGCGTCCACCGCCTGCACCGCGCAGTCCCAGACCTTGCCGAGCTGGACGGCGTCGTGCAGGCCCGGGACGCCGTCGATGAAGGGGCCCATCACCCGGTTGCGGAAGACCATCTCGTACAGGCGGCGCACCTTGATCTGCTGCACCACGTAGTCCTCGATGGCCTCCAGGGGGGTGATCGACAGCGTGTCCAGGCCGGGCGCCAGCCGCACGGGCTCGTAGCCGCGGCTGCCCACCCCGAACAGCCCGGGCAGCACCTGGGCGCCGCTGGTCTCGGTCACCACCACCCGCTTGCCCTGCCGCGCCGCCAGCAGCCCGAGCGCCGCGCAGACCGTCGACTTCCCCACACCTCCCTTGCCCGTCACCACGAGGATGCGGTGGTCGAGCAGGGGCACAGGGGGCCTCAGGGCGCGGAGAGAGGGGGGCCCGCCGCTCTATCTCCCTGCGAGGGCTCGCGCCGCAGCAGGGCGGCCACCTCGCGGAAGGCGCGGGCGCTCACCAGCAGGCTGTTGTGGCCCACCCAGGGCAGCTCCACGCTGTCCGCGCCCGGCACGAGCGCGCGCTCGGGTGGCAGGACCACGTTGTCGTGGGGGCTCCAGACGCTGGTCCACGGCAGGGCGGGCCGCGCCAGCGCCCGCTGCAGCTCGCTGTCGGGCAGCAGGTCGCGCGCCTCGCGGCGCAGGCCGAAGACCGCGATCATCGAGCCGGCCCAGGGCGTGCCCAGGGTCACCACCCGGCGCACGCGGCGCGCGCCGCCCAGGTGCTGCACATACCAGGCCGTCACCAGCCCCCCCATCGAGTGGGCCACGATGTCGACGCGCTCACAGGCCGCGACGCGACACAGCTCCTCGACCCGCTCGGCCAGGTGGTGGGCGAAGACCGGCACCGGCTGCGAGTGCGGGCGGTTGTTGATGCCCCAGACCCAGCGCCAGCCCCGCCGGCGCAGGTACAGCGCCAGGAAGGTGAAGCAGGACCGGGTCATCGTGTAGCCGGGGACCAGCAGGACCGGCACGGCGCCGCCGCCGTCGGCCGAGGGGTGGGCCGAGGGCCGAGGGGGCAGGTCCAGCAGGCCCAGCGGGCGGATCGCGATCAACACCGCCGTGCCCAGCCACTCCCGCGCCAGCCAGGCCACCAGGCGGCGGTCCAGGCGCAGGGGCTGCCCGCGCAGCAACACCAGGAAGGCGCCCGTGCCCACCGCGAAGACCAGGCAGGCCAGCAGGTGGACCGTCGCCAGGGCCAGCAGGAGCCGGAGCACGGTGATCACGGGCTGAGCGTAGCGCCCGGCCCCGCCCTGGGCCAGCGCCCGGCGGGTTGCCCGATCGGCCCAGGTGTTTAGAGCAGCGCCCCGCCTCCCTGGAGCAGCCATGCCCATCTACGAGTACCAGTGTCCGGCCTGCGGCCACCGCTTCGAGAAGCTGCAGAAGATGAGCGATCCGGCCATCACCCTCTGCCCCTCCTGCGGGGCGGAGGAGGTGCGCAAGCTCGTGAGCCAGAGCGCCTTCATCCTGAAGGGCTCGGGTTGGTACAAGGACCACTACGGCCTCAAGAAGGACGGTGGAGGCGACAACGCCGGCGCCAAGGCCGAAGGCGGCGCCAAGGCCGAAGGCGGCGCAAAGGCCGAGGGCGGGAGCGACAAGGCCGCGCCTGCCAGCCCGGCGCCGGCCAAGGCCGAGCCGGCCAGCAAGCCCGCCGCCGCCTCGTCCACGCCCAGCTCCCAGGCCTCCTGAGATGGCCACCCTCCTCGACGGCAAGGCCCTCTCCGAGCAGCTCGGCCCCGCCCTGCGCGCCCGCGTGGCCGCGCTCGCCCGCCCGCCCGGCCTGGCCGTGATCCAGGTCGGCGCCGACCCCGCCAGCAGCGTCTACGTCGGCAGCAAGCGCAAGCGCGCCGAGCGGCTGGGCTTCCACCAGCGCAGCCTGTCGCTGCCGGCCGACGCCTCGCAGGCGGAGCTGCTCGCCCTCGTCGCCGAGCTGAACGCCGACCCGGCCGTCGACGGCATCCTCGTGCAGCTCCCGCTGCCCGGCCACCTCGACAGCACCGCCATCCTCGACGCCATCGACCCCGACAAGGACGTCGACGGCTTCCACCCGGTCAACGTCGGCCTGCTCTCGCAGGGCCGCCCGCGCTTCGTCGCCTGCACGCCGCTGGGCTGCATGAAGCTGCTGGAGCACGCCGGGATCAAGCTCGCCGGCCTGGACGCGGTCGTGGTCGGTCGCAGCAACATCGTGGGCCGCCCCATGGCGATGCTGCTGGAGAAGGCCAACGCCACGGTGACCCTGTGCCACAGCCGCACCCGCGACCTGCCGGCCGTGGTCCGCCGCGCCGACCTGGTGGTGGCGGCCATCGGCCAGCCGGGCTTCGTCCGGGGCGACTGGCTCAAGGACGGCGCCGTCGTGGTCGACGTCGGCATCAACCGGCTGCCCGACGGGCGGCTGGTCGGCGACGTGGACTACGACGCCGCCCTGCCCCGCTGCGCGGCCATCACGCCGGTGCCCGGCGGGGTCGGCCCGATGACCATCACCATGCTGATGCACAACACCGTGGACAGCAGCGAGCGCCGGCAGGCGCGGGCTTGAGCCGCGAGCGCCGGCAGGCGCGAGGGTAGGGGACACGAGCGCCGGCAGGCGCGGGCTTGAGCCGCGGGCGCCGGCAGGCGCGAGGGTAGGGGACACGGGCGCCGGCAGGCGCGGGCTTGAGCCGCGAGCGCCGGCAGGCGCGGGCCTGCGCCGCCTCCGTTCGGCGTCCTACAGGTCCTCGGCGCCCCAGGGCGGGCAGGCGCAGACCAGGTTGCGGTCGCCGTAGGCGTCGTCGACGCGGCGCACGGTCGGCCACTGCTTGCTGACCCGGGTCGAGGGGTGGGGCCAGGCCGCCTGGCTGCGGCTGTAGGCGTGCGGCCACTCGTCGGCCGTCACCGCCGCCGCCGTGTGCGGCGCCTGGTGCAGGACGTTGTCCGTCTCGTCCACCTCGCCCGACTCGACCGCCAGGATCTCCTGGTGGATCGAGAGCATCGCCTCGACGAAGCGGTCGAGCTCGTACTTGCTCTCGCTCTCGGTCGGCTCGACCATCAGCGTGCCCGCGACCGGCCAGCTCATCGTCGGCGCGTGGAAGCCGTAGTCCATCAGGCGCTTGGCCACGTCCACCACCGTCACCTTGTGCAGGTGGCGCAGGTCCAGGATGCACTCGTGCGCCACCCGCCCGTGGCGACCGGTGTAGAGCACCGGGAAGGCGTGCTGCAGCCGCGCCGCGACGTAGTTGGCGTTGAGGATGGCGACCTTGCTGGCCATGGCCACGCCCTGCCCGCCGAGCATGGCGATGTAGGCCCAGGAGATGGGCAGGATGCTGGCGCTGCCCCACGGCGCCGCCGACACCGGGCCGATGGCCTTCTCGCCGCCCACACCGGGCACCAGCGGGTGGCCGGGCAGGAAGGGCGCCAGGTGGGGCGCGACGCAGATGGGGCCCATGCCCGGGCCGCCGCCGCCGTGCGGGATCGCGAAGGTCTTGTGCAGGTTCAGGTGCAGCACGTCGGCGCCGATCTCGCCGGGCCGCGCCAGGCCGACCATCGCGTTCATGTTGGCGCCGTCCATGTAGACCTGGCCCCCGTGCTCGTGCACGACCTGGCAGATCTCGCGGATGCGCTCCTCGAAGACGCCGTGGGTGCTGGGGTAGGTCACCATCAGCGCCGCCAGCTTGGGGGCGTGGGCGGCGGCCTTGGCCCGCAGGTCGTCCACGTCGATGTTGCCGTTGGCGTCGCAGGCCACCGCCACCACGTCCATGCCGGCCATCACGGCGCTGGCGGGGTTGGTGCCGTGGGCGCTGGTCGGGATCAGGCAGACGTCGCGGTGCGTGTCGCCGCGGTCGTGGTGCCAGGCCCGGATCACCAGCAGGCCGGCGTACTCGCCCTGGCTGCCGGCGTTGGGCTGCAGGCTGGTCGCCGCGAAGCCCGTGATGTCGGCCAGCCAGCGCTCCAGCTCGGTGAACAGCCGCGTGTAGCCGGCCGCCTGCTCGCGCGGGGCGAAGGGGTGCAGGCCGCCGAAGCCCGGCCAGGTCACGGCCGCCATCTCGGCGGTGGCGTTGAGCTTCATCGTGCACGAGCCCAGCGGGATCATCGCGTGGGCCAGCGACAGGTCCTTGTTCTCCAGGCGCTTGAGGTAGCGCAGCATCTCCGTCTCGGAGTGGTAGCGGTCGAAGACGGGGTGGGAGAGAGCCGGGCCCTGGCGGACCAGCGCCGCGGGGAGGGCGTCCTGGTCGGCCAGCAGGGGCGCGTCCGGTGACAGGCCCAGCGCCGCGAACAGGTCGCGCATGTCCTGGTCCCGCACCGTCTCGTCCAGCGCCACCACCACGCGGTTGTCGTCGCGACGCAGGTTGATGCGCCGCTGTGCCGCCGCCGCGACGATGGCCTCGGCCCGGTCGCCCGCCTGGATGCACAGCGTGTCGAAGAAGCCCTCGGCCACGGTCATGCCGGCCGCGCGGACCGCCTGGGCCAGCGCCACCGCGCGCCGGTGGGTGGCGCGCGCGATCGCCTGCAGGCCCTGGGGCCCGTGGTAGACGGCGTAGGCCCCGGCGATGACCGCCAGCAGGACCTGGGCCGTGCAGATGTTGCTGGTCGCCTTCTGCCGCCGGATGTGCTGCTCGCGCGTCTGCAGCGCCATGCGCAGGGCGGGGTTGCCGTCGGCGTCGATGGTCACGCCGATGATGCGGCCGGGGATCTGCCGCTTGTACTCGTCACGGGTGGCCATGAAGGCCGCGTGGGGGCCGCCGTAGCCCATGGGCACGCCGAAGCGCTGGCTGCTGCCGATCACGATGTCGGCGCCCATCGCCCCTGGGCTCTTCGTCAGGGTCAGGGCCAGCAGGTCGGTGGCCACGGTGACCAGCACGCCCGGGGCCTTCGCGGCGGCGCACAGCGCCGTCACGTCGCGCAGCACGCCGCAGGTGGTCGGCGTCTGGACCAGCACGCCGAAGTAGCGTCCGCCCTCGGCCGCCAGGTCCAGCGCCATCGGGTCGCCCACGACCACCTCGATGCCCAGCGGTTCGGCGCGGGTGCGCACCACGGCGATGGTCTGCGGGTGCGCCCCCTGGTCGACGAAGTAGGCGGTGCGCTTGCCCTTGGCCAGCCGCTGGCTCATCGTCATCGCCTCGGCCGCCGCGGTCGCCTCGTCCAGCAGCGAGGCGTTGGCGATCTCCATCCCCGTCAGCTCGGTCACCATCGTCTGGTAGTTGAGCAGCGCCTCCATGCGGCCCTGGCTGATCTCGGCCTGGTAGGGCGTGTAGGCCGTGTACCAGCCCGGGTTCTCCAGGATGTTCCGCAGGATCACGCCCGGGGTGACCGTGCCGTGGTAGCCGCGGCCCAGGTAGCTGCGCCAGACCTGGTTCTCGGCGGCCAGGTCGGCCAGCCGCTCCAGCGCGTCCCGCTCGCTCACGGCCGGGCCGGTCGCCAGCGGCGCCGCCGTCCGGATGCTGCCGGGCACGGTCTGCGCGATCAGCTCGTCGAGGTCCGTGACCCCCAGCGTGGCCAGCATCTGCTCGATGTCGGCGGGACCGGGGCCCAGGTGGCGGGCGGCGAAGGGGGCGGCGGGATCGGAGGAGGCGGCCATGACGGGCTCCACGGGGCAGGAGGGGCGGCAGGCTTAGCCGGGGCCGAGGGCCGGGCCAAGGGGCGGGGCAGAGGGTTACAGCGGGCGCCCCCTCCCGCCGGAGCGCCCCCATGTCCGACCCCACCGTCCCGCTGCGCCACACCCCCTTCCACGACCACCACCTGGCGCTGGGCGCGCGCATGGTCGACTTCGGCGGCTGGCACATGCCCATCCAGTACGAGGGGCTGCGGCAGGAGCACCTGGCCTGCCGCGCCAGCGTCGGCCTGTTCGACGTCTCGCACATGGGCGAGGTGCGGGTCACCGGCCCCAAGGCGCTGGACGCGGTGCGCCACCTGGTCACCAACGACCTGGCCATCGCCGACGGCCAGGCCCAGTACAGCCCGATGTGCCAGCCCGACGGCGGCATCGTCGACGACCTGATCGTCTACCGCATCGCCCAGGACGACGTGCTGGTGTGCGTCAACGCCGCCAACCGCGCCAAGGACTTCGCCTGGATGGTGGCGAACAACCCCTTCCCCGACCACGCGCAGTTCGTCGACCAGGGCGACCAGTGGGCCCAGGTCGCCATCCAGGGTCGCAACGCCGTGGCCCTGCTCCAGAAGCTGACCGACCGCGACCTGTCCTCGGTCGGCTACTACTGGTTCACCCAGGGCGCCGTCGCCGGCGTGCCCGGCTGCATCATCGCCCGCACCGGCTACACCGGCGAGGACGGCTTCGAGGTCTTCCTGCCCGTCGACGGCGCGGACGCCATCTGGAAGGCCATCCTGGCCGCCGGCAAGGGCTTCCCCGAGGGCGACCTGGCGCCGGTCGGCCTGGGCGCGCGCGACACGCTGCGGCTCGAGGCGCGGATGTGCCTGTACGGCAACGACATCGGCGCCTCCACCACCCCGCTGGAGGCCAACCTGGCCTGGACCGTCAAGCTCGATGGCCGCGACTTCGTCGGCCGCGACGCGCTGGTCCGCCAGAAGGAGCAGGGCGTGCCCCGCCGCCTGGTCGGCCTGGTGGTCGAGGAGCGCATCCCGCGCCCGCACTGCCCCATCCTGGCCGACGGCCAGGTCGTGGGCGAGGTGACCAGCGGCACGCGCTCCCCCTCGCTCGACTGGAACATCGCCCTTGGATACGTCCCCGCCCGCCTCGCCAAGGTCGGAAGTCGCGTCCAGGTCGACGTCCGCGGCAAGATCGCCGACGCGGTCGTGCACAAGGGCGCCTTCTACTCCCGGCCCTACTGACCCATCTCCCGCACCCCCCTCCCTCCACCTGTGGAGCCCGCCATGTCCTTCCCCTCCGACCTGAAGTACGCCGCCTCCCACGAGTGGGTGCGCATCGACGGTGACATCGCCACCGTCGGCATCACCTTCTTCGCCCAGGACCAGCTCGGCGACGTCGTCTTCGTCGACATGCCCGAGGTCGGCGCCGACGTCGCCCGGGGCGACAGCGTGGCCGAGGTCGAGTCCACCAAGACCGTCTCGGACATCTACGCCCCCGTCTCGGGCCAGGTGGTCGAGGTGAACGAGGGTCTCGACGGCGACGAGGAGCAGGTCAACAAGGACCCCTACGGGGCGGGCTGGCTCTTCAAGATCAAGGTCTCCGACGCCGGGGAGCTGGGCAGCCTGATGGACGCCGCGGCCTACCAGGCCCACGTCGCCGCCCAGCACTGAACCGGCTCGTCGCTCTGCGTGATCCGCCGCGTCGGATGCGGCCACCGTGGGCGTGGCCCTGTCGCCCCGGGCCCGCGCCCGGGTAGATTGGGCCGATCCGCCAGGCCCCTCGCCCGGGGCCGGCCACCTTCGGAGCATCGATGCGCCTCCTGTCGACCGCCCTGCTGGCCCTGCTGGCCAGCGCGCCGGCCCTCGCGGCCAACCCCTTCACCGAGCCTGGCACCAACGGCGTGGGCAAGGGCATGCGCGCCATGCCCGGCACGGCCGCCGGCAGCCTGGTGCGGCTGGAGGACGGCACGGCCCGGCTGGACGCCGCGGGCGCCAAGACCGTCGCCATCTGCACCGACCAGCTCCAGGCCGTCCAGGGCCGCGTCCTGGTCGAGGGGCGCTTCAAGACCCAGGGCGTCAGCGGGCCCCAGGGCTGGAACGGCGCGCGGGTCAAGGTCTACTACTTCGACGGCGCCGACCAGCGCATCAAGGGCGAGAAGTACCAGCCCGAGCTGGTCTTCAAGCGGGGGGACAACGACTGGGTGGACTTCACCCAGGCCATCGTCGTGCCCGAGGGCGCGGTCAAGGCTCGCCTCTGTGGGGAGCTGGTCAACGTCGAGGCCGGCAGCGCCTGGTTCCAGGACCTGGCCCTGGTGGCGATGAGCACCACCGCGACGGCCGCGGCGGGCGGCCCCGGCGCCACCGCCGGCAAGAACGTGCTGTGGATCCTGGTCGACACCCTGCGGGCCGACGCGCTGGGGACCTACGGCAACAGCCTGCCCGTCAGCCCGCAGATCGACGCCTTTGCCGCGTCGGCGCTCACCTACGAGCACGCCTGGACCCAGTACACCTGGACGGTGCCCAGCACGATCTCCTTCTTCACCAGCCAGCACGCCCGCAGCCACGGCTGGAACAGCACCTTCGACAAGGTCGCCGCCGGCGAGTACACCGCCATGGGCACCGAGGTGCCCACCCTGGCCGAGGTGCTGCGCGGCCAGGGCTACGTCACCAGCGCCTACTACGCCAACGGCCTGCTCAAGACCGGCATCGGCGTCAACCGGGGCTTCCTGACCTGGCGCCACGGCAACGACGAGGAGGTCGTCAAGCGCGCCACGGACGACATCAACCTGTGGGGCGGCGACGGCGCACCCAACTTCCTCTACGTGCACCTGATGACGCCGCACATCCCCCTGCGCCCCACCGGCGCCGCCCAGAAGGCCGCCGGCATCTCCGTCCAGGTGCCCGAGGGCGGCTTCCGCTACTGGGAGGGTGAGGCCCAGAAGATGCCGCAGGAGGAGTACAACGCACTGTTCAAGCAGGTCTACACCGCCGCCGTCTTCGACGCCGACCGCTATGTCGGCCAGGTGCTCGCCGCCCTGGAGAAGGCCGGCCACGCCGACGACACCATCGTCGTGCTGACCGCCGACCACGGCGAGCTGCTGGGCGAGCACAACGTGCTGGGCCACGGCTCCTACGTGTACGAGGGCCTCTCCCACGTGCCGCTCATCGTCCGCGCACCTGGACAGTCCCCCAAGCGCGTGTCCGATCGCGTCGGCCGCACCATCGACATCGCCCCCACCGTGCTGGACTGGCTCGACCTGGAGAAGAAGCAGCCCAAGGGCTGGCAGGGGCTGAGCCTGTTCACCGCCGCCCCCGGCCTGACCGCCGTCGTCGAGCGCGACAGCATGGTCGCCTTCACCACCGACGGCCAGTACAAGATCGTCGAGAACCGAGAGAACACCTCGCTGCTGCGCGCCTACGACCTGGAGGCCGACCCCGGTGAGCAGGCCTCGGTGGCCGAGGCGGGCGGTGCCTGGATCGAGGCCCTGCGCAAGGCCGCCACCAAGTGGCGCAACAGCACCCTGATGCCCGGCCAGGAGGTGCTGCAGACGCGCCAGGTCATCCAGAAGACCGACAAGGACAAGGAAGAGGAGCTCGATATGCTCCGGGCCTTGGGGTACGTGGAGTAGGGGAGGTGGCGGTCGCCGTCTCCAACGCCGTCGGCACCGGTGTGCTCCTTGGCCTGCTCGGCCAGCCTGCCCACCTGGTCTTCGGGGTGCTCCTCGGTGGGGTCCTCCTGGTGTTCTCCGACCGTGGCGTCGACATCGACACCGAGCTGCTCGACACGCTGCTCGCCTGGCCGGCGCTCACCCAGCTCCTGTGGATGCTGCCGCTGGCCTTCGTCCTCCGCCGCGCCCACCGGGTGCTGAAGGGGCTCGCCGCGGTCGCGGCGCTCGTGGCGGTGGCAAACGCGGTGTTGTGGTGGCTCCCGCCCTGGGTCCCAGCCTGAGCGATCCGGGGGCGGCGACGCCGGCACGCAGCCCGACGGCCCCCCCTCGTTGGGGCGTGCCCGGCCGGGGGAGGGCAGGATTCTCCTCGCCGGGTGGACCGGGATCCGCGGGAGCGCCTTCGCGACGACCGGCTTCGGGAGGGCGCCGCGCGCCGGCCCGGGGTCCAGGGGCACAAGACCCTGTCCATGACCTGGCGCTGGGGCCGGGAGCGCAACCATGCCCCGACCCGGCTGCTCCCGCGGGTGCAGGTCCAGGTCGACGGCAGCGCCTTCGTGGTCGACCACCGGACGCCCACCGTCGGCGAGGTGGCCGAGGTGCGCTCCCGGCTGGAAGGTGATGCGGGCCACGCCGTGCGGTAGCTCGCGGAGACCGGGGCACGGGTGTCGGAGGTCTGCGACCTCGCGCCCTACGCCCTGGACCTGCCGCCAAAGTCGGCGTCCCAGGTCGTGCGCGACCGGCTTCGGCGGGCCTGCAAGGCCGCGGACGTCCCCGTCTTCACCCCGCACGGCCTCCGCCGCCTCGTGGTCGACCGCATGGCTCGTGGGGGCGTCGATGTCGCCACGGCTGCAAGCCTGACAGGCCACAGCGTGGAGGTGATGCTCCGCTACTACAGGCAGGTCTCCGACGAGGACCGGCGCCGGGCGGTGGTCGCGGCCGGACTCGGACACTTCCCGTCCAGGGGGGAGGTGATCGAGGGGCCGTGGGAGACAGCGTCGGCTACGGGGACGGGGAGCTGAGCGAGGCGGAGCCGATGTCGAAGAAGCTGCTGCCGGATGACTACCCGGGCCTGCTGGACGCATTGAAGTCGAGGATCGCCCAGGAGCGCGTACGCGCGGTCATGGCGGCCAACGCCGCGATGGTCCTGCTGTACTGGGACATCGGCCGGGCCATCGGCGAGCGGCAGGATGCCGAGGGATGGGGGGCCAAGGTGATCGAGCGGCTGTCCGCGGACCTCCGCCGGGCCTTCCCGGACATGCGCGGGCTGTCTGTGCGAAACCTGCGATACATGCGTGCCTTTGCGGCGGCGTGGCCCGACCGGGAGTTTGTGCAGCAGGCTGCTGCACAAATTCCCTGGACCCACAACATGGTCCTCCTCGACAAGCTCGACGACCCGGACACGCGCCTCTGGTACGCCGCGGAAGGCGCTGGAGCAGGGCTGGTCGCGCCCGATGCTCACGCTTCACCTCGACAACCGTCTCCACCTCCGCCAAGGCCGGGCCGTGACGAACTTTGCGGCGGTGCTCCCTGAGCCCGACTCGGACATGGCCGCCCAGGTCTTCAAGGACCCGTACCTCTTCGACTTCCTCGGCACGGCGGACCCCAGGCGCGAGCGCGAGGTGGAAGAGGCGCTGGTCGACCACATCCAGCGCTTCCTCTTGGAGCTGGGCTCCGGCTTCGCCTTCATCGGGCGGTAGCACCGCATCCAGGTGGGCGATGAGGACTTCTACATCGACCTGCTCTTCTACCACCTGCGCCTGCGCTGCTTCGTGGTGATCGAGCTGAAGGCGGTGCCCTTCGACCCGGCTTTCGCCGGAAAGATCAACTTCTACCTCTCCGCGGTGGATGACATGCTGCGGCACCCCACCGACAACCCGAGCATCGGCCTGCTGCTGGTCCGCGATCCAGACAAGGACCGGGTCAAGGTCGAGTACGCGTTGCGCGACATCCGGAAGCCGATCGGCGTGGCGAGCTGGGAGACCGAGCTGGTGCGCCAGCTCCCTGACGACTTCAAGGGGAGCCTGCCAACGGTGGAGGAGATTGAGGCGGAGCTCGCCGGGGGCGAGGAGTAGAGCGAGTCGTCCAACAGCCTGTTGGACGAGCGAGTTGGCCTTCGACCCTGGAACTCGGACAGCACCGCTGTCCAGATTCGATGTGCGACACGCTCGGGCTTCTGGGCACAGAATCCGGGCACACCCACCAACAACAGGCATCATTCCCACATCCCACCCCTACGTGGAGGAGGGGAGGGGGACGGCTCACCATCGGGGGCGCTGGGGACTCCCGTGCGGACCCGACACCGTTCACGCCGCCGGCCGACGCGCAGTTGCACTCCCAGATGCTCCTGCTCCTCGTCCTCGCCCGTTTCGCCTGGGCCGCGCCACCGACCCTGGATCCCGCCGGGGCCCGCCGCCTGGCGGAAGCGCGCTTCGACCAGGGCCCGCTCTCTGTCCAGGTCGGCGCGGCCGTGGTCCTCCCGGTCGTCCAGGATGGACGGACGATCGGGGTCGGCTTCGTCGGCCCGGGCGCGCTCGCGCTGTCCTTCCCGGCTTGATGCGGGGCGGGCGGCCGGCCGACGAGCGGCGCGCCCTCGCCCACGGCGAGAGACCGCTCTCGACCTCTGTCTCCCAGGGCTTCGTGTTCGGCGATGCCTCGTCCCTGCCATACTTCACCTGGACCTCGTCCGCGGGCCTGATCACCTGGCCTCTTCCTGGGCGCGGCCTTCGGCCAGGAGCGCTGCACGGACCCCCCGCAGGGCTGGCGGGAGCGGTGGGAGGACGGACCCGCCGCAAGGCGCGGAGTGGCCCTCCGCGACGCCGTCGGCACGGCGGCCTGGCACGACGCCGTCGGCACGGCGGCCTGGCACGACGCCGCCTACGAGTACGGCCCCTAGGTCCTCGGTCGCACGGTGCGCTGCGACGTGCCCTTCGGCACCCTCGAGGTCCCCGTCGTGGCCGTGACGGGCGAGGGCAAGCAGGAGCTCCGGGTGGAGGTGGTCGACGGCATCGGGCACTTCCGCCTGCCCTCCAAGCCGAGCCAGGTGCTCCTCGATCCCCACGGCAGGGTCCTGGCCCGCGGCCGCAAGGTCAGCCTGCGCTGAGCTTGGTGCGGGTCCCGCCGGCTCCCGTGGTTACCGTTGCAGCATGACCGCTCCCCCCGACCCCCACGCACCCCTGCGGGCCGACGTCCGCCTGCTCGGCGAGCTGCTCGGCCAGACGCTCAGCGAGCAGGGCGGGCCCGACCTCCTCGCCGCCGTCGAGCGCGTCCGGGCCCTGTCGAAGCAGGCCCGCGCCGGCGACGCCGGGGCCGGGGCCGGCCTGGACCAGGCCCTCGCGGCCCTCGACCTGCCCCAGGCCGTCGAGGTCGGGCGCGCCTTCGCCCACTTCCTGGCCCTGGCCAACATCGCCGAGCAGCACCACCGGATCCGTCGCCGCCGGGACCACGCCGCTTCCCCCGAGGCCCCGCCCCAGCGGGGCAGCCTGCGAGAGAGCCTGGGCAGCCTGCGGGCCGCCGGCATCCAGCCCGGCGACCTGCACCGGGCGGTCTGCGCGCTGCGGATCGAGCTCGTGCTCACCGCCCACCCGACCGAGGTCGTGCGCCGCAGCCTGCTCCAGAAGCACCGCCGGATCGCCGACCTGCTGGCGGACCGGGACCGGGCGCGGGGGCCCGACGAGGAGCGGGCCTGCATCGAGGCCCTGCGCCGCGAGATCGTGGCGAGCTGGGCCACCGACGAGGTCCAGCACGAGCGGCCCACCCCCGAGGACGAAGCCCGGGGCGGCCTGGTCGCCATCGAGCAGTCGATCTGGGACGCGCTGCCCGCCTTCCTCCGCGAGCTGGATCGGGGCCTGCTCGCCCACACCGGCCAGGGCCTGCCCCTGGACGTCGCGCCCGTCCGCTTCGCCTCGTGGATGGGGGGAGACCGGGACGGCAACCCCAACGTCCACCCCGAGACGACCGCCCGCGTCGTGCGCCTGGGCCGCTGGATGGCCGCCACCCTCTACCTGCACCAGGTCGAGGCCCTGCGCGGCGAGCTGTCGATGTCCGCGGCGACCGAGGCCCTGTGGGCGGCGGCCCGCGCCGTGCGGCCCGGGGTCGAGGTCCGCGAGCCCTATCGCGAGGTCCTCCGGGGCCTGCGCGACCGGCTGCGGGCGACCATCGCCGTGGTCGAGGCCGAGCTCGACGGCCGACCGCCGCCCCCCGGCCTGCCCCTGCGCCTGGAGAGCGAGCTGCGCGGGCCCCTGGAGCTGTGCTGGGACAGCCTGTGCGCCACCGGGCTCCGGGTCGTGGCCGAGGGTCGGCTGCGGGACCTGCTGTGGCGCCACGCCGCCTTCGGCCTGCACCTGCTCCGCCTGGACCTGCGCCAGGAGAGCACCCGGCACACCCGCGCCCTCGACGCGATCACCCGCCACCTGGGCCTGGGCAGCTACGCCGAGTGGGGAGAAGAGGCCCGGGTCACCTTCCTGGCGGCCGAGCTGGAGAGCCGTCGGCCCCTGGTCCCCCCCGAGCTGTGGACGACGGAGGCCCCGGTCGATCCGTCGGTCAGGGACGTGCTCGGGACCTTCGCCGTGGCGGCCCGCCAGGTCGAGGGGGCGCTCGGCGCCTACGTGATCTCGATGGCCGAGGCGCCCAGCGACGTCCTGGCCGTGGCCCTCCTCCAGCGCGAGGCGGGGCGGGCCTTCCGCCCCGAGGGGGCGCCACCGGCCCCACCGCAGCGGGTCGTCCCCCTGTTCGAGACCCTCGACGACCTCGACCGGGCGGGGGCCACCGTCCGGGCCCTCCTGGCCCTGCCCGCCTGGCGCCGGGTCGTCTCCGAGGTCCACGGCGACCAGGTCGAGGTGATGCTCGGCTACTCGGACTCGGCC
The DNA here is from genome assembly GCA_023150805.1 of Myxococcota bacterium. GTDB lineage: Bacteria > Myxococcota_A > UBA796 > UBA796 > UBA2385 > UBA2385. Next base: position 17,233 of record JAKLKF010000059.1, on the reverse strand, counting down.
AAGGACGCCGGCCGCCTGGCCGCCTCGTGGGCGCTCTACCGGGCGCAGGAGGACCTGGTCGCCGCCTGCGACCAGGCCGGGGTCACTCTGACCCTCTTCCATGGACGTGGGGGCAGCGTGGGCCGGGGCGGCGGGCCGACCCACCAGGCGATCCGGGCCCAGCCGCCGGGCAGCATCGACCTGCGCCTGCGGGTGACCGAGCAGGGCGAGATGATCCAGGCCAAGTTCGGCCTGCCCGAGCTGGCGGTGCGCAACCTCGAGCTCTACACGACGGCCGTGCTGGAGGCATCCCTCCTGCCGCCGGCACCCCCTCCGCCCGAGTGGCGGGCCCTGATGGACGAGCTGGCCGCGCGGGCCTGTGCGGCCTACCGCGCCGTCGTCCGCGACGACCCGGACTTCGTCCGCTACTTCCGCACGGCCACCCCCGAGCCCGAGCTGGGGGTCCTCAACATCGGGAGCCGCCCGGCCCGGCGCCCCGGCCAGGGGGGCGGCATCGAGAGCCTGCGGGCCATCCCGTGGGTCTTCGCCTGGACCCAGGTGCGCCTGGTGCTGCCCGCCTGGCTGGGCACCGAGGCGGCCCTGGCCTGGGCCCGGCAGGCCCACCCCGCCCTCCTCGACGACGTGGCCCGACGCTGGCCCTTCCTGCACAGCGCCCTGTCGCTGGCCGAGATGGTCCTGGCCAAGGCCGAGCCCCCGATCGCCGCCCGCTACGAGGCCCTGCTGGTCCCGCCCGAGCTCCACCCCCTCGGCGCGGGCCTGCGGGCCCGGCTGGTCGAGGCCCGGCAGCAGGTGCGGGCCGCGCTGGGGCACCGGGAGCTGCTCGAGGACAACCCGGTCCTCCAGCGCTCGATCGCCGTCCGCAACCCCTACGTCGACCCGCTCAACCTGCTCCAGGCCGACCTGCTCCGCCGCATGCGCGCCGCCCGGGCCGAGGGCCACGACGAACCCGCAGCGCTGGTCGAGGCGCTCGTCGTGACGGTCAACGGCATCGCCGCCGGCATGCGGAACACCGGCTAGCGGTGATGATTGGCACCGATAGCTAGCGGTGCTAGCCAAGGGTGCAAGCTAGCGGTGCTAGCTAACAGTGCTAGCTAACGGTGCTAGCTTGCGGCGCCGGCGGCGCGCGGCGTACCACGGGGCTGCCCGAGCCCGGCAACCACCCTAGCGGCGCGCGCACGCCGCTCCTGCACCGGTGGCACGGCCCCCGGGTCACGACAGCGATGTCGCGCATCGCGGCCCATCCGGCTCGACCTGCCCCACGGGAGCAGGTCCTGGCGGTGGCAGACGAGCCCCTCCCGGCGGTCCCCCCTCGGGCGGCGGTCGGCGGCACGTTGGTCGGCCTGGGCGCGGTGGCCATGCTGACCGGGGCCGTGAACCTGGGGGTCTACGGGCTGGACGGGGCGAGCGCCCTGCGGGCGCGGGGGCAGTCGACGCCGCGCTGGGCCGGTCGGACGGCCCTCGGCCTGATGATCGCGGCCCCGGTCGGCTACCTCGCGACCAGGGTGGCGGCTCCCACGATGGACGAGTCCTCCCGCCGCGAGCTGGCCCTGGGCACCTTCGGTGCCGGGGCGGCCCTGGGCACGATGCAGCTCGGGATCAACCTGCTCGGCCGCCACCGGCTGGAGCGGTCGGTGCAGCTGCAGGCCCAGGGAGCGGGCCTGGCCCTGTCCGGGAGCTGGTAGGCGGCAGGGCGGCCCAGGGAGCGCGCCCGCTGCTGCCGGTGGACGTCGGTGGCGTCGACCCCGGGGACGACCGGCCCAGGGCCGCCGCGATGGTCCCCTTCACCCCGCCGCCCGCAGCCTCGACGGGGCCCCGACCTGCAGCATCACCGTCCCGCGCCCCTGGCCGGTGGCGACGTGCCGGTGGGCTTCGGCCGCGGCGTCGATGGGGAAGACCCGGTCGATCACGGGGCGGACCGCGCCCGCCTCGGCCAGGGCGCGCAGGGCATCCAGGCGCTCGGCGCTGGCCAGGGCGACGCCGGTGTGGGCTCGCGGGCCGGGCAGGATCCGTCCCAGGGCCATGGCCAGCAGCAGGCGCATGCTCAGGATCAGCGAGAGGTAGCGGCCTTGCGGGGCGAGCAGCCGGCGCCAGGGGCCACCGTCGAGGGCCCCGACCGGGTCGAAGACCAGGTCGTAGCGCGCCCGCTCCTCCCGCCAGGCGCCGTCGCGGGGTTCCAGGGTGCGGTGGGCGCCGAGGCCGCGCAGGCTTGCGTGGTCCGCGGGCCGGGCCAGGGCGGTGACCTCGGCGCCCAAGGAGGCGGCGAGCTGCACGGCGTAGAGCCCGACCCCGCCCGCGGCGCCGATCACCAGCACCCGCTCGCCCGCCGCCAGCCCGCCGACGCCGGAGAGGAAGTGGTGGGCGGTGCCGGCGCCGTAGGGCAGGGCGGCCGCCTCGTGCGGCTCCCAGCCGGCGGGGGCGCGGGCGACGGCCCCGTCCTCGGGCACGCACAGCAGCTCGGCGTGGGCCCCGGACATGACCTGGCCGAAGACGGCGTCACCCGGAACGAAGCGGCGCACCGCCGGGCCGACCTCGACGACGGTGCCCGCGAAGACCGTGCCCGACACCGGCGCGCGGGGGCCGGTCAGGCCCGTCGCGATCCGGCCCGGGAGCCAGGTGATGCAGGGGTAGTCGCCGGTCGACAGGCGCCGGTCCCCCGCGGTGACCGGGCTGGCCTGCACCGCAACCAGGACGTCGCGCGGGCCGACAGCGGGGCGGGGCCGGTCGGCCAGGGAGACACGCTCGGGCCCGCCGTAGCGGGTCTGGATCATTGCCTTCATGGGGGTCCTCCTCGGTGGGCGCGGGGGGTGCGCCCGGGACCCTTCCTCCTTAGGTGTGCATCCTTGGGCAGGACAGGCGCGAATTCTGTGCATGAGCTATGCATTCCTGCATGGATGATGGCTTCGACTGGAACCTGGCGCGGACCTTCCTGGCGGTGGCCCAGGCGGGCTCCTTCTCGGGCGCGGCCCGGACCCTGGGCGTGGCCCAGCCCACCGTCGGGCGACAGGTCGCGGCCCTGGAGCAGGCCCTGGGCGTGACCCTCTTCGAGCGGGTCGGCCGCGGCCTGGCGCTGACCGCCGCCGGCCAGGACCTGTTCGACCAGGCGCAGGTGATGGGTGAGGCCGCCGCCAGCCTGGCGCGGGTGGCCGCCGGCCGGGCGACGGACCTGGAGGGTCCGGTGGCGATCACGGCGAGTGAGGCCGTCTCCGCCTTCCTGCTGGCGCCGGCGGTGGCGCGGATCCGCGGCCAGCACCCCGGCCTGCGCCTGGAGCTGGTGGCGACGAACCAGGTCCGCGACCTGCGGCGGCGCGAGGCCGACCTGGCCCTGCGCAACGCCCGGCCCACCGACCCCGAGCTGGTCGGCCGCCTGCTGCGCACCTCGTCGGCCCGCCTCTACGCCACCCCGGCGTACATCGAGCGCCTGGGCCTGCGCGGCGCCGCGGACCTGGCCCGCGCCGACATCTTCGCCTTCGACGACGGCCCGGCCCTGGCCGAGGGCCTGCGCGCCCTGGGGCTGCCGGTGACCGGCGCCAGCTTCCCGATCCTGTGCGGCAACCACCTGGTCCAGTGGGCGCTGTGTCGCCAGGGCCTGGGGATCTGCGTGATGCTGGACGAGGTCGGCGCCGCCGAGCCCGACGTGGTGCCCGTGCTGCCGGACCTGCCCCCCATCCCCGTGCCCCTCTGGCTGGTGTGCCACCGGGAGCTCCACACCAGCCGGCGCCTGCGGGTGGTCTTCGACCTGCTGGTCGAGCTGCTGGCGGCGCCGAGCCCATGACGCCCGTCCCACATCCTCCGGGGGCGATCCCGGCCGATCGATGGGGGATCAGCCCGAGGCCTGGGCTGTCCTCTGTTCCAGGTACAGCACGAGGAACTCGCCGGGCCGGAGGGGTGCGAAGCCCACGACCACGTTCATGACCCCGCGCTCGATGTCATGTGCCGTCGTCGTCGTCGCGTCGACCCGGACGAAGTAGGCCTCCTGCGCCGTCGCGCCGGCGAAGCAGCCCTGTCGGTACAGGCCTTCCAGGAAGGCCCCGATCGCGCGCCGCGCGGCCGCCCACGTCCGCTCGTCATCGGGCTCGAAGGCCACCCACTGCAGCCCGAGCCGCAGGCTCTCCTCCAGGTAGGACGCCAGCCTGCGCGCCGGGATGTACTTGCACTCGTCCTCCAGCTCGTCGGCGCCGCGCAGGGTCCGCGCGCCCCAGATCACGTGGCCGTAGTCCGGGAGGCTGCGGAGCACGTTGATCCCGCGCTGGGCCAGCTGTGTGTTCACCTCGTCGTCCACGTCCAGGTCCAGCGCCTGCACGCCCAACAGCGTGGCCTGGAGCCCGGCGGGCGCCCGGGCCACCCGGAGCTGTTCGTCATGGCGGGCGAACACGCCGGCGATGATCCCGCTGGGGGGGAAGCTCCGCACCGTGGAGGGCTCCAGCGGGTCGGGCCGCCGGATGTAGGGGAGGTAGATCGCGCCGAACCGGCCAGAGAGGTGGGTGTGCAGGTCCAGCCGGTCCCGGTCGGCGTCGAGGTCGGGGGGCAGGGTGCCCCTGGCCTGGAGCTGCGCCTGCCAGCGGAGGGGCGCGTCGATGATCAGGAAGGCCCGGCGGTCGGTGCAGAGAGCCAGGCTCGCGCTGAGCACGGTCGGGTCGGTGTCTTGACCGAAACGGTCGGGAGGCACGACCAGGAGCTGGAAGCTGTCGACCTGGTCGAGCAGGGCGAGGCCGGCCCGGGGATCGTCCAGGTAGTCGCCGGCCGAGAGCGCCGGGCAGTCGCTGCCGCCCGCGGCGGGCCGCGCCGCGACCTGTGCGGGCATGCCGGCGCGCAGCGCCGTGAAGGTGTCGTCGTCCGGGTCACCGACCACCCGGGCCAGCAGGGACTGTGCGCGCAGCACGCGGTCGACGCGGTGGCGCCCCGCGGCGGGGTGGACGGCGCAGCTCCGGAAGACCTCGCGCCGCGCCGCGCCCGGTGCGGGCGGGACCTCCTCGATCGCCAGGTCGAACAGATCCGCCGGTCCCAGGCCCAGGGCCGCCAGGTCGGGCGGCACGGGTCGGGCGGGCGCGCCGGCCGGGCCCTCGCCGGTCGCCGGGGTGATCGACAGGCGCAGGTCGTTGCCCCAGGCCCCGGGGTTGGCGGCCTGGAAGCCGACCGGCGTGCCCGGGGCCGGCCGGGCGTCGGCCGGCGGTGGCGCGCCGAAGGTGGCGATCCCCGCGCCGGGCCGCGCGACCCGCCGCTCCCCTTCCCCCGCGGCCCAGACCCGGCAGATCCACGCCTGCGTCCCTCCGTTCTGGAAGAAGTCATGCACGGCGTAGGTCATGGGCGCGGTGGGGTCGAGGCCACCGTACAGGTGTTGGAAGTCCACGAAGCCGTGGATCCGCATCGGACGGTCCACCGGCCCGCGCAGGGTGCGGCCGACGAAGGCGGCGACGGAGGTCGGCACGCCGACGATGCTGTGTTCGCCGGGCGGGACCTCCTGGACGTAGACACCGGGGCCGGCGAAGCGGGGGGGGACGAGGGGCGCCATGGGCACGGGCTCCGTGGGGCGCGGACGTGCTCGCACGTGGGCGCCCGGCAGGCGGGACGGGAGGGTACCGCGGCCCCGCGGGGCGCGCTGCAGGGCTTCCGCTCGCTGCGCCGGGTCCCGGCCGCCTGGCTGGACAGGGACCCGACCTCTGCGCGGTGCGCGCCGCAGGGTCCCCGCTGGCCCCGGGGGCAGGGCTTGCTGGTCGTCCGCCGCTGGACCTGCGCCCCGCTCGCCCCCGCTACCCCGCCGCCTGGACGACCAGGCCGCGCAGCCAGCGGTGGGCGGGGTCCTCGTGCAGGCGCGCCGGCCAGACCAGGCTGCTGGTGTAGGTCGGCAGCGGCAGCGGCGGCGGAAGGATCCGCAGGGGGGCCTGGCTGGCCAGCCGGTGCGCGATGCGGGTGGGCAGGGTCAGCACCAGGTCGGAGCTGGCCACGGCCAGCGGGGCGGCCATGAAGAAGGGCACGCGCAGGGCCACGCGCCGCTCCAGGCCGCGCGCGGCCAGCACCTGGTCGACGATGCCGGGCCCCTCGCCGACCGGGCTGACCAGGGCGTGCGGCAGGGACAGCCAGGTGGCCAGGTCCAGGATCTCGCCGACGGCGGGGTGGTCGGCGCGCACCAGGCAGGAGAAGCCGTCCTCGAACAGGGCGCGGGTCCGCAGGCCGGGCAGGTCGGGGGGGCGCACGTCCAGGGCCAGGTCGGCGTCGTGGTGCTCGATGCCCAGGGTGGCGCGGCCCTCGGGGGGCGGGCGCACGAGCAGGTCGACGCCGGGCGCCTGCTCCCCCACCAGGCGGACCAGGGTGGGCAGCAGGAGCACGGCGAAGGAGTCGCCCATGCTGAGCACGAAGCGGCGGCGGGCGGTGCCGGGGTCGAAGCGGGCCTCGCCGCCCAGGGCCCGCTCCAGGTCGGCCAGGGCGCGGCGCAGGGGAGGGCCCAGGGCCGCGGCGCGGGGGGTGAGCACCATGCCCCCGGGGCCGCGCACGAGCAGCGGGTCGTCGAGCACGCGGCGCAGCTCGGCCAGCGTGTGGCTGAGGGCCGACTGGCTGAGGCCCAGGCGCTCGGCGGCGCGGGTGACGTGCCCGGTCGACAGCAGGACGTCGAGGGCGCGCAGGTGGTGCAGGCCGAGCTGGGCCAGGGGGGAGGACATGGCGGGGTCCCGCGGGCGAGGGGAGGGGAGTGGCATGCAGGATGCACATGATGTCATGCGCAACATGCAGTCGTCGCACGATGGGGAGGGGCCTACCTTGCCCCCGTCGATGGCGCCCCTCCCCCCAGCGCCCGACCCGGAGCCTCCGATGTCCGACCGCCCCTCCGCCCGCACCATCCTGGTCCTCTCCGCCACCGGCACCACCGGAAGCGCCACGCTGGCCGCCCTCGCCCCCGCCGCCCTGGCCGGCGAGGTGGTCGTGCGGGCCGCCTCGCGGGACCCTGGCGCCGCGAAGCTGCCCGCCGGCGTGCAGGCGGTCCGCTTCGACCTGGACGACCGCGCCACCTGGGGCCCCGCCCTGGCCGGCGTCGACGCGCTCTACCTGGCCCTGCCGCCCTTCCGCGCCGACGAGGTGTCGGTCGCCACCGCGCTGCTGGACGCCGCCCGCCAGGCCGGGGTGCGGCGGGTCGTCAAGCTGTCGGCAATGGGCGTGGACCAGGACCCGCAGAGCGGCCACCGCCAGGTGGAGCTGCGCATCGAGGCGACCTTCCCCGAGTGGATCCACCTGCGGCCGACCTTCTTCATGGAGAACTTCCTCACCTTCTACGGACACGGCATCCGGCACGACGGGGGGATCTTCCTGCCCGCCGGCGCGGGGCGCACGGGCTTCGTGGCGGCCGACGACATTGGCGCGGTGGCGGCCGTCGCCCTGCGCGGGGACGACCGCGGCCAGGCCTGGGAGCTGACCGGGCCCCAGGCGCTCGACCACGCCGAGGTGGCGGCGATCATCGCCCGGGCCAGCGGCCGGCCGGTCGCCTACGTCGACCTCTCGCCCGAGGACCACGTCGCCGGGATGCGCGCCTTCGGCATGCCCGAGGTGGGCGTCGCCACCATGTCGGCCCTGTACGGGATGGTCCGCGCGGGCTGGACCGCCGGCCTCTCCGATCGGGTCACGCAGGTGCTGGGGCGTCCGCCGGTGGCATTCGCCGACTGGGCCCAGGAGCGCGCCGCGGCCTGGCAGGCCTGAACCGTCCACCCGTTGCCCTCCTGCCTGCGCTACCATCCCAGCTGCCTTGCACCTGGGAGTGGCCATGCGCGTCGCCCTCTTCCTCCTGTGGACCGCTTGCACCGCCCCGGACCCGGCCGGAGACGGCGGCAGCCCCGACGGTGGTGGGACCGATGGCGGCAGCCCCGACGGCGGCAGCCCCGACGGTGGAGGGACCGATGGTGGGGGGGGCGACGTCGGTGGGGGCGACGGCGGCGCGACCTCGCCGGCGGCCTGGCCCTGGGGCGGCAGGCTGACCCCCGACGACAGCGACGCCAGCCTGCTCGGCGAGCTCGCGCAGGACTACTCCGGTCGCTGCGTCGGGCGGGTCGGCGACCTGGACGGGGACGGGCTGGAGGAGCTGGCCGTGGGCTCGTTCCGGTATGGCCGGGACGAGGACGGGTCCGGGGGTGTCTACCTGGTCCGGGGCCGCACCTCCGGCTGGTCGAGGGACGAGCCGCTGTCCGATCACCTGCTCATCCTGTCCGATGGCCCGGAGTACGAGCTGTGCGACACCATGGACCATGGCGACCTGTCCGGCGACGGGTGGGCCGACCTGTTCCTGGCCGAGGGCACGAACAGCGTGGACGACGTCACCGGCGCGTGGGTCTTCTCCGCCGCGGACCTGCCGGCCGAGGGGACGATCGACCTGTCGGTCGCGGCGACCACCCTGATCCCCACCGAGCACGCGCTGAGCCGCCCGCAGTGGTTCGCCGGCCCGGTGGACTTCACCGGGGACGGGATCCGGGACCTGGTGGGGACCGAGATCGGCACGATCGAGAGCGCGACGCACGTGCTCGCGGGGCCTCTCCCCGCCGGAGACGTGGCGCTGGGGGTGGCCTCGGTGGCGATCCTGCGCCGGGGCAACGCGGACGTCATCGTGGACGGAGCCGGCGACCTGGACGGAGACGGGGCCGACGACCTGGTCGCCGCCCAGGACTCCCAGAGGCAGTCCGACACCGACACGGTGCTGATCCACTTCGGCGGGACCGCCGTGGACGGGTCCTGGGTGGACGACGCCGGCACGGTGCTGTCGATGCCCAACGGTGACCTGGACGTCCGCGTGCTGGAGGACCTGGACGGAGACGGGCGGGACGAGCTGCTGGTCATGCGCTGGGGTGACGAGACCGGGACGCACGGCGGCTACCTGTACTGGGGTCGCGAGAGCTGGCCGGACGCGCTGACCCTGGACGACGCGGACCTGCACTACGGGGCCGACCGCGACGGGAACCTCCCCGTCATGTGGACGCCGGCGGACCTGGACGGAGACGGGCGGAAGGATCTGTTCGTGGAGTCCTTCGACAACCAGGAGGGTGAGCTGCTGCGCGGCGTGGTCTTCGGGCGCGCCGATCGCTTCGAGGGTGGGTTCGACCCCCTGCGCTTCGACCTGGAGCTGCAGGTCGACCTGCAGGCGCCGGCGCAGGTCCGCGCGCCCACGCACGGGGACCTGGACGGTGACGGCACACCCGAGCTGTTCCTGTCCGACTTCAACGCGGAGGTGGACGGGGTGGCCGAGGCCGGGCGCCTGGTGGTCTTCCGCGGTCGCAGCGCCTGGCCGGCCAGCCTGGCGGACACCGACGCCGACCTGGTGATCGAGGGCTCGGCCGAGCTGGACCTGGTCGACGCCGAGGCCCTGCTGGACCTGAACGGAGACGGCTACGACGACCTGGTCTTCGGCACCCTGGCCCGCCCCGAGGCCACGCTCCAGGGGCAGGTCCACGTCTTCTTCGGCCAGCCCTTCGACGGGTGAGGTCCCGGCGGCACCTGCGACCCTCGAACCGGGGGAGCGCGCCGCCCGCGCCGCCGGCCACTCCCTGCCGGCGCGGTCAGCGCGCCCGCGTCAGGCTGCGCGTGAAGTCCAGCGCCCCGTCGCGGGTGTAGAACTCGCCGGTGAGCTGGTCGTCGGCCAGCTCGATCCACACGAAGCCCTCGATGCTGTCGTCCTCGAAGTAGGTCGGGCTGCCCCGGCCCTCCAGGTCGGTGGTCTTGGCGGCGGCGCCGCTGACGATCAGCTCCACCCCGCACTCGGGCTCCAGCCACTGGCGGTTGTGGTCGTGGCCGCACAGGTACAGATCGACCTGGTCGCACACCACGTCCTCCATGAAGCTCTCGACGGTGGCGCCATTGGCGATGGGCAGCCACTCGTAGCCCTCGTACTCGCCGGCGTTGCCGTGGGCGCCGTTGCTCTTGTAGGGGTGGTGGCCGAAGGCCACCCGCCAGGTGGCGGAGGTGGCGTCGAGCTGCTCCTGCAGCCACTCGGCCTGCTCGGCGTCCGACCAGCCCAGCAGGATCTCGTTGGTGTTCAGCCCGAAGAAGGCGGCGTGCTCGGCCTCGAAGGCGTAGTACTTGTCGGGCATCGTCCACTTGTCGCTGTGGTCGGTGTACTCGACCTCGTAGTCGGCCTTCCACCAGTACAGGGACAGCTCGCCGTAGTCGTGGTTGCCCAGCACCACCCAGAAGGGCAGGTCCAGCTCGGCGTAGGGCAGCTCGAACTTGGTCTCGAACTGCTCGTCGTCGACGCTGTCCACGCCGTCGTCGTAGAAGTTGTCACCCAGGTACAGCACGAAGTCGCAGCCCGCACCCAGCCCGTCGGCCTTGGCCTCGCACACGTGCTTGACCATGTCGGCGACCAGGTACTGGTCGGTGTTGCCCTCGCCGCCGTCGCCCATGGCGATGAAGCGCACGACGTGGGTCGGCGTGGGGTCGGTGCCGCCACCGTCCGAGGAGGTGCCACCGTCCGAGGAGGTGCCACCGTCCGAGGAGGTGCCACCGTCCGAGGAGGTGCCGCCGTCCGAGGAGGTGCCACCGTCCGAGGAGGTGCCACCGTCGGCGGCGGTCCCCCCACCATCGGACGGGACACCGCCGTCCGAGGCGCTGCCGCCGTCCGAGGCGCTGCCGCTGTCGGTGGGCGTGCCGCCACCGCCGGGCTTGGTCTGGCAGGCCAGCAGCAGGGGGATCGACAGCAGGGGGAGACGTGACATCGGGGCGCGCTCGGGTGACGGGACCGCATCAGCGTAGCAGGCAAGCACCGGCCGCGCACCCGCGCTCTCACCGTCCGGCGGCGGCCCGCCCCTGGACCGCCAGGTCCGGCTGGTCGGCGAAGATCCCGTCCACGCCCAGGCGGGTGAAGGCCGCCGCCTCGGCGACGATGCCGCCGCCCTGCGCCGCGGGGCCCGGCCGCTCGGCGCGCAGGGTCCAGACGAAGACCGCCAGCCCGGCGGCGTGCGCCCGCGCCAGCAGGTCGGTCGGTCCCCGCGGGCCCCACAGCAGGTCCCGGGAGACGCCGATGGCCTCGGCGTCGCGGCGCAGGGCCGGCAGGTCGGCCAGGACCTGGCCGTAGCTGCGGACGTCGCCGGGGATGGTGCGCCCCAGGTCGTCGACCAGGAACAGCCGGGTGCGCCCGTCGGCCGGCGACATCGCGGCCAGGTTCGCCAGCTCGAAGCTCTGGACGATCACCCGGCGCCGGTCGCCACCCCAGCGCGCGAGCGCCTGCTCGAAGCGGGGCTCCAGCGGCAGGCCCAGGGCCTGGAAGTGGCTGCCGTGCTTGAGCTCGGGCACGACCTGGATCGTGCGGCCGGCCTCGGCCTGCAGGGCGTCGGCCAGGGCCAGGACCTCGTCGAAGGTGGGGACCGGGTACAGACCGTCGTGGTCGTGGGGGCGCTCCGCCCACGGCTGGACTGCCCGCAGCGTGCGCAGCTCGGCCAGCGTGAGATCCTCGACGAACCAGCCTTCGACCGGCTCTCCGTCGACGACCTGCGTGCGCTTGCGGTCGGGGAAGCGGGCCGCGACGTCGGTCGTGAGCGACAGCTCGTTCTCGTGGCGGGCGACCAGGACCCCGTCGCGGGTGCTGACCAGGTCGGGCTCGATGGCGTCGGCGCCCAGGGCGACCGCCAGGCGGTAGCCCTCCAGCGTGTGATCGGGCAGGGTGCCCGGCGCGCCGCGGTGTCCGATGACGAGGGGGTGGGCCGTCGCGGCGGCGACCGGGGCCGACAGGCCCAGCAGCAGGGCCACCAGGCTCACCCGCAGCTCCCGTCCGCCCGGATCTCGTCGGCGCTGCGCGGCGTGAGGGGGCCCTCCCACGAGGGCGCCAGCGCATCCTCGACGGCCAGCTCGACGCACAGCGCCACCGCGTCGGTGGGGCAGGCCGACGCGGTCGCGCCGAAGCCCGCGAAGATCTCGGCCAGCTCGTCCGGATCGTCGGTGCCGACGAGCGGGGCGAAGGCCAGGGCCCAGGTCCGCAGGTCGACCAGGCCCCGCACGGTCCAGTCCTGCAGCGGGTCGCCGGCGGCCTCGGGCAGCCGCCCGGTGACCGTGGCCTGGAGCAGCGGGTACCACTCCTCGCCCCATGGCAGCAGGAGCGTCGCCGGCTCGGTCGCCAGGGAGGGCAGGCCCGAGGTGGGGGCGACCAGGTCGGCGGTCTGTGCGCAGGCGTCCTGCGTGGGGAGCGTGTCCTCGGTCCAGCCCTGGCGCAGGTCGACGCTGCCCTCGAAGGCCGCGCTGACCTCGATCAGCAGGTCGGGCTGCGTGTCGCCGAAGAAGGGCGCCCCCAGGCCTGCGGGCGCGGTCCAGGTCGCCTCCTCCAGGTCCAGGGCGAAGGCCATGCCCACGTAGGGGCCGCCATCCCCGCCGCCGGTGCCCCCGTCGCCGCCGGTGCCCCCGTCGCCGCCGGTGCCCCCGTCGCCGCCGCCGTCGGTGCCGGCGTCCCCGCCGCCGTCCGTGGCGCCGCCGTCCAGCGGCGCGCCCGAGTCGTCGTCTCCCTTGGGCTGGCAGGCGAGCAGGGCCAGGAGCGAGAGCGTGGACATCGAGACCTCCCCGCGCGGACAGTGCCGCACGAGGGCGATGATAGACCCGACGCGCGCCCGGCGCGACCCCGGTGCCTACAGGTCGACCACCTCGGTCGCCACCAGCGCCCCGTTGAAGAGGGCCGAGACCGTCCAGGTGCCGGGCTCCAGGTCCACCACCTCGACCTGGAAGTCGGTGGTGCACATGCAGTCGCAGGGGTCGTCGAAGGCCACGTCGACCAGGTCGACGGACACGCTGCCGGCGGCGGTCTCCACGTCGACCCGCGGGCTGGGGCAGCAGTTGGCGTCCATCGCCAGGTAGTCGAGCACCAGCACCCCGTCCGCGGCGTCGAAGAGGACCTCGGGCTCCTCCTCGGTCGGCTCGCCCTCGGTCGAGGCAGGCACGCGGGAGGAGCTGCCCGGGGTGCCCTGACACTCGCCGAAGTCGGCGGTGCCGGAGGGCTTCGGGGAGAGGTCGAGGGGGCAGGCGAAGAGCAGCAGGGCCAGGGAGAGGTGCATCGGGGGCTCCGGGGGGTGCGGGGTGCGCGACGGGAGGTTGCAGGCCGCGTGCCAGTGCGATGGCCACTGCGTCTGCGGCGGTTCGCGGGGCCGCCCACGCGCCATCCGCGACATCCGTGTCGCGCCGCCGGGCGCGGGAGCCCTGGCGCGCCGGCCCCGCGCGCGCCATCCTGCCGCCATGCCCACCGGCCGCATGCACCCCGCCGACGCCGCCTGGCTGCGCATGGACGAGGCGACCAACCCCATGGTCGTCACCGGCCTGCTGCGCCTGCCGCGAGCGCCCGACCCGCAGGCGCTGCGTGCCCGCCTGGAGGAGCGGGTGCTGGCGCCCTTCCCGCGCTTCCGCCAGCGCCCGGTCCCGGGGCCGTCCGGGCCCACGTGGCAGGACTGCCCGGACTTCGACCTGGACGCCCACCTGGTGATGCAGGACCTGGGCGGCGGCGAGGCGGGCCTGGCGGCCGAGGTGGGCCGGCGGCTGGGCGAGGGCCTGCCCTGGGACCGGCCGCTGTGGCGGGCCTGGCTGCTCCGGGACCCGGCCGGGACGGCCCTGCTGGTGCGGATCCACCACGCCCTGGGCGACGGCTTCGCCCTGGCGCGGGTGCTCCTGTCCCTGGCCGACGAGGGCGAGCCTCTCGCCCGTCCGCCGGGGCCCACCACCGCGGATCCACCGGCCGCCGGCCCTTCCCTGGTGCAGGCGGGCCTGGACCTGCTGCACCACCGGCCCCACCTGCGGGACCTGGCCCACCACGCCCACCAGGGCGAGCGCGCCCTGCGGCACCTGGCCCTGGCCAGCCCCGACCCCCCCTCGCCGCTGCGCCGCCCGCTGGGCACCGACAAGCGCGCCGCGTGGCGCAGCCTGGGGCCGGTGCAGGCCCTGCGCGAGGTGGCCCACCACCACGGCGTGTCGATCAACGACCTGTACGTGGCCGCCCTGGCCGGCGCGCTGCGGCGGGCGGCGGGGGCGTCGGTCGACCGGCCACTGCGGGCCTTCGTGCCGGTGAACCTGCGGCCCCTGGACCAGCCCGTGCCGGCCGACCTCGGCAACCGCTTCGGCCTGGTCTACCTGCCGCTGCCGGTCCACCAGGCCGACCCGCTGGAGCGGCTGGCGACGGTGCACGGCGAGGTGCTCCGGCTCAAGCGCAGCCCCGAGGCGGTGGTCGCCTTCGGCATCCTGGAGCTGATGGGGGCCCTGCCCGACGCCGCCGAGACGCTGCTGGTCTCGCTCTTCGCGTCCAAGGGCAGCGCGGTGGTGACGAACGTGCCCGGGCCGGCCGAGCGCCTGCACCTGCTGGGCCTGCCCATCGAGGACGTGATGTTCTGGGTGCCGCAGGCCGGACGCGTGTCGGTGGGCACCAGCCTGTTCAGCTACGCCGGGGAGCTGCGCCTGGGGGTGGCCTCGGACGCCGCGGTCCTGCCCGAGCCGGCGCTGCTGGCCGGGGACCTGGCGGCGGAGCTGGCCGCCTACGGCCGGCGCTGAGCCTGCGCTCGGCCGTGGGTCCTCAGCCCCGGCGGCCCGGGTAGGCGGCGAGCCCGGCCCGCAGCGCGGCGAGCGCGCGCTCCAGCGCCGGGACCTCCAGCACGTAGGCGATGCGCACCTCGGTGCGCCCGGCCCCCGGCGTGGCGTAGAAGCCGCTACCGGGCGCCATCATCACCGTCTCGCCCTGGTGCTGGAACTCCTGGAGCATCCACAGGCAGAAGGCGTCGGCGTCGTCCACCGGCAGGTGCACGATGGCGTAGAAGGCGCCCTCGGGCAGGTAGGCGCCGACCCCGGGGATGGCGCGCAGGCCGGCGATGAGCGCGTCGCGGCGGGCGGTGTACTCGGCCACGACCGGGTCGAAGTAGCTGGCGGGCAGCTCGTAGCCGGCAATGGCGGCCTGCTGATCCACCGTGGCCGGGCACAGCCGGGCGAAGCACATGCGCAGGATTGCCGAGTTGAAGTCGGCGTTGCGGGTGACGGTGCAGCCCACCCGGGCGCCGCAGGCCGAGAAGCGCTTGGAGACGCTGTCGATGACGATGACGCGGTCGTCGCAGCCCGAGAGCTGCAGCGCGCTGAAGCTGTGCGCGCCGTCGTAGGTGAACTCGCGGTAGACCTCGTCGGCGATGAGCACGAGGTCGTGCTTGCGGGCCAGGGCGCCCAGGCGCTCGATCTCGTCCTGGCGGTAGACCACGCCGGTCGGGTTGCTGGGCGAGCTGAAGACGATGCCGCGGGTGCGCGGGCCCACCTGGGCCTCGATCACCTCGTCGGGGGGCAGGTGGAAGTGGTCCTCGGCCCGGGAGGGGATCGGGCGGACCCCGACGCCCAGGATCTGCGCGAAGCCGTTGTAGTTGGCGTAGAAGGGCTCGAAGGCCAGCAGCTCGTCTCCCGGGTCGCAGACGCTGGCGATCGCGAACTGCAGCGCCTCGGAGCCGCCGTTGGTGACGTGCACCTGCTCGGCCTGCACCGCGATGCCCAGGCGGCCGTAGTAGCGGGCGATGGCCTGGCGCAGCTCGGGCAGGCCCGCCGATGGGCCATAGGCCAGGACCTTGGCGTCGAAGCTGCGGTAGGCCTCGATCATGGCCCGCGGGGTCTCGACGTCGGGCTGGCCGATGTTGAGCTGGTGCACGTGCACCCCGCGGGCGCGGGCGGCGTCGGCGAAGGGCACGAGCTTGCGGATGGGCGAGGCGGGCATGCGCGCGGCGCGCTCGGACAGCTTCGGCATCGACGATCTCCAGGGGAGGGGGGGGGCTAGCGCGGGGCCGGGCGGCGCGCCATCCCGAAGGCAGCTCGGGCGGCCTCTCAGCGCGGGGCCATGCCCGTCAGCTCCTCGACCTTGCGCAGGCGCGCGGGGGCCCCGATGAGGATCAGCACGTCCTCGGCTTCGATGCGGTCGTCGGCGCCTGGGGCCGCCACCATGGCGCCGTCCTTGCGCCGGATCGCGACCACCAGGACCCCGCCTCCCAGGGGCAGGCGGCGCAGCGGCTGGCCGACCCAGGAGTTGGAGGCGGCCACGGCGACCTCGTCGACGCGCACGTCGGGGTGGCTGGCCAGCATGGCCAGGTCCATGAACGAGGTGGTGTGGGGCCGCAGCAGGCCGTGCGCCATCTTCCACCCGCCGATCACGTGGGGGCTGACCACCGAGGTGGCGCCGGCTCGCAGCGCCTTGACGGCGTCGGCCTGGGTGGCGACGCGGGTCTGGATGGCGACCGTGGAGTTGGCCTGCCGCACGCTCATCGTGATGTAGATCGCGTCCGCGGGCTCGGGCACGGTGATCGCCACCCCGCGAGCCCGCGCCAGGCCCGCCTGCTGGAGCAGGGCGTCGTCGCCCCCGTCGCCGTGCAGGACGACCAGGCCCTCCCGGCCGGCCCGGTCCGCCAGGTCGGCGTCGCGCTCGACGATGCACAGCTCCTGCCCCGCCTCCCGCAGCTCCTGCGCCACCGCGCTGCCCAGGCGGCCGTACCCGATCACGATGTAGTGGCGCTGCAAGGTCGCCATCTTCTTCCTCCGGCCGCGCTCGCGCAGCATGCGGGTCAGCTCGCCGTCGAAGGCCGCCTGGGTCAGCGTGGTCATCGAGAAGGTGACCGCGCCCAGGCCCGTCATGATCAGGGCGACCGTGAACAGTCGGCCCCCGTCCGACAAGGGACGCGGGATGTCGTAGCCGATGGTCGTGAAGGTCACGACCACCATCCACAGGCTCTCCAGCCAGCTCCAGCCCTCGATCAGGCGGAAGCCGCCGACGCCGATGGTCACCAAGGCCAACACCAGGCCCAGGCTGGTGGCCAGCAGGCGGCGGTAGCGTGGGTCGGGGACCATCTGCGGATCTATCCGGCCGGCACGTCCTCGCCGCGCGGCTCAGAACTCGATCACCAGGCTGACGGGCACGGGCAGGTCGGGCGGTGCCGGCACCTCGATCTGGTAGGGCGGCTCGGCCAGCGCCCGGGCCAGGCAGGCCTGCTGGTCGGCGGTGGGGGGGGCCGCCTCCAGCGTGGGCGCGAAGCGGTGGTCGCCGGCCCGCCCGCTGCGCAGGTCCAGGCGGGCCGACCAGCGCAGGGCGCCGGGGGCCGCGGCGCCGACGAAGCAGGCGGCCAGGCGCGGGCTGCGCGCGGCGACCTGCTGGTGGAAGGCCGGCAGCCAGGTCGGCGTCGGCGTGGTGATCGCGCTGTGCTCGTCGCTGCTGAAGAAGTCGGTGAAGGGCGGGCTGGTCGTGGTTGGCGGGGTCAACCTCGGCGGGTCCATCGAGACGCTCTACAATGCCGTG
>JAKLKF010000058.1 GCA_023150805.1 Myxococcota bacterium | reverse complement strand
CTCGCCAACCCCGCGGGCGAGGCGCGCCCCGGCCCCGTGGCGCGACGGGTGGACGCTATGGGCTACAGGCTGCTAGCCGCCGGGGCCCCGCGGTGCTGCGGCGAGGCGTCTCAGTCCCGGCAGCAGAGCACCCCACCCTTGTCGGAGTTGCCCACGGCGACGCCGTCGTAGCTGCAGGACCAGCCCGAGCAGCCCGCCTTGGTGACCAGGCTGCCCTCGGCGTAGTGGCTGTCGTCGTCGCCCTGGCACTCCCAGGGGCCCAGGTTCGGCTCGGCCTCGTTGAAGCCGCAGGAGTCGGGGTGCATGCTGGCCAGGGCGCGGTTGAGCGGGCCGCAGCTCTTGTCCGAGCTGAGCTGGGTCCCCAGGTTGCCGCAGCCGAAGACGTCGTTGGCTTCGCTGGCGCCGTCGTCGCACACGGTGTTCTCGACGCTGTGCTGGGAGACCGCGAAGAACAGGGACTTGTCGGGGCTGCCGGCGGGCACGGCGGCGTCGCAGGAGCCGGCCTTGTCGGCGACCTCGGCCTGGCCGTCGCAGACGTGCCAGCCCTCGGCGCAGACGTCGGCGGCGCTGCAGCCGCTGCCCTCGACGTTGGCGCCGTCGTCGCCGGCCGCGCGCCCGCAGGTGGGGGCCAGGTCGTCCCGGGTGACGCCACCGACCGACCAGGCGCCCGAACAGGCGGCGATGTCGGGGTAGTCGTCCCACGAGGTGTAGCCCTCGCGGCCGCCGTCGGCGCAGCCCGCCTGGGGCTCACCGGGCTCATCCGGCGTGCCGGTGTCGACGGGGGTGCCCGAGTCTTCGGGCGTGCCGCCGTCGCCCCCGGTCTCGGCGTCGGTGCCGCCGTCGGTCTGGACTTCGGTGCCGCCGTCGCCGGGCTCGGTCGGGTCGGTCCCGTCGGTCGGGGTGTCGGTGCCCGGTGCGGTGCCGCCGTTGCGCGCGCCCTCCCCCACGAAGCCGTAGTCGGTGCAGCCGGCGGCGGAGAGCACGAGCAGCAGGGCGAGGAGGGGGGAGCGGGGCATGGCGACCTCCGAGGGATGCGTAACTCTACCATGAGTCACTACGATCCGGAAGCGCGCAGGCGCCGTCCCCTCCCCTCGCCCTCCGAGCGCGCGTGGCCCTACTTGCCGCGGCTGCCGACGCCCAGGGACGCGTCCCGCTCGTCGGGCAGCTCGACCTTGACCGCCGACAGGCGCCAGGTCTCCTCGGCGTACTCGCGGATGGTGCGGTCGCTGCTGAAGCGGGCGGAGCGCAGGATGTTGCGCGCGACCATCGGCCACCACGAGGCCGGGCGGGTCCAGGCCTGGGCGGCGGCCTCCTGGCAGCGGGCGTAGCTGCCGAAGTCGGCGCAGATCATGTACGGATCCAGCTCGCGCACGTACTGGACCACCTCGCGGTGCAGGCGGGGCTCGTCGGGGCTGAAGTAGCCCGTGTCGATGAGATCGAGGGCCTCGGCCAGGTCGGGATCCTCCTGGATGAACTCGGCCGGGTCGTAGCCGCGGGCGCGCAGGGCGTGCACGTCCTGCTCGGTCATGCCGAACTGGAAGAAGGCGTCAGGGCCGACCGCCTCGCGGATCTCGATGTTGGCGCCGTCCAGCGTGCCGATGGTCAGGGCACCGTTCATCTGGAACTTCATGTTGCCCGTGCCCGACGCCTCCATGCCGGCCAGCGAGATCTGCTCGGAGAGGTCGGCCGCGGGGATCACCCGCTCGGCCATGGACACGTTGTAGTTGGGCAGGAACAGGACCTTGAGGCGACCGCGGACGTCCGGGTCGCGGTCGACCAGGCTGGCGACGTCGTTGATGAGCTTGATGTGCTGCTTGGCGCGCACGTAGCCGGGGGCGGCCTTGCCCCCGAAGAGCACGGTGCGGGGCACGATGTCCTCGCCGTGCAGCTTGATGCGGGCGTAGAGGTGGACCACGTACAGGGCCAGCATGAGCTGGCGCTTGTACTCGTGGATGCGCTTGACCTGGACGTCGAACAGCGTCTCGGGGTCCAGCCGCCAGCCACCGGTGCGCGCCGCCCAGGTGGACAGCGCCTCCTTGTTGGCGCGCTTGATGTTGCGCAGCTCACCCAGGAAGCCCGGGTCCTCGACCAGGGGCAGCAGGCGGTCGAGCTGGTCGAGGTCGGTGATCCAGTCGCGGTAGCCCAGGCGGCTGCTGATGGCGTCGGCCAGCCGCAGGTTGGCCTGCAGCAGCCAACGGCGGGGGGTGACGCCGTTGGTCTTGTTGTGGAAGCGGTCGGGCCACAGCTCGGCGAACTCGGGCAGGACCCGGTCGCGCAGGAGCTGGGTGTGCAGGGCGGCCACGCCGTTGACCGCGTGGCTGCCGACGACGGCCAGGTTGGCCATGCGCACCTGCTTGGGCTGGCTCTCCTCGATGATCGACATGGTCGCCTTCCGGGCGGCGTCGCCGGGGAAGCGGACGTGCACCTCCTGGAGGAAGGCGTGGTTGATGTCGTAGATGATCTGCAGGTGGCGGGGCAGCAGCCGCTCGAAGAGCGGCAGCGACCAGCGCTCCAGCGCCTCGGGCAGCAGGGTGTGGTTGGTATAGGCGCACACGGCGCGGGTGAGCTGCCAGGCGCGGTCCCAGGGCTGCTGGTGCTCGTCGACCAGCACCCGCATCAGCTCGGCGATGGTGATGGCCGGGTGCGTGTCGTTGAGCTGGATGACGACCGTGTCGGCGAAGCGGGACAGGTCGCGGTGCTTCTTGAAGTAGCGCCGGAAGATGTCGGCGATGGAGCAGGCGACGAAGAAGTACTGCTGCCGCAGCCGCAGCTCCTTGCCCTCGGGCGAGCTGTCCTTGGGGTAGAGCACCTTGCTGATGCTCTCGGACAGCGCCTTCTGCTCGACGGCGCGGCGGTAGTCCCCGTCGTTGAACACGGCGAGGTCGAACTCCTCGCTGGCGCGGGCCGACCACAGGCGCAGGGTGTTGACCGTGTCGGTGCGGAAGCCCAGGACCGGCGTGTCGTAGGGCACGCCGATGACGTGCTCGGCGGGCACCCAGCGGCTGCGCAGGCTACCGTCGCGGGTGTGCCAGGTCTCGACCCGGCCGCCGAAGCCCACGGGCACGGCGAACTCGGGGCGGGCGATCTCCCAGGGGTTGCCGTTGCGCAGCCAGGGATCGGGGTGCTCGACCTGCCAGCCGTCCTGGAACTCCTGGCGGAAGATGCCGAACTCGTAGCGGATGCCGTAGCCCCAGGCCGG
Organism: Myxococcota bacterium; assembly: GCA_023150805.1. GTDB lineage: Bacteria > Myxococcota_A > UBA796 > UBA796 > UBA2385 > UBA2385. Next base: position 41,959 of record JAKLKF010000058.1, on the reverse strand, counting down.
CAGGTTCAGCGTCGCCAGCGACTCCATGAAGCAGGCGGCCAGGCGCCCCAGGCCGCCGTTGCCCAGGCCGGGGTCGGGCTCCTCCTCCAGGACCTTGTCCAGGTCCAGGCCGAAGTGGGCCAGCTCCTCGCGGGCGACGTTGTGCAGGCCCAGGTTGAACAGGTTCTCGGCCAGCCGCCGGCCGGGCAGGTACTCGGCCGAGAAGTAGTACAGCCGGCGCACGTCCTGCTGCTCGTAGGTGCGGGCGGTCGCCATCCAGCGCCAGGTGATGCGGTCGCGGACGGCCAGCGCGACGGCGTGGTACAGGTCGAGGTAGTGCGCGTTGAGCAGGTCCTTGGCGCGCGTGTACTGCAGGTGGTCGAGCACGGCGCGGCGCAGGGTGGACGCGCTCATGCCGGTGCGTTGATCCTCGGCGACGGTCGGGGCCGCGGCCACGGCGGCGGCCGGCGCGGCGGACGAGGCAGGCGCGGGATCGCCCGCGGCCGCGGCGGCGGCGTCCGGGAGCGTGGCGGGGGAGAGAGCGGGGGAGGAGGGCATGGGGACTCCGGGGGGGCGACATCCTACCCTCCCTCGCAGTGGGTCACCGGGCGCCGTGGTAGCGTGCGCGCCCTTCGCGCTCCTGCGGCCTCGCGCGAAGAAATCGTCCTCGCTTCGAGCACCCGGCCATGGCTCCCCCGCCCCTGTGGACGACCCACCCCGCCACGCTGCTGGTGCCGGCCCTGCTGGCCTGGGCCGCGACCCGTAGACGCGCGGAGCAGCCGGCACAGCCCTGGCACCCGGTGATCGACCCGGCGCTCGCGATCATCGCGGGCCTGCTCTGGGCCCTGGCCTGCTTCTACTGGGCGAGCGGCTTCCCTCTACCCGACGGGGCCGCGCTCACCGCCGACCTGAGCGACTACTGCGCCGCGCTGCAGATCGCGCGCGAGCCCGGCGCCCCGTTCTACCCGGAGCACCGCTTCCCCGCGATCGGGGCGGTGCTGGGCCCCGTCGCGGCGCACCTGGGCATCATGCGCACGCTGCAGGTCGCCGCCGTCGCGAGCGCGGCGGTGGTCGGCGCGGCGCTCTTCGTGTGGGGTCGGGCGGCCACCGACCGCCGAGCGGGAGCGGTCGCGGCCACCATCCTGGGACTGGCGGCGCAGCCCCTGGTCACCCTGGGCCGCCAGCTCACCTTCTACCCGGAGGCCACTGCCGTGGTGGCCTGCGGCGCGGCCGCGGTCGCCCTGGCCCTGCGCCACGGCAGCCCGGGGACCCTCCTGCTGGGGGGCGTGGGCGCGGGGCTGGTCCTCGCGACCGACGCCCGCCTGCTGCCGCTGGGGCTGGCGCTGGCCGGTGCGGCGGTGGTGGCGGCGATCCCCGGGCCCCTCCGGCGAGCGCCCTCGCGGATCGCCCTGGCCGCGGTGCCCGTCGTCGCGTCGTGGTGGGCGCCCGGCGCCATCCATCGCCACATGGGCCTGCAGCCGGTGGGCGGGGCGACCCACGCCGGCGCGAGCTGGGGCTACGTGAGCCTGATGCACGGGCTCTACCGGGACCACGACCCTGCGCTCACCCAGCACGTCGTGCGGCCGGGCACGTCGGGAGACCTGGCCTGGGGCTTCACGACGCCCGACCAGGTGGCTCCTGCCGTGGACATGCTGCTGCAGCTCGGCCGCACGCCCCTGGACCCGCTGCTGCTCCAGGAGCAGGTGATGGCCCGCTCGCAGGCGCTCTGGCTCTTCTTCGCCGTCGTCGTCGGCATGGGGCTGGTCGGCGCCATGACCTCGTGGCGGACCCCTCGCCGCCTTGCGACGGCCTTCGGGCTGCCGATCCTGTTCCTGCTCCACCTGTTCGCGGCCTTGCAGGTGCTCCCCCGACCGCGCACCGCCGCAGCGGGCAGCCTGGCCGTCCCGATCCTGTTGGCGGCAGGCCTGTGGGCGGTCGGCCCCCGCAAGGCGCCGCCGTGGGCGGGCATGCTGGTGGTGCTCCTGCTGGCGCTGGCCGGCGCGGGCAGCATCCCGAGCTGGCTGCACCCGCAGGCGGGCTGGAGGCCGCCGGGGAGGCACGACCACGTACACCCCGACGCATGGGCCGAGCAACTCCGCACGCTGGCCCGGGAGGACCGGTCCTGCGGGCAGGGCCTGGCGCAGGACGAAGCGCGCGGCCTGTCCTTGCCCTGGCCCGGGCCGCGGCCCCCTCCGCCCAGGCCACCGGGACCAACACCGCGCTGACCCGATGGCCCGGGACCGGGGGGTCAGTTCGTCGCGAGATCGGGCGGCGAGCGGTCGGTGGTCGCGTCCGACGCGGGCGCCGGACCCACCAAAGACCAGGCGATCCCCTCGCCCGGCCCCAAGAGCGGCAGGCGAAGGCCCGCCAGGTCGAGGTGCTCCCGCCCGGCGAGGTCCAGCAACACGCCGACCCGCTGGGTGACCACGGGCGCCAGCCCGGCGGGCAGGCCCGCGGCGGGCACGTCCTCGACCTCCAGGCGCACCGCCGCCACCTCGCCGGCGTGCAGCTCCAGGCCCAGCCTCGCGGCCCGGCCGATGAGCTGGGGCATCCGCGCCTCGACGCTGGCCCACTGTGCCGCGGGCAGCCCGGCCGCCAGGCTGGCCTGCTCCATGCGGCTCCAGCTCGCCCCGTGCGCGGGCTGCGAGAAGTACAGCAGGTGGCGGTGGGCGCCGCCCCCCGGAGCGGGCGACCCCAGGTCGAGCTGCTCGCCCAGGGCATGCACGTCCTGCCGCTCCAGGACCTGGCCGACCCGCTCCACGCGCGCCCGCGCGTCCAGGTCCACGCCGTCGTCCTGGAGCCAGCCCCGGGCGTGGGGCAGGGCCAGCGGCTGCCGCAAGACCCAGGCCGCCCGGCAGATGCCCTGGGATCCCACCCCGAGCAGGAAGAGCAGGTGGCGGTGCGCGAAGCGGTTCGCGGTCACCAGCAGGCGGCGCAGCCGGTCCTCGGGGACGCCGCGCTCCTCCAGGAAGCGCGCGACCCGGAAGGTGCCGGCCTTGCCCTGGACCGTGGTGCGCAGCCACAGCCGCGGCGCGTCGGGGGCGTCGTCGGCCAGGGCCACGCCCAGGTCCAGCTCGTCGCGCAGCTCGGCGGGGAAGGCGGCGACCAGCGGGGTCACCGAGGGCCAGGGCAGGTCGAGCGCGCCCAGCATCAGGCCCAGGCGGGCGGCGCCACGGAAGAGGGCGTCGATCGGCGCCCCGGTCGGCGAGGGCTCAGCCATCGAGGCGCCGCAGGGTGACGGAGCCGAGCTGGCCGGGGGGCTTCTCGATGCCGATGACCTCCCAGCGGGTGCCCTGCACGTCGACCACGCTGCCCAGGCCGACGAAGACGCCCACCTGGCCGGGCAGCGCCAGGCTGCAGATGGTGCCGCGCCCCTCGCTGCCGTCGGGCAGGGTGTAGGTGCCCGTCGTCATGTTGCCCATGGGCACGCGCACGCCGCCCAGGTCACCGACGGTGGTCTCATCGATCGTCTCGATCCGCATGGGGGCCTCGATCAACACGGGGGACCCGGTCGCCGCGGGGAGCGGCGCGGGGGGCGGAAGGGCAGGCTCGGCCGCGCAGGCGACGCCTCCCACCAGGACCAGCAGGGCCGTGGGCGCCGGCATCAGTTGCCGCCGACGCGGACCGCCCGGTAGAAGCGCATGAAGTCCTTGACGGGCAGGTCGGTGACGTGGTGGCTGCCCCAGGGGTTCTGCAGGGTCACCGTCTTGTTGGCGATGTCCACGGCCTGCACCGCGTAGGCGTGGTTGCCGTAGACGTTGACGGCGTTCGCCTCCTTGGTGAGGTCCGGCAGGTTCTCCATGTTCATGGAGTCCACCGTGATCGGCTTCTTGCCGTCCAGGGCGGCCTGCATCATCTGCAGCACGCGGTCCTCGGACAGGGAGCTGGTCGAGAAGTAGCGCTCGGCCTTGCCGGTGAACAGCTCGCTGGCGCCGTTGAAGTGGAAGCCCTTGGCGATGTTGCCGCCGCTGATCAGGTCGTAGCTGCCCTTCTCCTGGGCCAGCCGCTTCTCGATGAGGGCCACCCACAGCTCGTCGCCTTCGTCCGTCGCGTCGCCGAGGCCGGCGTACAGCGGCGTGTCCGTGCTCTTGACGGGCAGGCGGGCGTCGATGGTCCGCGTCATCGCGACGGGCTGGCTGTAGGCCTTGTTGCGGATGTAGAGCGTGACCTCGAAGGTGCCGTCGCCGTTGTCCTTGATGATGCGGCGGATGGCCTCGGGCTCGGCGCGGGCCTGGGCCGCCATGCCGGCCATCAGGTAGCAGTCGCCCAGCGCCCCCTGCTTGACGTCGTTGGGGTCGATGTCGGCCTCGTCGGTGCGGCCCTTGACGAAGGCCTGGCCGTCCTCGAAGTCCTGGTACTCCTTGCCCGCGTGCGTGTCGCGCAGGCCGGGCAGGGCCTCGTCCTGCTGGCGGCGGATCCCCTTGCCCGCCTCGTCGACGTCCGGGTCGCCGGGCACGGCGTACTTGGACGGATCCTCGCCGTGCTTCGCCGCGACGTAGGCGCCGTACACCTCGCCCAGGCTGGCGAAGGCCGTCTTGGTGGCGAAGCCGCCGGCCCCGCTCTGCAGGCTGTTGCGGATCATGCTGCCCGACACGCGGCCGAACATGTCCTCCACGTCGCCCCGCCAGGTCGACTCCTGGGCGGCGGCCTTGAAGGCGCCCTCGCCCAGGCCGCCGATGGCGCCGTCGATGCCACCCTCCATGCCCTGGGCCAGGATGCGCCGCCCGGCGCCGCCCAGCACCTTCTCGATCGAGGGGCCCACGCTGCGGGCGACCGCCGTCTTGGACAGGCCCTCGGCCACCTTGCCGGCCAGGTGCCCGCCCACCATCGACAGGCCGATCTCCAGCGAGGCGCCCACGCCGTCGATCAGGGCGTCCATGCTCTGCAGGTCGTAGCCCTCGCCCAGGATGGCGCGGTTGAGCCCGACCTTCATCGCCGCCGCCATCACCATGGCCTCGGCCGCGATGGCGACGTTGCCGCCCAGGCTGGCCGCGATGCCGGCGACGAAGGGGCCGGCCGCGCCCGCGGTCAGGATCGTGGCGGCGGCGCCGACGACGGCGACGGCGATCTGGGTGGCCCAGGCGGCGACCGTGGCCTTTGTCTGGGCATAGGCCGCGGTGGACTGCTGCGAGAACTGCTCGTCGCGGCGCAGCGTGGCCGTCTCCTGCTCGGAGATCTGCCCGTCCATGCTCGCGTTGTTGTAGGTGGCCTGGTACTCGCGCCAGGCGTCGTCGGCCCGCTCGCCCGAGGCCGAGAAGGCCCCGACGATGGCGTCGCCGGCGCCCCCGCGCTCCCGCTCGAGCTGCTCCTTGGCGCGGGCCAGGCGGTCGGCCTCGGTCGTCGGCTCCCCGCGGATGAGGTCGAGTGCGCGCCAGTACTCGCTGGTCGACAGCTCGGCCTGGAGGACCTGGTCGACGTCGCCGACGATGCCCTGGCCCTGCCGCAGCTCGGCGCCGTGCTTGCCCAGCACCGCGAAGAGCAGCTCCTCGTCGGTGCCCGCGCCCAGGGTGGCCCACAGCACGCGCTGGCGGGCGTCGAAGCGGCCGGAGGACAGCACCTCCATCACGATGTCGAAGCGGGCCGGAGACAGGTCCTTCTTCAGGGCCTGCATCGCCTGGGCGTCGGCGAGCAGGGCGGCGGCCGTGCCCTCCTTCGCGGCCCGGTCGACGGTCCGGTAGATCATGCCCTCGTCGGTGCCCCAGCCCGACGTCGCCACCCCGATCAGCGCGGCCGCGCCGCCGCCGCCGAGCACCGACAGCAGCCGCTGGTAGTCGCTGCCGCTGAGGTCGGCGCGCAGCGCGTCCAGCACGCCCTCGGGGTTGAAGTCCAGGATGAAGGTCCGCTCGGCCGAGGACAGCTCGCTGAGCACGGTCCAGACGGTCGTGTCGTCGGTGCCCATGCCGGTGACGGCGGCCAACAGCCGGCCCACGGCGGACTGGGCCTGCCCCTGCTGGGCCAGCAGGGCGCTGGCGCCCTCGTGCTGCAGGGCGCCAGCGCCCAGGGCGGCGCTCTGCTTCGCCATGTAGGCGTTGCGGTAGTCGGCGTCGTACTCGATGCGCTTCTGGTGCAGCGCCTCGCGCGCCAGGACCAGCTCGCGGCCGGACAGCTCGCCCTCGATGCGGGCGTCGATGTCCCCCGGCAGGCGGCCGTACTCCTCGGCCGTGAGCGCGGCGATGGCCGCCTGCGCGCCCTCCTCGTCCGTGCCCCAGCCCATCATGGCCAGCTCGAGCCGGTCGACGTTGTCCAGCGCCCCGCGCAGCATCCGCTCGAAGCGGAACCAGTCCTTGTCCGACAGGTCGCGGCGCAGGTCGGCCGTGAGCGCCGGCTGGGCGAGCACGAAGGCCTTCTCGGCCTGCGAGGCCCGGGAGAGCGCGTCCCAGATCGCCTGCTCGTCGGTGCCCAGGCCGTCGATGGCCCGCCGCAGGCTGGCGGCCAGCACGCCCTGGCCGTCGAGGTAGGCCAGGGCCAGCTTGTAGTCCTCGCCCGACAGCTCTGACGACAGGATGCCCATCACCTCGGCGTCGGCCTTCACGCCCGCCAGGTCCTGGGCGCTGGCGCGCTCCAGCGCCTGGAAGATGCGCGTCTCGTCGGTGCCCCAGCCGCGTGCGCCCTCGCGGATCTTGTCGGCGAGCGTGAGCTGGCCCTGGCTCAGCAGCGTGAGCGCCTTCTCCAGGTCGGCGCCCGACAGCTCGCCCTGGAGGTCGGCCTTCAGGCTGCTGCCGTAGCGGCGCTGGTAGGCGCTGGCGACCGCGGCGTTCATGCCGGCGCCGCCGCTGTAGAGCACGTCCAGGATCGCGCGCTCGTCGGTGCCCCAGCCCGACATGGCGGCGTGCAGGGCCTGGGCCTTGGCGTCGGGGTCGAAGCCCGGCGGCAGGGCCGGCGCGCCGCTGGCGGACTGCTGCCCCAGGGTGCCGGCGACGAAGGCGTTGCCCGCGCTGCCCTGGGCCGCGCCGTGGGTGTCCAGCGCCTGCCCTGCGCCCGTGGTGCCGCCGGAGCTGGGGGTCGACCGCGAGAGGTCGGACTGCACGGCGGGGGCCGCGGGGAGGGTGGCCTTGTCCATGGCGGCTCCGAGGCAGAGATCCGAGGCAGAGATCCGAGGCAGAGATCCGAGGCACAGACGGCCGGGCCTGCGACCGGGCGAGAGGCGCGATTGTAAGGCTGACCAGGGGGGCGCCGCAAGCCTCTGCGGACCGCGCAAAGCGGTGCCATGCGGGCGATTTCTCACTAGCGACGCCGAGGTGTTGCGCATTGGCACAGGCCCGGACGGCCGGGAGGGTGTCGGCCGGGCGACGCAGGGCGCGAAAATGTCGCGATCGTGGCCCTCGCCAGGGGGGTGGCACACCTCCTGCAATCGACCGACCCACTCCCCGGAGTCCGCATGGCTGGTCCGGCCCCGATGTCACCCCTGGTCTGCGCCGAGTTCCACCACGACGCCGCGGAGCCCGTCCGCGCCTGGGTCGAGGGGACCATCACCCGCCTGGCCCGCGGGCCGCTGGCCATGGCCGGGGTGCCGGGCGACCTGGTGGCCGGCATGGTGGCGGGGGTGGCAGGCGAGGCCGAGGAGTCCGACCGGGCGGCGGGCGGCCCGGTCCAGGTCGCGGTGGCCCTCTCCGACGACCTGGTCGAGGTGCGCATCCTCCGCCCCGACACCGACCGCAGCGACCTGCTGCTCGTCCGACGCTGAGCACCCGGCGCGCTCAGCGCCCCGCGAGGCCGTGCGCGCGCAGCCGACGGTAGAGCGTGCGCTCCGAGAGGCCCAGCGCCCGGGCCAGCGCCGCGCGGTCCCCCGGGAAGCCCGCCACCGCCTGCGCCAGGTGGTCGCGCTCCACCTGCTCCAGGCTGCGCAGGTCCAGGGCCCCCTCCACCGCCGGGGGCGGCGCGACCGCCCCCGCCCCGCGCAGGGCCGGCGGCAGGTGCTCGGGCTGGATGCGCGGGCCGTCGGCCAGGATGGCGGCCCGCTGGAGCACGTTGCGCAGCTCGCGCACGTTGCCGGGGAAGTCGTGCCGCCGCAGGCAAGCCCAGGCCGCAGGCGACAGGCTGCGCCCGGGGGCGACCTGCGCCAGCAGGTGCGGCACGAGCAGCGCGAGGTCCTCCCGGCGCGCGCGCAGCGGCGGGACGGGCACCGGGAAGGCGGCGATCCGGAAGAACAGGTCCTGGCGGAAGCTGCCCTGCCGGACCATGGCCTCCAGGTCGCGGTGCGTGGCGCAGACCAGGCGGAAGCTGGCCAGCCGCGGGTCGACGCCCCCCACCCGCCGGAAGGTGCGGGACTCGAGCAGGTGCAGCAGCTTGGCCTGCTGGGTCAGGGGCAGCTCGCCCACCTCGTCCAGGAACAGCGTGCCCTCGGCGGCGACCTCGACCAGGCCCTGCTTGCGGCCGCGCGCGCCGGTGAAGGCCCCCGCCTCGTAGCCGAACAGCTCGCTCTCGAAGAGGCTCTCGGGCAGGCCCGAGCACTCCAGCGCCACGAAGTTGCCGACCCGTCCGCTCATCGCGTGCGCGGCGCGCGCCAGCCCCTCCTTGCCCGAGCCCGTCTCGCCCAACAGCAGCACGGGCAGGTCGGTCCCGGCGACGCGCCGCACCAGGTCCAGGGCGTCCAGGAAGGGGCGGGAGCGACCGACCAGGCCGGCGTCGTCGTCCACCTCGGCCACCGGGACCAGCACCTCCATCAGCCAGCGGACCTGGCCCTGGTCGTCGGCGAGGGGCACGGCGTGCACGTCGACGTGCTCGGGGCCCTCGGGGCCGTGGTGGATGTGCAGCACGCGGGCCGGCTGGCCCGTCTCCATGGCCGCCAGCATCGGACAGGACTCGCCCATGCCGTCGCAGGGGCGGTCGAAGCCGTGGCTCACGGCGTGGCAGCGGTCGTGGCCCAGCCGGATGCGGTCGCGGAAGCGCGCCCGGTAGGCCCCGTTGGCGGCCAGCACCCGGTAGTCGGTGGACAGCACGATGGCCGGGCGGTCTTCGGCCAGCAGGCGGACGCGGTGGCGGTCGGGCAGGTCCACGGCGCCATCCTGCCACGAGCGACCGCCATCGCGGGCGCGACCGCCAATCCTGACTGCCACTCTTGACAGCCCCCGTGCCGCGACATCGGTCAGATGACCGATCCCGCGGTGGCACACCGCTTGCTCTCCCCCTCGCCGTCCGCAGGCCCGGCCCCGCCGGAGAGGATGCCCATGCCCGAACTGTCCGCCTCCCCCGCGCCGGATCTGCGCGCCATCGAGGACGGGCTGGCCCGCATCGAGGCCCGGCTCGACCGCCTGGGCACGCTGCTGGAGCGCGTCGAGCCCCTGGCCGTCGCCGCCGAGCGCTACACCGGGATCGCCATCGACGTCGCCGACGAGGAGCTGGCCCGCGCCCAGGCCCGCGGGGTCGACCTCGACCAGCGCCTGCACCGGACCCTGGCCCTGGTCGAGAAGCTGACCGCGCCGGCGGTGCTGGCCGACCTGGAGCGCGCGGCCTCGCACAGCCGCGCCCTGGCCGAGGGCGCCGAGCTGGCCGCCGCCGCGCCCGCCTACGCCGCCATCGCCATCGACGTGGTCGACGAGGAGGTGGCGCGCATGCAGGCCGAGGGCATCGACGTCGACCGCGCCCGCGAGAACCTGGTGGTCCTGGTGCGCGCCCTCGCCGGCTTCCTGTCCAGCCCGGCCGCCAGCCAGCTCATCGGCTCGGGCCTGCTCAAGCCCGAGACCCTCAACCGGATCACCCAGCTCTCGACCGCCGTCGTGCAGACGCTGAACGAGGAGCCCGAGCACATCGGCCCCTGGGGCTCCTTCCTGCGCACGTGGGACCGGCGCTTCCAGCGCTTCGCCGGCTTCAGCTTCGCCCTTGCCCACCGCGTCGGCGCCCTGCTGGGGCCCGAGCACGGCCGCATCACCACCACCATCCACGACTGACCCGCCCGGTCCCCCAGGGAGCCCCCATGTCTGCTCGTCACTTCAAGGTCGTCGTCGTCGGTGGTGGCACCGGCGGCCTCACCACCGCCGCGCTGCTGCGCAACCGCCCCGACGCGCCCGACGTCGCCATCGTCGAGCCCAGCGACAAGCACTGGTACCAGCCGATCTGGACCCTGGTCGGCGGCGGCGTGATCCCCCGCGAGGAGAGCCAGCGGGAGGAGGCCGACTACATCCCGCCCGGCGCCACCTGGATCCGCGACCGCGTCGCCAGCTTCCAGCCGGCCGAGAACCAGGTGACCCTGGCCAGCGGCGAGGTGCTCACCTACGACACGCTGGTGGTCGCGCTGGGGATCCAGCTCGACTGGGGCAGGATCGAGGGCCTGAAGGAGACCCTGGGCAAGAACGGCGTCTGCAGCAACTACAGCTACGACACGGTGGCCTACACCTGGGACTGCCTGCAGCGCTTCCAGGGGGGCAGGGCCGTGTTCACCTACCCGCTGGGCCTGATCAAGTGCGCGGGCGCCCCCCAGAAGATCATGTGGCTGGCCGAGCACCACTTCGAGCGCACCGGGATCCGCCACAAGGCCGAGGTCATCTACAACAGCGCCACCGCCGGCATCTTCGGGGTCGAGCGCTACGCCCGGCCCCTGCGCAAGCTGCTCGAGGAGCGCAAGGTCCAGACGAACTTCAAGCACGAGCTGGTCAAGATCGACGGCCCGGCGAAGAAGGCCTGGTTCCGCCACATCGAGACCGGGGCCGTGCTCGAGCAGCCCTTCGACCTGATCCACGTCACCCCGCCGCAGTCCGCGCCCGACGTGGTCAAGCAGAGCCCCCTGGCCGACGCCCAGGGCTGGGTCGAGGTCGACATGTACACGACCCAGCACACCCGCTTCCCCAACGTCTTCAGCCTGGGCGACTGCAGCAGCATGCCCAACTCCAAGACCGCGGCCGCCATCCGCAAGCAGGCGCCGGTCCTGGTCGAGAACCTGGTGTCCTACCTGCGCGGCCAGCCGCTGACCCAGCGCTACGACGGCTACGCGAGCTGCCCGCTGGTGACCGGCTACGGCCGGCTGATCATGGCCGAGTTCACCTACGGCGGCGTGCCGAAGGAGACGCTGCCCGTCGAGCAGGATCGCGAGCGCTACAGCACCTGGGCGACCAAGACCTACGCCCTGCCGCGGCTGTACTGGCACGGGATGCTGCGGGGGCGGTGGTAGGGTTCCCTGCCCCCGATGTCCGGGGTCGGAGGTCCCGTGCCCGCGCCCTCGTTCTCCACGCCCCTCTCGCGCCGCCTGGGCCTGCGCTACCCGCTGGTCGCGGCGCCCATGTTCATCATCAGCAACGAGCAGATGCTCGTCGCCTGCGCCGAGGCGGGGATCCTCGGCGCGATGCCCTCCCTCAACGGCCGCAGCGCCCAGGACCTGGAGCAGAAGCTCCAGTACGTGCGGGCGCGCACCGACAAGCCCTTCGCCATCAACATGACGATCGGGCTGACCGACCCCGAGCGCCTGCAAGCCGACGTGGAGCTGTGCGAGCGCTACGAGGTGCCGGTCTGGATCACCTCCTACGGCGACCCGACCGCGCTCGTGGAGCGCGCCCACGCCCGCGGCGCCACCGTCTTCCACGACGTCATCAACCTGCGCCACGCCCAGAAGGCCCAGTCCGCCGGCGTCGACGCGATCATCGCGGTGGCCGCGGGCGCGGGCGGCCACGCCGGGCGGATCAGCCCCTTCGCCCTGATCCCCTGGCTGAAGGCCGAGCTGACCGTGCCGATCGTCGCGGCCGGCTGCATCTCGACCGGCCGCCAGGTGGCGGCCAGCCTGGCCCTGGGCGCCGAGCTGGCCTACATGGGCACCCGCTTCATCGTGGCGCAGGAGTGCGGCGCGCCGCCGGCCTACAAGGAGCTGGTCTGCGCCGCCGGCCCCGAGGACATCGTCTACACCGACCAGGTCAGCGGCGTGCACGCCAACTTCCTCAAGGCCAGCCTGCCGGCCTCGCGGCCCGAGGGCCCGCCGCCCGAGGCGGCCAAGAAGTGGAAGGACATCTGGTCGGCGGGGCACGGCGTCGCCGAGATCCACGAGCAGGCCCGCATCGAGCAGATCGTCGACGAGGTGGTGCGGCAGTACCACGACGCAGTTGCGGCGCTGCCGCGCTGATCAGGGCGCTGCGCTGCCGCGCTGATCGGGGTCGGGGGGGACTCCGGCGAGCCCGCCGCAGGTCGGCGGTGTTCCCTGCTGCTTTGTGCGCCGCGATCCGATAGAGTTCCCCAGGGGTGGGTGTCTGCGGCGCGGCCCAGGGCGCACCCCGGCCGGTCCCATGCTCTCCTCCCCCCCGCCCGCACCCGCCGATCTGGCCACCCTGCGCGCCCAGGCGCTCGAGGCGGGCGAGCTTGCCGACGCCGCCGAGGCCGAGCGCCGCCTGCACGTCCTGCAGGGCCTGCTCGCCGACCTGGTCGCCACGCCGGGGGCCGGGCCGCGCGGGGCCCGGGATCCCCAGGCGCTCGCGACCGAGGCGGTGCTGCTGGCCACCCGCTCCCGGGCGCTCCGCGTCCAGCAGCGCCTCCGCGACGCCCTCGACCTGGCGCTGGAGGCGGTCGAGCGCGCCGAGCAGTCCGGCGACGCCGACGCCCGCGCCCGCGCCGGCCTGGCGGTGGGGCAGGTCTTCTTCGACGTGGGGCACTTCGAAGAGGCGCGCCGGCGCATGGCCAGGGTGGACGAGATCCCCGACGCCCCGGCCAGCCTGCGCCTGCACGCGCGGATGAACCGCGCCTCCACGCTGCGGGCCGAGGGCCGGCTGGACGAGGCCGCCTCCGCCTTCGACGCGCTGCAGCCCCTGCCCCGGGACCTCTCCCCGGCCCTGGCCGCCTCCACGCTGATCAACGCCGCGAGCTGCTACCACCAGGTCGACCGCACCCAGGACGCCGACCAGGCCCTGCTCGAGGCGCGCCGCGCCCTGGTCGGCCTGGACCGCCCCGACCTGGAGGTCTGGGCCGACACCATCGGCGCCTGGGTCGCCAACCGCGCCCGTCGCGCCGCCGAGGCGACCGCCCTGGCCGAGCGAGCCCTGCAGCCCGGCCGCCCCGGCGCCACCGCCGCCACCCGCGGCAGCGCGGCCCGCGCCCTGGCCGAGGTCGCGCTGTGGCGCGGCGCGCCCGACCTGCGCGACCGGGCCGTCACCACGCTGGAGGCCCAGCTCGCCGACGCGGGCGCCGGCCGCCTGCACCGGGAGCAGGTCGACCTGCACGCATCGCTGGCGGCCCTGCACGAGGCGCGGGGGGACCTGGCGCGGGCGGTCCAGCACCTGCGCGCCGCCCGCGAGCTCTCCGAGCGGGTGCAGGCCGGCGTCGACCAGCTCCGCCTGGAGCGGGAGGCGCTGCGCCTGGAGCTGGTGCGGATGCAGGTCGAGGCCGACGCGCTGCGCTCCCACCAGGAGCAGCTCGCCCGCGCGAACGAGGCGCTGCTCGTGGCCGACCACGCGCGCGCCCGCCTGCTCGCGACCCTCGCCCACGACCTGCGCGGCCCCCTGACCAGCGTCCTGGCCCTGGTCGACCTGGTCGAGCCGCACGACCCCTCCAGCGTTGCGGAGGGGATGCGCACGCTGCAGGCCGCGGTGGATCGGATGCTGGCCATGCTGGACGCGGCGCTGGCGCCGCAGGCGCGGTCCGGCGTCGAGCCGGTGGACCTGGCCGGGGTCGTGCGGGCAGCCGCCCTGGCCTTCCAGGGCCTCGCCGCGCGCAAGGGCCAACGCATCGAGGTCCACGCGCCCTCCGCCGCGCCCGTCCGCGCCAGCCGGGTCAGCCTGGGGCGCCTGGTGGACAACCTGCTCTCCAACGCCTTGAAGTACGGACCCCCCGGGGGCCTGGTGCGCGTCGAGGTCTCCTGCCGCGCCGGTCGGGCGGACCTGGTCGTGCTGGACCAGGGGCCCGGCTTCCCCGGCATCGACCCCGGCGAGGGCCTGCTCTACGGCCACCAGCTCAGCAGCCGCGCCACCGGCGGCGAGGAGAGCTTCGGCCTGGGCCTGCACACGGTCTACCAGCTCCTCGCCGAGCTCGGCGGCATCCTGGCCCTGGGCAACCGGCCCGAGGGCGGCGCCCGGGTGCGCATCACCCTGCCCTCGGCCTGATCAGCCGCCCAGGCCGCGGCGCAGGGCGGCCTCGACCCCGTCCAGGCTGCCGGCCAGCGCGCGGGGGACCACCGCGCACAGCTCGACGGCCTGGCCCGTGCCCAGCATGGCCAGGAAGAGCGGCAGCCCGGGGTGGCTCGGCGTGATCACGAAGGCGCGGTGGGCCAGGAAGCCGCCGCCCGACAGGCTGGCCAGGTCGACCTGCCCGAAGTTGCTGACCAGCGCCGACGAGGCGTAGCGCCCCTCGGCCAGCGCGTGGCGGCTGTCGCCCCGGCTCAGCGCGGCCATCAGGCCGACGGGCAGCCACCGGGCCGGCCCGGCCGCCAGGACGGTCGCGGCGGCCTCGTCGCGGGCCAGGGCGGCGGCGACCGCCTGCCGGGTCGCGGCGACCGGGTCCTGCTGGCCCAGCAGCGCGCGCATCGGCAGGCGCAGGATCCCCGTCAGGTTGGCCGTGCGCGGCGGCGCGTCCGCCGGCAGGTGGCGGCGCAGGTCGACGGGGAGGTCCAGCCGCACCTCGCCCTGGGGATCGACGGCCGCCAGGCGGGCCAGCGCCACCAGGGTCCGGGCCAGCACGGCGGGCGGGTGGCCCTCGACGCGGATCCGCCGCCAGGTCGTGCCCGCGCGGTCGGGGGTCGAGGAGGCGCCGCCGACCCCGGCGCAGTCCCGCCGCGGCGGGTGCGCGGCGGCGACGCCCCGGTCCCGGGCGAGGGCGGCGTCGGTCAGCCCGCCCAGCGGCGAGGCGGGCGGCGACTCGCCCCGCAGCAGGGCGAAGAGGGTGCGCGCCAGCAAGAGCAGGCCGCGGCCGTCCACCAGGCCGTGGTGCGCCCGGAGCACCAGGCGGTCGGGATCCCCCGGCGCCAGCAGCACCTGCACCAGCGGTCCCTGGCGCGGGTCGCACGCCCCCGCGCGCGGCCAGGGCGGCGCGTCGGACAGCCCCGACCAGCCCGACAGGTCCACCTCTGCCACGCGCGGCAGCGGCCCGTCTGCCTGCCAGCGTGCCCACCCCAGGGCCCCCACCAGCCGCGCCCGGCTGGCGGGCACCACCTGGGCCAGGGCCCGCAGCAGCGCCGGCCAGCCGGCGGCCGGGCGCGGCAGCCCCCGCCCCTCCAGCACCAGCTCGATGTGGAAGCCCGGCGACAGGCGCTCGCCCACCAGCCACAGCCGCTCCATGCCGCTGACCGGCCGCGTCTCCACCATCACCGCGCTCCCAGCGCCGCCACCACCGCGGCCCACACGGGGCCAGGGATACCCCCCTGCCGCGCGCCCTGCACCACCAGCCTTCCCCGCGGGCCGGCGTGGGCGCAGGGATCCCGCCCCGGCGGCAGCAGGAAGACCCGCAGCGGCGGCCCCTGCCCGTCCTCCAGGTCCAGGCAGGCCCATCGCGCCTCGGCCACCACCAGCCGCCCCGCCCAGGGCGCGACCAGCGCCGACAGCGCGGCCCGGGCCAGGTCCTGTGCGGGCGCGTCGTCGGGCCAGGGCCGGTCCACCTTGTCCTGGGGCCCCTGCAGCTCCGCCGCCGGGGCCGGATCGAAGGGCGTCGGCGGGCGCAGCTCGCTGCCGTGCCAGCGGTGCTCATGCGCCTGCCAGCGCAGGACGCAGCGGGCCGAGGACAGCGTCCCCGTCACCGTGACCTGGCGCGCAGCCCCCGGCTGTCCGGCGGGGTCGGCCGACAGCGGCAGGACCAGGTGGGGCAGCCCCTCCACCTCCGCCGGGTCGAGCAGGATCCCCTCCTCCGCCTGGCACAGGGCGCGCAGCACCAGCCCGGTCGCGCCCGCGGGCACCGGGCCGCGCCAGGACAGGCGCAAGCCGTCCAGCGCCGGCTCGACCCGCACCTCGCCCAGGTCGGGGCCCCAGGTCCGCACCGGCCGCAGCCCGGCCGCCTCGACCGGATCGCCGGTCGGGCAGAGCCGCAGCTCCACCGTCTCCAGGGTCGTGACGTGCCAGCGTCGGAAGCGTGCCTGGTAGACCGAGAGCCAGGGCGCCACCCGCGGCGGCACCGACAGGGCCACCACCGGCGCCCCGTCGACCCGCTGCAGCACGCTCTGGTCGAGCAGCGGGTGCAGGCCCGGCGAGGCCGCCCGCGCCAGCAGGTAGCGGGCGTGCCCGCGGCTCACCGCCCGGAAGCCCTCGGCCTGGGCCGTCTTGGCCGCCTCGCGCTCCTCGCTGCCCCGCACCTCGCCCAGCGTGCGCAGGTCGGGCCGCGGCAGCGCCCACTCGCTGTTCTCCTTCAGCTCCAGCCGCGAGAGTCCCAGCGCCCGCAGGCGGTCCTTGAAGGGGTGGGGCTCGGTCGAAAGGAAGGACACGCCGACGCGCAGCCGCTCCTCGCCCTCGGCCGCGACGCACAGCGCGGCGATCCGGTCCTGGGCCGCCCGCGCGTCCATGCCGGCGGCCCGCAGGGGCAGGGGCAGCTCGTCGGGGTTGGTGAAGTCGACGCAGACCCGGTCGAAGGCGTCCAGCAGGAGCTGGAGGTCGGCCTCGTCCGGCAGGGCGCAGAAGTGCATCAGGTAGGCGCCGAGCGCCCGCCGCCGCCCCAGGGCGGGCCGGTAGTCGCGCAGCCGGCGGATGTCCTCGGTGCCGGCCGTGAGGTTCACGAAGCGGTAGTCGGGGTGGGCCTCGACCGCGTCCAGCCCGCGCGCCAGGGCGGCGACCGAGCGGTCGACCTGGCCGTGGCCGAAGACGTCCCTCTGCCAGGAGCCGAAGCAGACGCCGCAGGGGAAGCGGCAGCCGCGGTTGAGCGGCAGGTAGGGGTGGAAGCGGTCCATCAAGCCCCAGAAGGGGGCCGCGGCGTAGCGCCGGTGGGCCGCCGCCGTGTCCTGCCGCAGCGTCGGGAACCAGGACAGGTCCAGGTAGTCGTTGTCGTCGTAGACGGGGGCCGGGACCGGCGAGAGCGCGGGCGGCGGGCCCTGGCGGGTCCAGACGTTGGGCAGGGGCGGAGGGGTCCGGCCCTCGCACAGCGCCTGCACCAGGACCGGGAAGCACTGCTCGCCGTCGCCCTGCACCACGTAGTCGACCGGGAAGACCGAGAGCAGGTGCCGGGCGTAGAAGCTGGCCGTGATGCCGCCCAGCACGATGGGCAGGTCCGGCCGCAGCCGCTTGCAGTGCGCCGCGATCCAGCCCACCGCCTCGACGCTGAAGTACCAGTGCAGGTCCATCGCCAGGCAGCCGGCGGTCGCCACCTCGGCCTCGGTCAGCTCCCAGGCGTAGCGACCGCGCTTGTCGACCTCGCAGCGGTTGACCAGCGCGACGGCGCCCATCGGCACGAGCTCGTCGAGCACGTGGCCGTAGGGGTGCACGTAGAGCAGGGGGCCGCCGGTCACGGGGGCAGGCTATCCGCCCCTGCGCGCCCCCGAACGCCCCGCGCTGCGGCGAGTAGAGGCCGCGCAATCCAGGGTCGCGCAGGGCCCCGCCAGGGGCCGGGATCCCGGGCACGGCCCTTGCGCCGCACGGGCTGCCCACCCCTGGAGCCCCCATGAACGGCGTGCTGCGCCTCCTCGCCCTGGTCTTCGTCTTCTGCCTCGCCTCGGTCGCCTGGATGGGCCTGGGCGGCATCATGAGCAGCCGCACCAGCCGCCAGGGCGTCGAGCTGGTCGGCCGCGTGCACGACCTGTGGGGCCAGCCCCAGGCCCAGCAGGCGCCGACGCTGACCTTCTCCTGGTCCGAGCTGGTCACCACCGCCGACCCGCTGGTCGACGAGCGC
The DNA here is from genome assembly GCA_023150805.1 of Myxococcota bacterium. Taxonomy (GTDB): domain Bacteria; phylum Myxococcota_A; class UBA796; order UBA796; family UBA2385; genus UBA2385. The sequence goes on along the minus strand of JAKLKF010000058.1, from coordinate 24,274 downwards.
GGCCGCGCCGTGCTGGGGCCCGACGGCCAACCGATCATGAAGCAGCAGTGGGTGACGCACACCCGCCCCCAGCGCCCCGCCGGCACCGACCTGGTCGTGGACCTCGACCTGGACCAGCGCCGCAAGGGCCTGATGTGGTACAGCCTGTACGACGTCGACTTCACCGGCACCTGGACCTGGACCTGCGACGAGCCCGTGCCCGGCACGCTCTCCTTCGTCCTGCAGCTCCCCGTCGCCACCGGCAGCTACGACGCCTTTGCCCTGGAGGTGGACGGCGAGGACGTCTCCAGCCGCGCCGTGCCGGTCAACGGCCAGATCCAGGTCGACCTGCCCGTGCAGCCCGGCCAGGCCCTGACCTTCCGCGTGCACTACCGCTCCCGCGGCATGGACCAGTGGAGCTACCACCCCACCAGCGGCGCCGGCCAGGTCGACGCCTTCTCGCTGGTCGCGACCACCGACTTCGCCGACATCGACTTCCCCGCCTACACCATGTCCCCCTCGACCCGGCAGCAGAAGGACGGCGGCTGGGTGCTGTCCTGGACCTTCGACCGCCTGGTCACCGGCGACGGCATGGGCGTCACCATGCCCTCGCGCATCCAGCCGGGCCCCCTGGCCGCCGAGATGGCCTTCTCGGCCCCCGTCTCGCTGGGCCTGTTCATGCTGTGGATCACGGTGCTCGGCCTGCTCAAGGGCATCGAGGTCCACCCGGTCAACCACCTCTTCCTGGCCGCCGCCTTCTTCTCCTTCCACCTGCTCTTCGGCTACACCGCCGACCACCTGCCCGTCGAGCAGGCCTTCGCCCTGGCCAGCGTCGTCAGCGTGGTGCTGGTCACGAGCTACCTGCGCCTGGTCGTCGGCCCCCGCTTCGCCCTGGTCGAGGCCGGCCTGGCCCAGCTCCTGTACCTGGTGGGCTTCTCGCTGGCCCACTTCTGGGAGGGCTTCACCGGCCTGACCGTCACCGTCCTCGGCATCGTGACGTTGTTCGCCCTGATGCAGCTCACCGGCCGCATCCGCTGGGCCCGGGTGCTGTCGGGCGAGCAGGGGGACCTGCGCTGAGACTTCACACTCTCCCCACGGCGACAGGCGCGTGGCGAACCCACACTGCCGCCGCTCCTGGCCGCCCCCCCCGCACCGCCAGGGCGGAGCCCCCCGTGCCCACCCTGCCCTCCCGCGCGCTGGCGCAGGTCCTCTCGTTGGCTCCCGTCCTGGGCTGCCACGTCGGCCCCCCGGCTCCGACCCTGCCCGCGCCCCACCGCGTCGTGATGGTCGGCATCGACGGAGGCGACTGGCGCATCCTCGACCCGTTCATCGAGGCCGGGGTGGCCCCCCACCTGGCGCGGCTGCGACGCGAGGGCGCCAGCGCCCCGCTGGTGATCGACAGCCCCAAGTCCCCCGAGAGCTGGACCAGCATCGCCTCGGGCCACCGTCCGGCCCAGCACGGCATCGTGCAGGACCAGCTCCACACGGTCGGCGGAGGCTTCCAGGCCACCAACCAGGACGTGAAGGTCCACCGGATCTGGGACATGGCGACGCGCCACGGTCGCAGCGCGCTGGTGATGGACTTCTGGGCCTGCTCGCCCGCCTACCCGATCCTGGGCGTGATGCTGCCCCGCGAGCGTGGCACCACCTGGCCGCCGGACCTGGAGAGCGGCGCCGACGACTGGGTGCCCACGAAGCACGCCGAGCACATCGAGCGCCTGGGCCTGGCAGCCTCCGACAGCGGGCGCGCCCGGACGCTGCTCGAGCAGCAGCGCTTCGACCTGGCCATCCTGCCCTACTACGGACACGACCAGGGGTTGCACATCCTGTACCAGGAGTACGCCCTGGCCCGCGACCCCGACACGCTCGCCACCCTGCCGGCCGACCAGGCCGCGCGCGCCCGGCTCGGCTACGAGATCATCGAGGAGACCGTGCGCCTGGCCGACCTCTGGATCGAGCTGGCGCTGCAGGCCGCCGGACCCGATGGCTACGTCCTGCTGTTCAGCGACCACGGCCACACCGCGGCCGTGCCCGCCACCCGCCGCCTGGCCCTGGGGCGCAAGGTGCTCGACGGAGGCGGCGGCTCCATCGAGGAGGGCCCGGTCGACCTGTCCCCGCTGGGCCACGGGCAGGCCACGGGCACGGTGACGAGCCGGCCGCTGTACCGGCAGGGCGAGGAGCTGCGGTTCCCTCGCCTGCGCGTCGAGGGGCCCGACGCGCTGGCGGTGGCCGAGCACCTGCTCACCACCACCACCCGCGACGGCCAGCCCCTCTTCCAGCGCACCGGGGACGACACCCTGGAGGCCTCCGCCGTGCTGGTGGCCGCCTGCCGGGCCGTGCTGGGGCGCCACGCCGAAGACGCCTACTCCTGCTTCGTGAACTCGGGCAGCCACGGCATCGACGACCCGGGGATCTTCGCCGTGCACGGCCCGGGGGTCGTCGCCGGCCCGATGGCGGTCGAGGTCGAGAGCGTGGACGTGACCCCGACCGCGCTGTGGCTGATGGGCATCCCCACCGCCGACGACCTGGCCGGCCAGCCCCGGACCGAGCTGTTGTCCACGGACCGACCCGTCGTCCGCATCCCCACCTACGAGAACGGCAGCATGCCCTGGCGCCAGGGTGGCCAGGGCGCGCCGACCGACCAGACCGAGCTGATGGAGTGGCTCAAGAGCATGGGCTACGTCGAGTGAGCGGAGCGCTCAGTGCTCTGCGAGCGCTCAGTGCTTGTTGATCGCGTGCGCCTTCTCGACCAGCCAGTCCATCAGCGCCAGCAGCAGGCCCGAGACCACGAAGACCAGGTGCAGGACGGTCATCCACTTCACGTCGTCACGGTCCACCGAGTGGATGTTCATGAAGGTCTTGAGCAGGTGGATGCCCGAGATCGCCACCATCGACGAGACCAGCTTCAGCTTGAGCCCGCCGAAGTCCAGGGTGCCCAGCCAGGCCGGGCGGTCCTGCTCCTCGCCCACCTCCAGGCGGCTCACCGAGTTCTCGTAGCCCGACAGGATCACCATCAGGACCAGGTTCGCCGCCAGCGTCAGGTCCACCAGCGACAGCACGACCAGGATGACGTCGGCCTCGTTCATCGCCAGCACGCCGGGCAGGTAGTGCACCAGCTCCTGGACGAACTTGACCATGATCATGAGCAGCGCGCCGATCAGCCCCACGTAGCAGGGCACCAGCAGCCAGCGCGAGGCGAAGAGGGTGCGCTCGATGATCTGCTCGGCCTGGTTGCGCACGGGACCTCCGACGGGCGAGGGACGCCGCCTTAGCGCGGCGCTCGGCCCGGCGGCAGGTCCCCTGCGCCCGCGGGGCTACTCGGTCGGCGCGCAGGTGCTGACCCCCGCGCCCACCACGTCGAAGCCGACGTCGCGCAGCTCCAGGGTCATGGTGCCCGCGGCGGTGACCCTGTACACGTCCGTGCTGTTGCCCATGCCGTAGCTGCGCACGAACAGCCAGAAGTCCCCGCCCCAGGTCGCGAAGGCGAAGGCGTCGATCTCGCTGGCGGGTGGGAAGGACGGCAGCGAGATGCGCTCCAGCTCGGCGCCGCTGCCCTGGTCGATCTGGACCAGGCGCGCCGGGCTGAGCAGCGGCAGGAAGGCCCACAGCTCGCCCAGCGCGTTGCCCGTCAGCTCGGACTGGCTGGCCATCGAGCCCAGGCGGTCCACGCTCAGGTCGGCCGTGTCCAGCACGCCCAGGCTGTCGGCGTCGGCGACGTAGAGGTGGTCGCGCCAGGTGCCGGAGTACTCGGTGGCGAAGCCCATGCCGAAGGAGTCGAAGCCCGCGGGCAGGCGGAAGTCGGTGCGGTCGCAGGACAGGTCGGTCAGCGAGACCTGGAACAGCTCGTCGGAGCTGCTGCGCACCCAGGCGACCCCGTCGCGGCCGACGGCCATGGAGCCGGGCGAGGCGCCGCCGAGGCAGGACAGGCGGCCCAGGGACTCGAAGGACAGGGTGGTGGGGTCGAAGAGGTAGACGGTCTTGTCGTCGCGCTCGACGACGTAGATCCGCTCGTCGGTCTCGGTGCAGTCGTCCTCGGGGGGCGGCTCCTCCTCCTCCTCGGGCGGGGTCGTCTCCTCCTCGGGCTCCTCCTCGGGCTCCTCCTCCTCGACCGCGGGCGTGCCGGTGTCCGGGGCCGTGTTGCCCGCCTCGATGCCCTCCAGGCCGAAGTCGGGCGAGCAGGCCACCAGGGCGAGCAGGAGGGAGGGGGCGGCGATGGCGAGGCGGCGCATGGGGGCTCCAGGGCGGGACGATCCCAGTAGAGCCCGGGGCAAGCATCACGAAAAGCGATTGTTCATCACGCTGAGCATCAACCCCCCTCACCCTCGGCCGCGGCGAGCAGCGCCTCGACGAAGTGCCGGGCCGCGCGCCCCAGCGGCCGATCCGCGCGGTGCACGAGCTGCGGGTGGTAGGTCCAGCGCTGCCCGCCGGGCACGTCCAGCAGCACCAGGCGCCCCTGCGCCAGGTCGTCCGCCACCAAGTGCAGCGGCAGCCAGCCGAAGCCCACGCCCGCCAGCGCCGTCAGCCGCTTGGCGTGGAAGTCCGAGAGGTAGACCACGTGCTGGCTGCCCATGAAGGGCTGCTTGGGGCTGCGGCCGTAGCGGGGCGAGGAGTCCTTGACCACCAGCTCGAAGGCGTCGTGCAGATCCTCGCGCCGCAGGCCCGGGCGCGCGGCCAGCGGGTGGCCCGGCGCGGCGACCAGGACCATCTCCAGCGGCGCCAGCGGGTGGCAGGTCAGCGGGTCGCCCTCGGGGTCGAAGTCGAGGATCAGCATCAGGTCGGCGTCGTCGGCCAGCCAGCGGTCGGGCACGCCCTCCTGGTACTCCACGTCCACGCGCACGCGGGTGGGGATGGCGCCCTGTGCGAAGGCGCGCAGGGCCGCCGCGATGGGCCCCCAGGGCAGCACCCCATCGACCACCACCTGCAGCTCGGGCTCCCAGCCGTCGCGGAGCTGGCGGGCGATGCGCTCCAGCTCGCGGGCCTCGGCCAGGACGGCGCGGGCCGGCTCCAGCAGGCGGCGGCCGGCGGGCGTGAGCGCGGTGCGGTTGCCCAGGCGCTCGAAGAGGGGCACGCCGAGCTGGTCCTCCAGCGCCTTGACCGCGTGGCTGACGGCCGAGGGCACGCGGTGCAGCTCGGCGGCGGCGCCCGCGAAGGTGCCGGTGCGCTCGATGGCGTCGAGCACCAGGAGCTGGTCGAGGGAGTGGTGCAGGGGCGGAGCGGCCACGGGCGCAGCCTACCGGAGGAGGAGGTGGGATAGCCGCGGGTGATGCCCTCGCCGCCGCGCCCGCTGGCCGCCGTGATCCTCGCCGCGGGGGGCAGCACCCGCATGGGGCGGGCCAAGGCCCTGCTCGACGTCGACGGCCAGCCCTGGGTCGCCGCCCACGTGCGCGCGCTCTCGCCCTGGGTCGAGCGCGTCCTGGTCGTCGTCGGCGCCGAGGGCGAGCGGGTGCGGGCGGCCCTGCCCGCGCCGGCCGAGCCCGTCGAGAACCCCGCCTGGGCCACCACCGGCATGGCGCAGTCCCTGGCCCTGGCCCTGGCACGCCTGCCCGCCGACGCCGAGGCCCTGGTCACCCCCGTCGACGCGCCGCCCGCGCCCGCGGCCGTGCTGGCCGCGCTGGCCGACCGCGGCGGCCCCCTCGTGCCCACCGCCGGCGGCCAGGACGGCCACCCCGTGCGGGTCCCGGTCGGGCCCACCCTGGCGGTCCTGCGGGCCGGCGGCACCCTGCGCGACGCGCTGGCCGGCGCCCCGCGGCTGGAGCTGGGCTGGGCCGAGGGCCTGCGCAACGTCAACACGCCCGAGGAGTACGCCGCGTGGCGGGCGGCCCGCGCCCGCCCGGGGGACAGGGACCCCGATCTGCGGTAGCGTGCGCCTTCGCCGCGCCCCGCCCCCCGCGGGCCGCGCCCTGCCCCGCTGGAGTCGCCGTGTCCGACAGCCCCGCCGCCGCCCCGCCGGTCCCCCGCACCCGCTTCGAGGAGAAGGTCGGCCACCCGCCCGGCCTGTTCTTCCTGTTCTTCACCGAGATGTGGGAGCGCTTCTCCTACTACGGCATGCGCGGCCTGCTCGTCCTGTACATGGTCAACTACCTCTTCGTCGAGCAGCGGCAGGTCCGCCAGGGCAGCGAGGAGACCATCGCCGGCGACCCCGGCAGCGTCATCGGTCTCGACGCCATCCGCTCCGTGCTCGAGGCCATCTTCGGCCCCCTGGAGATCCAGCCCCTGGCCAGCCAGCTCTATGGTCTGTACACGGGCCTGGTCTACCTGACCCCCGTGCTCGGCGGCTACTTCGCCGACAAGTACCTGGGGCAGCGCAAGACCGTCTTCCTGGGCGGCATCCTGATGGCCATCGGACACTTCCTGATGGCCAGCGAGGCGATGTTCTTCATCGCCCTGCTCTTCCTCATCTTCGGCAACGGCTTCTTCAAGCCCAACATCTCGACCCAGGTCGGCGGCCTGTACCCCGAGGGGGACCACCGCCGCGACCGCGCCTTCAGCATCTTCTACGTCGGCATCAACCTGGGCGCCTTCCTGTCCAACCTGGTCTGCGGCACCCTGGCCGCCGTCTACGGCTGGCACTACGGCTTCGGCGCCGCCGGCATCGGCATGATGGCCGGCCTGGTCATCTACACCATCGGCCAGCGCCACCTGGCCCCCGACAACCTGACCCAGCGCAAGGCCGCCCACGTCGAGAAGAAGAGCGAGCCGCTGACCCCCGACGAGTGGCGCCGCGTGCTGGCCCTGGCCGCCCTGTGCGGCCTCAACGTCGTCTTCTGGGCCGTCTACGAGCAGCAGGGCAACACCATGCAGCTGTGGGCCGACGAGAAGACCATCTGGCCGACGATCCTGGGCTTCACCATCCCCAGCACCTGGTTCCAGAGCTTCAACCCCTTCGTCATCATGCTCGGCACCCCCCTGCTCATCGGCTTCTGGGCCTGGCAGGAGAAGCGCGGCAAGGAGCCCAGCAGCGTCGCCAAGATGGCCATCGGCAGCATCGTGCTCGGCCTGTCCTTCCTGGTCATGGTCGCCGGCGCCCAGGTCGTCGGCGAGGGCCAGGGCAGCCTGTTCTGGCCCCTGGCCTGCACGCTCATGCTCACCGTCGGCGAGCTGTACCTGTCCCCCGTCGGGCTGTCCCTGGTCACCAAGGTCGCCCCCGTGCGCATCGTCTCGCTGATGATGGGCGTCTGGTTCCTGTCCAGCTTCCTGGGCAACTACCTGTCCGGCCTGATCGGCAGCTTCTACGGGGTCATGCCCAAGGAGATGTTCTTCGCCATGCTGACCATGCTCGGCGTCGCCACCGGCCTGGCCATGTGGGCGTTCAACAAGCCGCTCAAGCGGGCGCTCGGGCACGAGGTCTGAGCCCCTCCCCCCCGGAGTCCCCATGAAGCGCGTCACCGGCATCGGCGGCATCTTCTTCAAGGCCGCCGACCCCCAGGCCCTGGCTGCCTGGTACCAGCGGCACCTGGGCGTCGACGTCCAGCCCTGGGGCGGCGCCACCTTCCGCTGGAGCGGCCCCGACAACCCCCAGGGCGCCGGCACCACCGTGTGGAGCCCCTTCCCGGCGGACACCGCCTACTTCGCCCCCAGCCAGGCCAGCTTCATGATCAACTACCGGGTCGAGGACCTGCACGGCCTGCTGGCGGTGCTGCGGGCCGAGGGGGTGGTGGTCGAGGAGAAGGTCGAGGAGTCCGAGTTCGGCAAGTTCGGCTGGGTGGTGGATCCCGAGGGGAACAAGGTCGAGCTGTGGGAGCCGCCGGCGGGGGGCTGAGGCGGGAGGAATGCAGGCACTACGCTGGCGCGCACCAAACCTGGGGGTGGATCACTCAGGCCGCCCTGTCACGGTAGCCGCGGTTGGGAGTAGAAGGTATTCCGGACCCCATGGCTACTCTGACCCGCTCTCAGCAGATGTCCCGCATCCGCGGATCGGGTACTCGCCCCGAGCTGGCGCTTGCCGAGGCACTCGGCGGCACCGTCCCCTACGTCCTCAACGCGAGGGTCGACGGCGTCCGCTCGGATCTCGTCCTCGAAGCGAGCCACACCGCGGTGTTCATCGACGGCTGCTTCTGGCACGGCTGCCCCGACCACTACGTGCGCCCGAAGTCGAACACCGACTTCTGGGCCCAGAAGCTCGCGGAGAACGTCGAGCGCGATCGCCGGCAGACGCTTGACCTGGAAGCGCGGGGGTGGCGGGTGGTCCGCCTCTGGGAGCATGATGTCTTCGAGCGCCCCACCGCCGCCGCTGCGGCTGTGCTGGGTGCAGAGGACGCCCTCCCAACACCGGATGTCCGCGTCATTCGGGTGGAGGTGGTGTCCGAGGCGCCCCTGGTCGAGAGGCGGGTGCTCGCCACGCTCCGCAGCGGCGTACTGGTCGGCGACCAGGTCGGCCCGCGCGTGACCGCGAAGTGGCGCCGTCCCAGCCTGGCTACTTCGCCGAGGCCGTCACAGTCGACACCAAAGTGAGCGAGCGCGGCGTTCGGCTCCGCGCCTGTGCGCGCCCAGTGAGCGCGTTGACGATCTGCTCCATCACTGGCGGGCAGACGCCATTGCCGAGCATTTTCACTCGCTCCCGGCGCGTCCCAAGGTCCAGCTTGTAGTCATCACCGAAGCCCATCGCGCGCTTCAACTCCGGCACCTGGAGCATCCGCATGGTAGGCCCCCTCCGCGAGGGCTCAACGAGCGCGAACCGGTCGAGGGTCGTGAGCGTGCGCAGGGGCCGGTCGAGCGGCTGCCATCCACCGGTCGCGTCGGAGCCGTAGTAAACCATCAGGAAGGGTTCCAGCCTCCCGAGAGCCTCGAAGCCGCGCTCTGCGCGCTCCAGCGTCGCCTGGGCCCGCCCCGGCCGGTACAACAGCGTCACGGGCCACCGTCCCACAGGGTCAAGCACGTCCCTGGCGACGCGCTTCTGCACGCCCTCGGGAGGGTGGATGTCGAACGCCTTGTCCTCGCGAGAGCAGATGAGGAAAAGCCGCCGCCGCGCCTGCGGGACGCCGTAGTCGGAGGCGTCGATGACACGAGGCCAGATCTGGTAGCCAAGGCCCAGGATCTCCGCCTCGAACTGCCGGAATCGATCCCAGGAGCGCATCTGGACGACGTTCTCCACCACTATCCAACGTGGCTTGAACTCCCGCGCGTGGTGGAGCACCTGCCACGCCGTCATCCGGCTCTCCTCGCAGACGGGGCGGGAGCCGCGGGCACAAGTGTGGTTCGTGCACTCGGGCGACGCCAAGAGCAGGTCCACCGGACCGACGGCACGGATCTCGGCGCTGACCCTGTCGCCGGCCAGTGTGGCGTTCACCGCCAGCGCCCCGGGGAAGTTGGCTCCGAACGTTTCGGCGGCGATTGTACAGGCGTCCACCCCGGCAACGATCTGCGCTCCCGCCGACCGTGCGCCATAGCTGCTGCCACCGCCTCCGCAGAACAGGTCGAGAACACGGATCGGCTGCATCAAAGGCTCCGTATCGGACAGGTGGCTTGCGAGCCAGCGGAGTTCGCGCGGATCACCGGATCTCCGGGATCGCGCCACGAGGCTCAGAGTAGCGGCCTGCCTTGACCGCCTCCCAGCACTCGGGTTTCTTCGCCCACTCCGAGATCATCCGGCCACCGGCCGTGCCGTGGAGGACCTCGTGCACCTCACCGGCCCAGCGTTCGAGGAGTACCCGCAGCGCGGGGGAGATGTCCTGCTGTGCCCAGACGCGCCCGAAGTCGAAGCGCCGACCCAGCCGGTGCGCGAGGAGGGACACCACGTAGGTCGCCACGTTCGCCTGGAAGGCGGGGAACAGCGGGCGTACGAGGATCTGCGTCCGCTTGAACACGATGGCCTTGGCCACCATCACCTTAAAGGCCGTGGCGTCGGGCAGCGGCAGCACCGCATCCCCGTCATCCTCCCTGAAGCTCGCCATGAACCGTTCGAAGTTCTTCTGCGACCCGAAGCTCACCGCGTCCGGGCGTTCGTCCCAGGCGTTCAGGTACTTCGCAAGTTCGGTCTTGGTGATCTTGCGGGCAGGCGGGCACACCACAACCTTCAGGTGCCGCAGCTTCGCCGGGGTACTACCCTCGCGGGCCAGCATCGTGTTGTAGCTGCCGGCGGCTCGCTCGTAGAACCACCGCCCGACACCGTCGGGGCAGTAGGTGGTCTGCGAGAGCTTCTCCAACTCGATGTGGAAGGGCTTGTTGGCGGAGAGATCCGACTGCTTGACCGAGTTCTGGCTGTTCGCGCACCGCGAGATGTCGGCGATGAGCGCCTCCTCGGCGATGGGGTCCTGCGACCGAAGGACGATGACCTTGGCGGGGACGCGAACTCGACCAAGGTCAACCTCGGGACTCCGCTTCTTGGTGAAGTAGATCGACGCCGTGGTCTGCCCGCCGTTGACGATCTGCATCCCCTTGAGCCAGCGCAAGCCGGGGCCCCCGTCGAGCGTCCGGCCGAGGTGAGCTTCGTCGGCGACGAGCACCACCCCGTTGTTGAACGCCATGAAGCGCTCAGGGTCCTCCTTGAGCGTGTCCCGGATCCCGCGGTTCACCTTGCCGGTCGTACTGAGAAATGAGCGGACGTTGGCCTCCAGAAGCCGCGGCCCGAACTTCTCGTACACGAAGCGGAGCGCCTCACCGGGGATCAGCGTCAATGCGCAGTCGTAGCCCGTCGCATCGCCGGGCACGTATACGCAAGGGAGAGGCCCGCCACAGATCTCCTCGAAGTTCACCACGAGCTCGTCGCGGGGCTTTCCCTCGGACCAGTGCCGGTGGAGGCGCTCGATGTCCATCACCTCCAGCTTGACAGTCCGGCCGCTGACCTCGCGGGCCTTGAAGTTCTTCGACTTCGCAAGGCGATCCGTCAGGACGTAGATTCGGATCTGCTCCAGGTTCGCGTAGCAGCCCTCAATGGTCACCGCTAGCGCATGAGCGTCGTTGGACTCGTCGATCTGGCGGGCGAGCTTCCCGTCAGCGCACCGGGCGAGGAACCGCAGGCACTGCTCCGCCGCGTTCTTGGTGTCGCCGTCCGAGACCGGCGTTACCGCGTCCACCCCGTCGTACAAGCTGACGAAGAGATCGAGCTGGTCGGCGTCCTCCGAGATCGCGTAGCCGCTGAGCTTCAAGTTCGCGTTGCCAACCCTCGCCTGCAGGTGGCACACCTGCGGGTCGAAGGTCATCCCCACGTCGGCCATGTGGTTCATCACCACCTCGGCGAACACGGACTCCGGATAGGGGTACGCGCCGCCCGGCGTACCCTCACGGTCGCTGATCTCAGAGCGCACCTGCGCCTGGGTCTGGGCGAGAAACTCTGGCAATTCCATCAGAGCACTCCTATACGGGAAAGGGCGGTGGGGAGGTCCGTTGCGGGAACCCTCACGAGGTCGAGGTCCATCTGATACCGGGCTTCCGTGATTCCCCCGGGCACGGTCGAGCGTGTCAGGCGCGGAAACACCTGATTTACGGTGAAGATGCGCACATCGCGCACCTCGAAGCGGCGCGTGTATCGGTCGGCCTGGGCGTCGGAGTACCCTCCTTGGAGCACGCGGTCGTTGAATGTGCCCAGGGCCGCATCCTGCCCGACCAGCCGCTCCCGAACGCCGGCCACCCACTCCGGCAGCGTCCGCCCCGATTCCACCTCGGTCACACGCACGGCCGCCAGGAAGAGCGGCTGGACGTTCGTGTCGTCGAGCTGGTCAATGGAGCCGATCCGGGCGGGGAAGGAGCCGAGAGGCGCACTGCTCGTCTTCACCTCCATGGCTCCGGACCGCCATCGAAAGTCCTGTACGCCGTCCCGGGGGCCCTCCCAGCCTTCGCACACGGTCAGCCCCGCCACTCCCGCGTCCACCAGCTTGCCGATCAGTACGAGCTCTCCCAGGAGGCCGATCTCGGCTTCCGCACCGAGCACGCCGTCCCCGCCGCGGTCCATGAACCTCTGCCAGGCCCGGATCCGGTCGAGGAGCACCCCGAGCAGGTTGGCCGGCCGGACGTCGGTGACCCCATGCAGGGTCTGCACGATGTCCGCGGCCATCGCGGCGAAAAGGTCCATGCTCCCACCGGGTCGGCGGCTAATGCCGATCCAGGCCGAGGGTGCAGTCGCTTCGACGACCACCGGTATCACGGCGAAGCCGCGGCCCTGGGGGAGCTGAACGGCGGCACGGACAGGCACGCCACCCATGTCGACGAGCAGAGCTTCCTCGTCGCCGGGGGTCTGGCGTCCGGCGAAAAACCGACACGGACCGCCGGCGCACACGGGGATCGTCCGCCAACCCGGACCGTCCGCGAGGCCCCGGAGCGCCCGCCACGCCTCGGCGAGTTCGTCGCGCTCACTCCGAGGCGCCATATTCCTGCTCCCAGAGGACGTTGTTCACCTTGTACACGACCTTCTTTCCGGAGTCGCTGCCAGGGAAGCTGACGCCAAAGGCGATGACCGGCGTGTCGAACGGGAGCGTCCGCGCGTCACCCTGCTCGTACGCCTTCTTGGGATCGAGGGCGTAGAGGAGCAGCAGCCCCCGCTCGGGGTGAGGCGGCACGGCGTCCCCACCGAAGCCACGCACGCGGCGGATGGCGGGTCCCGCAGGGAGATCCGGCGCTGTGGCGGCGCGGCGCTTGGAGGCATCCTGGGTCCAAGCCCGGCGCGTCAGCACCAGGGCCTCCTGCCACGCAGTTGCATCCAGATCGATCGCCTCGTCTCGCGGCGAGAGGAGGCGCCCGATGGAGTAGCGGCCCTCGTCCTCACTCTCCGCGGCGCGCTTGATCATAGGCAGGGGAACACCGATGTCGGCGACACGCCGCTTCTCGTCCTCCGGGGCGCCCACGGCGGCTACCGTCCAGAATGTGAGCTCGCCGATGGCTGCCATTTGGCGGATGAAATCGGCGATCATCGGGCCGTTGACCTTGAGCGCCTGTGGATGGGTCCTGAAGGAGCTGAGGAAGTCCGAGACCTCCTCGGCCGGCACGCCTTCCCACAGGTGACCGACCCAGCTGTCCTGCCGGCCCTCCGGGCGCGGCCGCTGGAGGGGCGCGGACGGACCCAGGTTCCTTACCAGCCGTCGAGTCGTCTCCAAGTTCTGCTGGACGGCCTCTACGTCTCGTCGAAGGGCGACCGTCTCAAGGAGGCTACCGCTGAACGAGACATGCTGCTCCCGTGCGGCCCGCATCTTCATCGGCGAGGTCACGAGCAGCTCGGAGTGGGACTGTACCCTCAGGCCGTAATCCCGGGGCGTAGCGCCGCTAGCCGCCATCAGTTCGAACTCCTCGCGAAGCTCATCAGCGGCGTCGGTGATATGGCTGAACCACAGCACGAGGTCGGGCGTGGTATACAGGCGGCAGAGATCCAAGTAGCCCGGCCGGTATCCGAACCACCGCCCCATCTGCATCAGCGTGTCGTACATCTTCGATGCGCGAAGGAAATAGGACACGGTCAAGCCCTCGAGCGTAAGACCCCGTGAGAGTTTGTCGCCGCCGATGGCGATGACCTTGAGGCCGGTGCCCTCATGCTCGACGTAGTCAAGCGCGTCCTTCGCCGTGCCGTTGATGCGCCGTAGCTTCACGTCGTCCAAAGCGACGGGCAGCGCTGCGACGATCTCGTCCCAACTGACGGGCCGACCGCAGAGGTCGGGATGCGCAGATCGGATGGTGGGGTCCTTGGCCTCGAACTCGCGAGCCCACAGACCACGGAGCCGATCGAGCACCTCCGCTTCGTCGATGCCCCGACCGATCCGCTGGCGCACCCGCCGAACGTGCTCCTCAATCTGATCATGGACGTGCTGCTGCACGCTGGCCGATCCTCCATCCGAGCCGGAGAAGCGCGTGACATGGACGAGCATCGAGCAGTGCTCAGCGGCCTGGCCCCGGGCCCGCCGCGCTGCGCACACCAGAAGGAAGGCGTCCACGGCCTCTGCCAACGAGGGCGGAAGCGCCGCCAGTCCCTGCCACATCGGGATGTGACCCTTCTTGTGCCTCGGCGGCATCCACTCCTCGTGCTTCCGGTCGAGCTGGACGACCAGAGGAAGACCAAGGACGCGACCTGTGGTGTCGCGCACGCCGAACACCTTCGAGGGCCCGATGTAGTTGGAGGGCGCCGCGAGGTTGACGATGAATGCGGCCGGGAAGAGATCGGCGCCTTCGGCGCGGGTCACTCCTCGTTCGTGGATGAATATATTGGCGAAGGGCGTGGCGGTGTAGCCGACATAGGCGGCGCGGTCGAACAGGTGCAGGATCCGCCGGATGAGCTTGTTGATCGAGGTCGGCTGGTGATCCGGGTCCGGCTGGCCGTTCTCGTCCACGACTCGCTCGCCGGTGTCGACAGAGGCGTTGTCAGCCTCGTCGTCGATGATCAGGAGTGGCAGCCGCGTCACGCGGCGGTCCTCGCGCACGGGAGAGTCACGATGTGCGTCTGCGACGTGATCGGTCAGCCAGCGGAAGAGCTGGCCGAGGACGCCGGAGTAGTTGGTCGCTCCTCCAGGCCCCGCGCGAACGCCTCCGTTCTTCTTCACGACGAACAACCACGGGCGCTGCTCGGGGCTGATGCCGAGGTTCTTCGACACTGCAGCGTTGAAGTCCCCGTTGTCGGCACGATTCGTGGCGTAGTTTGGCCGGATCGAGATGTCGGAGTCGATCCTGCCGACGCCGATGGTCGGGTGCGAACGGTCGTCGCGGTCGGGCGAGGTCTCGTAGCCGAGGAACCCTTCGTCCAAGCGCATCTGGGTCTGGGAGCGCAGGTTGTTGTGCAGCCCAGCGAGGACGATGATGATCTTGTACCCCGCGTCCGCGGCCTTGCAGATGAGCCCCGTGTAGTTGCCGGTCTTGCCGGATTGGACGTGGCCCACGACGAGCCCACGGCGATCCCAGGGTCCGGGCCGCTTTGGATCCTCCAGGAGACCCAGGACCGTGTCACTCGATCGGTCCAGCCCCTCGATCGCCCGCCAGGAGAGCTTCTTCTCCAACCACTCGCGGTAGCGTTGCCAGTACCGCCATTCCTGCTTCCTCTCCGCGTTCAACCAAGGGACGTGGCCGACCTCGCTGGAGAGGGTCGTGTCTGTCCCGATCCAAACGCTGAACCGACGGATCAGCTCGTCGGTCGCGGCGAGGCGGTCGAGCCCGATGCCCCATCGCGGGTTCAACCCCACCACGCGGTCGACGGCCGCGCCGATGACCTCGGGCGTGATGGCGGTCCCGTCACGGTCGTCCTGGAGGAGCCCCTGGGCGAACTTCACCACCTGTAGCTCGTTAGCGCCGAGTGCCATCAGTCTCCTCCACCGCCGGCGGCAGCGTCGGCAAGCGAAGCTATCAAGTTCGGATGGAGGTGGAACGGCTCGGTGCGGAGAAGGCGCGCGCGCGCCTCGGCCGCCGTCAGACCCCCCTTCCGGGTCAGGTTCCGGAACAGGACCTCGGCCACTGCGCGGACCTCGGGATCCGGCTCCTCCGCAAAGGCCGTCCGGGGCGTCTCCTTTGCTTCCGCGGTATCGAGCCAGATGCGCTGAACTGGGATGGTTTCCTCGATGACTCGAAGCATGGCGCGAACCTGGGGCAGGGCGGCCCCAGCTTCCGCAAGAACAGCCTTCACCGCCGGGTGCTCTCGATCGATCCGGTAGCGAACGCCGCCAGAGTAGTGATCGGCCCGCCACGCCTGGGCGACCGGCTCGCGACCCGATGTCGGCATCATCTGGCCACGATGAGCGAAGACCCGGCGCGCTCGCTCGCGGGCGTCCTCGGCCACTCGCGTCAGGCGTTCGCGGAGCGCCCCCGGAGGACGCGCGCGAGACTTTCGGATGTCGATCCGCCACTCCGAGTCGGCGGAGTTCGGGATGTCCAGGCGGAGGCGGGCCAGCCGGTATGGCTCCTCCTTCGTCCAGGGGCGCACACGACCGAGACCGAGCCAGCTCCCAGCCACGAGCAGTCGCTCGTTCCGGTACACGTAGAACCCCTGCTGTGCCGTCCAGCCGTCCGGCCCGGCACCGCGGTTGTGCTCGTCCTCGGTGAGGCGGTCCCGGTGCGGGAGGACGTGTCCGGACACCTCCACGCGCCCGCTGATGCCCCCCAACGAGGCCTGGGGCGAGGTCCAGGTGGCCGGGTGCGCCGCCATGAAGGGATCCCAGGGTTGAAGAACCCGCCCGTTTATCCGGATCGTCAGGCGTGCACCCACACCGTCTATGAAACGGTGGAACACCATCGCGAGGTGCCGCTCGACCTGGTCGATGAGGTCGAGGAAGTCCTGCTCGTTCGATCCAGGAGGGACCACGCGGTCCATCTCCTCCCAGAGCACGAGCGTGCCCGCCGCCCGGCCTGCAAGCGGTTCGAGCAGTGCCTCGGAGCCGGGATGGGAGCCCTCCAGAAGCAGCCACTCTTGGTCGGTGTTCGATGTCAGCACGTCCAGATCCCAGCGGAGGCAGGAGGTGACGCCGGCCTGCGCCGCTGCAACGGTGAGCCGCCTCGCCTGCGAGAACGAGGCGGTCTTTAGGCCCATCCCGAATCGGCCGAGGTCGTGGGCCTCACGCGCTGCGAGCGGGTCTACCTCCCCGAGTCGCATCGCGCGTTCGAGCGCGGCGTCCGACATACCGCGCCCATCGTCGAGCACGCTCACCGAGCTCTCTCGGCCAGCCCACCGGAAGCGCACGTCAACCGTCCGTGCGCCGGCTGCGATGCTGTTGTCCACGATGTCGGCTAGCGCAGTAGCAGCCGAGTACCCAAGTCCCCGGAGCGCCTCCACCATTGGCCCGGCCTTTGGCGGGGCCCGTCGAACACGGTCACTCGCCATCGGACACCTCCCGTTCGTTCCCCTGCATCAGGTCGGAGATGCCTTCCTGACCCCGAAGTTTCTGGAGAGCCCCGCGCTCGATCTGGCGGACCCTCTCCCGCGACAGACCGAGCTGTTCACCGATCTCCGACAGCGTGTGGTCGTCGCCGTCCACGAACCCGAATCGGAGACGCAGTACGAGCGCCTCTCGCGGCGCCAGCGCGGCGAGGTGGCGCAACACAAGGTGGCGGAGCTCAGCGTCGGCCGTGAGGTCTTCCGGTGTCTGCTCCTCGGGGCCGATAGCCTCGACTCCACCATCCTCAGCGTCTTCGAGGCGGGGGATGGGAAGGGGATCCCGCGCCAGCGCAACCACGCGTTCAAGCGTGGATGCATCGCAGCCCACCTCGGCGGCAATGTCAGCAGAGTTGAACTCGATGCCCGCGGCCTCGAACCTTCGACGGGCTCGGGCCGCCTTCGCACGGACCTCGGACGCGCGTGCCGGGGTGCGCACCAGGGTCGCGCACCAGACGTGCCGCTGCACGCGGGCCCGCACCCACCAAGCGGCATAGGTGGCGAACCCCGTTCCCCGGCGGACATCGAACTTCTCCACGGCGCGCATGATTCCCGTGTTCGCCTCTTGGATGAGGTCGGTCGCCGGGACACCATTCTTCCAGGACTTCTGGACCATATGCACCGCGAGCCGTAGGTTGGCCGCGACCATCCCGCACCATGCGCCGTGCCACTGGTCCGCACTGACGAGAAATGCGCGTGCCGCGGCGTCAAGCACGCCGTGCCGACGCAGCGCGCTCGCCAGACGTTGCACCGCCGCTCGGGCCGAGCCCAACTCGCCGAGGTCCTGCGCCGAGATGGCCGACTCCCGCACGGCGGAATCGGCGACGCCCCGCGTTCGGGCAAGCTCGCAGAGGAGTAGGGCTGCCCGGGCCGCGGTGCCGTCGCGCTCTTCCACGCCCTCCTCCGACTCGGCTTCGTCTTTCTCTCCGCCGACGCCGGGCGGCGCTTCTCGGGTGGAGGCGAGCAATGCCGCGCGAAGTGCCGGCGAGCGAGAAAGGGCATCGAGCACGCCCACGATGCCCGCCTCAATCGCGGCGACCCGCGCGGCGTCGTCCCGATGAAGGCGATCCGGGGGCGGAGCGCTCCCCACACACGACCAGTACACTCGGTCCCGCTCGCGCCGCAGCGAGAGGAGATGGGCAATCGCCTCGTCGGCGACGCCATCAATTTCTTCCTCTTCGCTGCCGCACTGGTCGTCCAGGGCATCGTCGACCCACGGCTCAAACACCTCGACCGCGACGCCGAACTCCGTGAGCGTCTCCGAGATCAGCCACTCGGCCTCGTCGGTGGGAATCGCGTCCTGGTTCGCCGCCCTCTGGATCGCGCCGAGCGGGAGGGCTCCCACTCGGAGCCCGGTTGCGAGGAGCGTCCGCCACGCTGCGACGAGGTCGTCGTCGAGATCGGATGGAGCGCCCGTCCTCGAACGTCGCAACGGAAGTTGGACCTCAATGTCGTCCCAGGTGGCGTCGCGATCAAGTCCCTTGTGGGCCGTGATCGCGCCCTGGATAGCGGCCGAAGACGCGACTAGCTGAAGGTCGGCTTCGGGAGCGACGGCATCCGGCTCTGCCTCCCAGGCGGAGGTGGCGGGCGGTTGGTCGGCTTCCTGCGGCACCAGCATCGTGTGCACGTGGCTCGCATCCACTTCAAGGGCCGGCAGGCAGACGCGCAAGCGGTGCTCCAGAAGCGCCAATACCACCTCGGTGTGAAGCCGGGGCTGGGCATGCCCGAGCGCATCCAGACCGTCGGCGTCCCTGAGCGTGTCGTCGGCTCCGGCCTCCAGTAGCAGGCGGCAGGTGCGGGCATGGCCGCGCTTGGCCGCGAGCATGAGTGCGGAGCGCCCGCGCTCGTCGGTCGCGTTCACATCGGCGCCGCGCTTGATGTGCAGAAGCACGGCAGAATCGACGCCGCCGATCACGGCCATCTTGAGGAGCGGGTGTATGGTCCTGCGCAGCGGTGAGCGCATTCGCTCCTCCTCGGACAACTCAGACTCTCCTCACCAACGCTCATAGCCAGCGGGGTGCTGATTCGGGACTCCACAGGCGGCGCCGGGCGAGGAAAAGGAGGAGCGGTGGTGGAACCGCTACCACGAGGGGCGGTCGCCCCGCGGGGCGAGCCTGGCGGCGCACCTGGAGCAGCAGGCGGCGGGCTGGCCCGGGTCGCGCGCCCCCTACATGCTGGTGCTGACGCACGACGACAACAGCCGCCGCCGGGGGCCGGATCCCAGGGGGCACATGTCCTCGATGGACAACCAGAAGTCATCGCACCGCGCGCCGCCCGACGACCTGGACGCACCAGACCCGGGAGACCCGCGCAGCAAGGCGCAGCAGCGGCGGATCCTGGCGGCGCGGAACGAGGCGGTGGACTGGGCGACGGCGCAGGCCCGCGTGGTGACGACGGAGGAGGTGGTGGCCCAGGCCGATGCATCATCTCCGCCCGGATCCGCCCGCTCAGACCCCTCCACTCTCCCGGAACATCGCGACGAGCACGAAGGCGCGCCGCACGCCGATGGCCATGGCCCGCGAGGAGCGCGTCGCGCCGCTGAGGAGCTGCAGGTCGCGGCTGCTTGTGGACGCCCGAGGTGGACCGGCAGGCGTCGAGCAGGGTGAGCGAGGCGAAGCCCAGGTCGCGCCCGCCGGTGGCGGTCGCGCAGCCCGAGTCCTCGCGCGGGGTCGGCGGCGCGCCACCGACTCCCTCCGGGTGCCAGCCCCTCCTCTGCATCGACCCGCCGGTCCACGAGCGGGTCCGCCGCGGGTACCCTGGCCCGCTGCACGACGTCGTGCGGGCCCCGTCGACGAGGAGACGACCGCCCATGGCCTTCTGGGACCGCTTCCGGCGCCAGCCGCCGGCCCCGCCCTCACCCTGGCCGCGCCCGCTGCACGAGCCGGGCCCCCTGCCCGCGCGGGTCGACTGCTACCTGTTCGAGGAGACCCGCCAGGCCGCCTTCCCCTGCGACCTGGCCGCCGAGGGGTGGGCCGCCGAGGGGCTGCCGGACGGCTACCGCGTCGACATCGTCGGCACGACGCGCGATCCGGCGGGCTGGGCCGAGTGGGTCGAGCCGCTGGCCGCCGACGTCGGGGTGGCCGACCCGGTCCTGGCCGACCGCCTGCGCGGCGCGGTCCAGGCCCACCTGCTCAGCGCCGAGCTGCGCGATCCCCCCGACCTGGGGCACCTGCAGGCGGCCTGGGCCTTCGTGCGGGCGCGGATGCGGGCCGGCGCCTTCGCCGCCTACGACCTCCGGGCCTGGCGCTGGTGGGACCGGGAGAGCACCCTGGCGCTGCCGCCCCAGGACCACCGCCCGGCCTGCGCCTGGCGGCTGCTCGTGCACGACCAGCCCTTCCCCGAGGACCCGGCCGGTCGGCACCTGCTGCACACCGCCGGCCTGGCCAAGGTGGCGCGCGCCGAGCTGATCAGCTTCGTGCCCCCCGCGCTGCTGGGCCCGGCGCAGGAGGTGCTGCTGGACCTGGCCCACGACCAGGTCCTGGGCCGGCTGCTGCCCTCGGGCGAGGCCTTCGAGCACCGGGGCCAACGCTTCCACACCGAGGGCTACGCGCCGGGCTTCAACGCCCCCCACGTGCCGCTGCCCTTCGAGGACCAGCCGCTGCTGCTGCGCTTCGTCGAGCCCTGAGCGCCCCGCTCAGCGCGCCGGTGGGGTCTGCACCACGCCGTCAGGCCCGATCCGCCCCACCCAGGCCGCCAGGCCGTAGACCACCGGGTCGCCGTACTGGATGGACTCGGTGGTCAGCTCGCCGCTGACGGCGAGGGTGCGCCAGGCCAGCTGGCCCGTGGTGGTGTCGAAGGCGCCGGTGCCGCCGCCCACCATGTTGACCATCTGGCTGGCGTTCAGCTCGAAGTCCAGGCCGGTGGAGAGGTTGCCGCGGCCCTCGCTCTCGATGAGCGCCAGGCTGCCCTCCCGCCCGGTCAGCGTGTGCTTCATCACCGAGCCGCCGGCCGTGCCGTAGTCGGTCAGCAGCTGGAAGAGCAGCGGGGTGCCCTTCTGGCGCCAGGTGCCGGACTTGGGGTCGCCCTTGCGCGGCATGCCCAGGTCCAGCGGCGCCAGCACCCGCCGCAGGAGCTGCCGCAGCGTCTCGTGGATCTGGGCCTGGCGGTCGTCCTCCTTGCCCACCCCCTCCAGGTCGATGGTGCCGATGCGGCCGTCGGCGCTGACGTAGACCTGGGCGACCTGGCCCTGCAGCACCTGCTGGTACTCGGC
Source organism: Myxococcota bacterium (assembly GCA_023150805.1). Classification (GTDB taxonomy): domain Bacteria; phylum Myxococcota_A; class UBA796; order UBA796; family UBA2385; genus UBA2385. Next base: position 3,317 of record JAKLKF010000058.1, on the reverse strand, counting down.
CAGGATGGCGGCGTGGGCCTGCTCGTCGCTGGCCCGCGCCTGCCCGCCCAGCTCGACCCGCTCGAGCGTGCAGTCGACCCGCCCCGCCTCCGGCGTCGGCACGCAGGCCAGGTCGACGGACAGCTCGTGCGTCAGGACGACGGCCTCGACGTTGTAGCGGCCCAGGTAGCGGTAGCCGTTGGGCGTCTGGACCTGGGCCTCGGCGTGGTAGCGCACCGGCTGGTCCCAGCGGGGCACCAGGTCGCCGGCCCGGGCGGCGGGGGCCAGGGCCACGGTGAGCACCAGCAGGGGCAGGACCATCAGAAGGTCATCCCGATGCCCAGCGTCAGGCCGAAGACGCCCTGGACGGCCTTCTTGTCGGTCGCGTCCTTGAGCAGGCTCTTCTTGATGGGCACGGCCACGCCGGCGCGGGCGTCGGCGTCGATCAGCGGGCGGACCCGCTGGCCGCTGGGCAGGAAGCCCGGCTGGATGGCCCAGCCGAAGTGGCCCGTGGTCTGGATGGCGTGGGGCAGGTTGGTCCAGCCGACGCGGGCGGCCAGGCGGGGGCCGAAGCCGATGCCGGCGTCACGCAGGAAGACCACGCCCACGCCCATGTACAGGTAGCGGTTGAAGGTCTTCTGGTTGAGCACCGTGGACAGGCCGTCGCACTGCCACTCGGTGATGACCTCGCCGGTCTCCTCGTCCGTCCCGATGACCACTTCCTGACAGCCGCTGGCCTTGGGGTCGATGGTCAGCGTGTCGTCGTTGCGGCCGGGCGTCTGGTAGTACTCGACCCAGCCCGCACCCGAGCCGGCCTCGTAGCCGGCCTCGGCGCCCAGGTTGATCATCAGCCGGTTGTAGTGGGCGCGCAGCTCGAAGTTGAAGGGGATGGTCGCCGGGTTCAGCTCGGCGTCGATGCGGCGGTCGTCGGCCACGTCGCCCGGTGCCACGCTGTCCTCGTCGCTGAAGTCCTTGTCGACCGCCAACCCGGCCTTGTTGTAGAGCAGGCCGGCGCTGAAGACGGCGGCGAAGCGCACCGGGAAGGCGTCGGGGCCGCCACCCACCAGCTTGAGCTGGGCGCTCTCGCGCTGGTAGCGCCAGATCCAGGTCTTGTTGGGGTTTCCGCTCTCGGGGACGGCGATGTAGATCTCGGCCTTGTCGTGGAGCTTGGCGTAGATCGCCAGGTAGTTGAGGATGGCGCCGTCGACCTCGGGGTTGCACTCGAGCTTGTGCAGGAAGAGCTGGTCGATGAAGTCCTTGCCGACCTTCTTCCGCGCCACGTCGCGGATGAAGTACTCCTTGTTCTCCAGCTTGGTGACCTCCAGCCGCTCGCTCAGGCCGTGCCCGGTGTCCTTGCGCACCAGGTAGATGTCCGAGCGGCCCAGGAAGACGTCGAGCTGCCCGCGGGCGTCGGGCTCGACCACGATGCCGTTGAGCCGCACCTCGTAGGTGTCGTTGAAGGCGACCGGGTCGAAGTAGACGCCCTCCTGCTGGAAGTCGACCGGCAGGGTCGGGAAGCTGCCCTGCTGGATCTGGCTCAGGATGATGCCGACGCTGGCCGACAGCTCCTGGTCGGTCAGCTTGCTCATCAGGGCGGGCTCCTGGTAGGCCAGGGTGGCCGCCAGGTAGAAGTAGTAGTTCAGCGAGTAGGGGCCGACCTGCTCGTAGTAGGGCGGCGAGTTGTCGGCGGCGTTCTCGGCGGCGCGGCCGATCTGGGTGTAGAGCAGGAACAGCGGCTCGCGCAGCTCGATGCGGTCGACGAACCACAGGTCCTCGGCGATGGCGCGCAGCTCGTCGGCCTTCTGCCGCCACTCGTAGGGCTGCAGGGCGCTCCAGGGGATGGCGGCGGCGCTGTCGATGGCGGCCTGGACCCGCGGCACATTGGTGTCGGGCACGATGGCCGGCTGCATCGCGGGGATCACGGTGCGGTCGGGCACGACGCGGCCGTTCTGGTACAGGTCGACCTCGGGGAAGAACATCGCCTCGGGCCGGCCGATGCGGCTGCGCACGTTGCGGCGCACCGTCTCGTCCGACCAGTCCGCCGACTTGGTCCCCTCCCACTTCAGCACGATGACGCGGGCCAGGATCTCCTTGCGCTTGCGCTCGGCCTCGGCCTCGGCCGCGGCCTGCTCGGCGTCCTTCTCCTCCTCGCTCTGCTCCTCCTTCTTCTCCTTCTTGTGGGCCCGCTCGACCTCGGCGGAGGGGCCATCCTGGGCGAGGGCGGGGGTGGACAGCGTCAGCCCGGCGAGGGTGAGCGCCACGAGCAGCAGGCGAAGCAGCATCCGAGGCTCCATGCGAGGAGCCGGCAGTCTACCCCCTGGGCGCCGCCGATCCCACCTCCGCGGCTCTCCCAGGGGATCCTGGGCCCCCTCGACCAGGGGCCCAGGCGGCGCGCCCCTACTTGCAGATCATCCCCGAGCCCACCATGCCGCAGGTCAGGGTCTTGCCTGCGGTGGCCCCGTTGAAGCGCCCCGGCGAGATGCCGCCGTTGAAGTGCAGGGAGCAGGACTCGCCGGCGGGCACGCCGCTGACGGTGGCCGAGCCGCCGGCGAAGGTGCCCTTGCCGCGGAAGGCGTTGGGGCAGAGCACGGTGACCGAGGTGAAGGCGGCGGCGTCCGACAGGCGGACGGTGATGGCGCCGGGGGTGCCGGTGGGCGCGGCGGGCGCCGAGGGTGCCGCCGCGGTCGTGGTGCCCGAGGACTTGCGCGCGGTGCTGGCGGGCTTGGGCTCGGGCTTCTTGGGGGCCGGCTCGGCGGCGCCCGTGTCCTGGTTGGCCGACGGCTTCTTCTCGACCTTGGTCACGACCGCCGGTGCCGCCGCGGGGGCCGCCGCCACCGGCTCGTCGTCGCCACCCGGCCGCAGCCAGACGGCGACGACGACGGCGACGATGACCAGGACCATGCAGGCGAAGAGGATCGCGTAGAGGCGCGTGGACTGCACGCGCGAGTCGCTGTCCGCGGCCGGCGCGGCCGGGGTCGGGCCCGAGACCTGGAAGGGGGTGGCCGCCTGGGCGGCGGCGTAGCCGACGACCGGGCCCTGGATCGCCGGCTGCATCGGCGGAGGAGGCAGCACGCCGGGGGGACCCATCGGGCCGCCGGCGGCGGGCGGAGGCGCGCCGTAGGCGCCCGGCGGAGGAGGGGGCGCGCCGTAGCCGCCGCCGTAGGCGACCGGCGCGGGCGGGGCGCCGAAGGCCCCGGGGGGCGGGGGGGGCGCGCCATAGGCGCCCGGCGCGGCGGGCGGCGGCCCACGAGGGTAGGGCGCGCGGGCCCTGGTTCGTTTGAGCTCCAACGATCGGGTCGGGACGAGGGACCCAACCGGGGTCGAGCTGCAGCACCTCG
>JAKLKF010000057.1 GCA_023150805.1 Myxococcota bacterium | reverse complement strand
CGCTCCCTCTCCCCCGGGCGATGCGGGTGGCACCGGGGGCGCCCTCAGCCCCACGCGGCGTGGATCCCGGCCCGCCCCGTTCCCTCTCCCCCGGCGGGGGAGAGGGTGCCGCGCAGCGGCGGGTGAGGGGCTCCCCGCCTCCTCAGCCCCGCGCGACCCCGTACAGGCGGCCGTGCCGGGCCTCGACGTGGGCGACGAAGGCGGCGACCGGGTCCCGCCCGGGGCACAGCGCGGCGACCAGCTCGGCGCCGTCCTGCAGGTGGCCGCGGGCGTGGACCTTGTCGCGCAGCCAGCCCAGCACGGGCGCGAAGTCGGCCTGGCCCACGCGCGGCCACAGGTCGGGCAGGTCGGCGGAGAGGCGCTCGCTCAGGGCGGCGGCGTAGACGTTGCCCAGCGTGTAGCTGGGGAAGTAGCCCAGCAGCCCCGCGCCCCAGTGGACGTCCTGGAGCACGCCCTGGCTGGGGCGCTCGGGCCGCAGGCCCAGCAGCTCCTGGGCCAGGTCGTCCCAGGCGCCGGGCAGCTCGGCCACCGACAGGTCGCCGCCCAGCAGGGCCGCCTCCAGCCGGGCGCGCAGCGCGATGTGCAGGTTGTAGGTGACCTCGTCCGCCTCGACCCGGATGTGCGAGGGCGCGACGCGGTTCGCGCTGGCGTAGACGGCGTCCAGGTCGAACTCGACCCCCGCCTCCTCCCGCACGACCCCCTGCAGCCAGGCCAGGAAGGGGCGGCTGCGGCCGATGACGTTCTCCCAGAAGCGGCTCTGGCTCTCGTGCATGCCGGTGCTGGCGGCGTCGTCGACCGTGCTGCCGGCCAGCGCCTCGGGCATGCCCTGCTCGTACATGCCGTGCCCGGCCTCGTGCACCGTGCCCAGCAGGCCGGCCAGCAGGTCGCCGGGGAAGTAGCGGGTGGTCAGGCGCACGTCCTGGGGGCCCACGCCCATCGTGAAGGGGTGGTGGGCCTCGTCCAGGCGGCCGCGCTCCAGGTCGAAGCCCAGGGCCTGGGCGACGCGGCGGTGGATGCGACGCTGGGCGTCGACCGGCACGGCGACCGGGTGGGGGGCCAGGGGGGCGGCGCCCCGGATCCGGTCGAGCAGGTCGACCAGGGCGGCGGTCAGCGGCGTGAACAGCCCCTGCAGGCGTGCAAGGTCCATGCCCGGGTCGTGGCGACCGACCAGGGCGTCGTAGGGGTGGGCGACGGGACCCAGGCAGGCGGCCTCCTGGCGGGCCAGGTCGACGATGTGCGAGAGCGGGCCGGCGAAGGCCGCGTAGTCCTCGCTGCCGCGCGCCTGGACCCAGGCCGCGAAGCCGTCGCTGGTCGCCTGGGCCTGGGCCTGGACCAGGCTGGCCGGCAGCTTGCACGCCCGGTCGCGCTGGCGGCGCAGGTTGCGCACCGCGGCGGTCCGGACCGGGTCGGCCGCGGTCGCCGGGTCGGCGGCGACGGTGTCCAGCCACTCGCCCAGGGCCGGGTCGACCAGCCCCTCGTGCAGCAGGCGGGAGATCAGCGCCTTGTGGCGACCCCGGTAGGCGCCGCCGGCGGCGGGCATCCAGACGTGCTGGTCCCACTCCAGCAGGCCGTCGATGCCCCCCAGGTCCTTGAGCTCGCGCACGCGGTCGGTCAGGTGCTTCCAGGCGGTCTCGGTGTCCATGTGGCTCCCGTGCGAAGGGGGCGGCTCCTATCGCGCCCCGCGCGTTCACGAAGCTGTCGCAAGGCGCCGCGGTGGTGCGTGCTACCGTCGCGGTGCCCCGCCGTGGGGCCCACGGAGCCGGCCCGTGTCCTCTGCTCGCCTCGTCCTGCGCATCGAACGCAACGGCCGCCTGCTGGGGAGCTGGTCGCTGGGCGACGAGCCCCTCGAGATGAAGATGGTGGACCTGGCGACGGGGGCAGTCGTCGCGCGCTTCACCGCCTCGGCCGAGGCGCTGGGCGTGCAGGCCGGCGGCCTGGACGAGGTGCCGCACGCCCTGCCGCGCCTGCGCGGCGACGACTTCACCATGCCCCTGCCCGAGCCCACGCGGACCGGCCCGGGCGCCCTGCCGACCGAGGAGGCGCCCAGGCGCCCCCGCGCCCTGCGCAACCTGGCCGCCAGCGCGCCGCCCTCGGCCGGCGAGGTCACCGCGCACGACGGCCTGACCCGCGAGCTGGTCGAGGTCGAGGCCTCCGAAGACTTCGAGGAGTCCGACGATCTCGACCTGGACGACCTGCAGGACGACGGCGGCACCCTGTCCCTGGACGAGGTGCCCTTCCGCGGCGCCGGCGACCGGGCGACCGAGGTCGGCCTGACCGGTGAGCTGCGCACCGCCACCGTCGACCTGCCCCGGCCCACCGTGCCCTTCGGCGGCCAGCCCTTCGACGACGCGCCCAGCCTGACCCGCCCCTCGCCCCTGCCGCGCGTGTCCTCGACCGACCCGGAGCAGACCCCCCGCGCCCTGGTCAAGCCGGCCCCCAACCGCGTCGCCGCCCCTCCACCGGCCGAGGTGTGGGCCCAGAAGCGGGGCGAGTGGAAGAGCGTGGGCCACCTGGTCCCCGGCCAGCGCGTCAGCACCCTCGGCGGCTGGGTGCGCCTGGCCCCCGACGGGCGCCTGGTCGTCAGCAGCGGCAGCAGCCTGGCGGGCACCGCCACGCTGATCGACGGCCGCATGATGGAGATCGCCGCCGGCCAGGAGTACCTGGCCCTGCCCCCGGGCAGCTCGGTGATGCTGGCCGTCGGCGACCGCGGCATCTACGTGCGCTCCGAGCCCCTGCCGGGCAGCGCCTCGCCGCTCTGATCGCAGGCGGCTAACGGGCGGGATGCTCCGCTTCGACGACGCCACCCGCACCCTCGAGCTCGGCGTGCACGACCTGCTCGAGGCCGGGCCGCCCTCGGGCCACCTCTCCATGCAGGCCGCCTGGTCGGCGCGGGCGCGGATGCGCGCAGGCCAGCAGGCCCACGTCGCCTGGCAGGGGGCCCGGGCCGAGGCCGACGCCGCCTTCCAGCGCGAGGTCACCATCCGCCACCGGTGCATCGTCGCCGGCTGGGAGGTGCTGGTCCAGGGCCGGGTCGACGGCCTGTCGCAGGAGGGCGAGCACCTGGTCGTCGAGGAGGTCAAGTCCACCGCCCTGCCCGGCGGCCGACTGTCCACGATGGGCGCCGACGCCTTCCCGTCGTGGACGCGGCAGCTCCAGCTCTACCTGTACTTCCTGTCCGCCGAGGGGCGGCCCGCGCTCGGGCGCCTCGTGCTCATCAGCCTGGCCGACGGCTTCCAGCGCCTGCTGCACGTGCCCGCCGATCCCTCGCTGGGCGCCTGGCTGGACCGCCAGCTCACCTGGATCATCACCGAGCGCGAGCAGCGCCAGGCCTGGCTGGCCGTGCGCCGCGCCGGCCCCGTGCCCTTCGCCCACCCCGACTGGCGCCCCGGCCAGCAGCGCCTGTCCCAGGAGGTCGCCGAGGCGCTGCAGCAGGGCCGGCACCTGCTGCTCACCGCCCCCACCGGCTACGGCAAGACCGCCGCCGTGCTGCACGGCGCCCTGCAGGTCGCCTGGGCCACCGACCGCCGCGTCTTCTTCGCCACCGCCCGCACCACCCAGCAGCGCATGGCCGAGGAGGCCCTGCGCGCGATGGCCGCCCGGGGCCTGCCCCTGCGCGCCGTCAGCATCCGCGCCCGCGAGAAGATCTGCCTGAACGAGGTCGTCGCCTGCCGGCCCGACGCCTGCCAGCACGCCGTCGGCTACTACGACAAGGTCCGCGACGGGCGCCTGTCCGAGCGGGCATGGGCCCTGCCGGGCGCCTTCGGCCAGGTCGGCGCCGACGAGGTGGTCGCCATCGCCGGCCCCGCCACCGCCTGCCCCTTCGCGCTGACGCTGGACCTGGTGCGCAGCGCCGACGTCGTCGTCGGCGACTACAACTACGTCTTCGACCCCGCCGTGCGCCTGGAGCCCTTCCAGGAGGGCGCCGGCGAGTGGATCGTCGTCGTCGACGAGGCCCACAACCTGCCCGACCGGGCCATGGGCTATGCCTCGCCGCGGATCGATCTGTCCATGGTGCGACAGGCCGTGGACGCACTGTCCACAGACCCCCGCTACCAGGGCGTGCTCGACGTCGCCCGCGCCATCGAGCGCTGGCTGGAGGGGGGCGCCGAGCAGGCCCGCCAGCAGGGCGGCGAGGTGGCCCTGCCCCTGGACGACGGCCTGTCGCGCGCCGAAGTGCGCCAGCTCGCCCAGGACGTCGACGCCGTCGCCATGGACTACGTCCTGCTCAAGCACGAGCGCCCCCTCTTCGGGCAAGGGCAGCTCGGCGCCGGCGGGCTCGACCCCTGGCTGGAGGTCGCCCGGGGTGTGCTGCGCGTGCGCAGCGCCCTGGAGCGCGCCGGCGAGGAGACCGTCTGCATCTGGCGGGCCGGGCCCGAGGGCCAGGGCGGCGGTCGCCAGCGCGGACTGTTCGGCGGCGGGGGAGGGGACTGTTCCCTGTCCCTGCTCTGCCGCGACCCCGCCCCCGTGCTGCGCCCTCTGTTTGCGGAGCTGGCCGCCAGCGTGCAGCTCTCCGCCACCCTGGAGCCGCCCGACTTCTTCCTCGACGCCGCCGGCATCCCCGCCCAGCGCCGCCTCGTCGCCCGCTTCCCCTCTCCCTTCCCGCCCGAGCACCGCCGGGTGGTCGTCCTGCCCCAGGTCAGCACCGAGTACCGCCACCGCGCCCGCGACCGCCAGGCCACCGCCGACCTGGTCAGCCGCACTGTGCGCGCCGTGCCCGGCAACTGCGCCGTCTTCTGCTCCAGCTTCGCCCTGCGCGACGACCTGCTGCCCCTGCTCGACCTGGGCGAGCGCCCCGTCCTGGTCCAGGACCGCCGCATGTCCGAGGCCGCCCGCGCCGAGCTGCTCGCCACCATGGCCCGCGGCCAGGGCCACGTCCTGCTCGGCGTGCTGGGCGGCATCTTCGCCGAGGGCGTCGACCTGCCCGGCGCCGCCCTGCTCGCCGCCGTCATCGTCGGCCCCGCCCTGCCCATGGCCGACCTGGAGCGCAAGCTGCTGCAGCAGTGGTACCAGGACAAGACCGGCCACGGCTTCCGCTACGCCTCGCTCGTGCCCGGCATGGCGCGGGTGGTCCAGGCCGCCGGCCGGGTGATCCGCACGCCCCAGGACAAGGGGGCGATCGTGCTGATCGACCAGCGGTTCTTGAGGAGCGAGTACCAGGGCTTCTTCCCCGAGGACTGGGTCGTGCGGCGGGGGAGGGTGGTCGAGGAGGAGCTGGCGGGGTTGTGGGGGTGAGGCGGGGGGGTGAACCCCGGCCTTCCGTACCGGACCGCGGGTGAAACCCCTTCTTGCGTACCGATCGGCGGGGGATGACGCGGCCGGTGAGCGGGGCGGCCACGGGATTGCTGCACTTGCGAGGTCGGCGCGGAGCTGGCGAGGGGCGAGGGGAGGTCGATCGGTACGGAAGAGGGAGGTTCAGGCGTGGGGGAGGTGGGGAGGGGAGCCATCGGCCCCCCCCGCCCCGGTGCTACCCTCGCCCCCCCGCGCCGGAGCGCCCGTGCCCTCCTCCTCCCGCCGCCGCTGGCTGCTGCTGCCGCTGGCGCTGCCGCCCCTGCTGCTGCTGGCCGGGCTCGGCCTGCGTTGGGACGAGCAGGCCCGCCAGGCCCGCTACCTGGACCAGCCGGCCATCCCCCTCGCCGCCCCCGCCGCCGCCGACCCGGCGGCCTGGGCGGCCCTGGAGGCGGCCACCCGCGCGGCGCCCGGGCTGGACATGGACGGCCGGCGCGCGCTCATGGACGCCGTGCCCGTCGGTGAGGCCGACGAGGGCGAGCCCCCGCCGGACGAGCCCCCGCCGGACTGGACGCCGTGGACCGACTCGCTGGCCCAGGTCGAGGCGGTGCTGGCTCGGCCCAGGCTGACCGCGCCGCCGCAGGATCTCTGGGACACCGCCCGGGGACCGGACCTCCCCCGCCTGCTGGAGATCGGGCGCGCGGCGATCCTGCGGGGGCGGGCCGCGTCGGACCCGGTGGAGCGGCTGCGCTGGACGGCGCTGCCCCTGCGGCTGGGGGACCGGCTGGCGCAGGCGGGGGGCGGGCTGCTGCCGACCCTGGTCGGCCTGGTCCTGGTGGAGCTGGGCGCGGGCGAGTTGCAGCGCCTGCTGCCGACCCTGCCGCCGGCCGGGCCCGAGGAGGGCGTGGAGGAGGGGCGGGCGCTGGCGCAGGAGCGGGCCGCGCTGGCGCAGGAGGTGGCGGCGCTGGCGGCGGCGGGCCCGGTGCTGCCGCTGGCGATCGCCCACGAGTGCGCGGCCACCGAGCGGCTGCTGGTGCGGATCGCCCAGGACCCGGCGCTGCTGCCGGCGTCGGCGGGGTGGTCGCCGCGGCTGGCCTCGTGGCAGGTGGCATGGGTCTACGACCCGGCGGTGACGGTGGGCTGGCACCGCGCCTGGTGCGCGGCGGTGGTCGAGGGCGTGCAGACCGGCCAGGTGCCGGGCGTGGGCCCGCTCGAGCTGCTCGACCTGGCCCCGCCCGGAAGCCTGCGCGGCCTGCTCTACAACCCGGTCGGCCGGGTGGTGCTCTCGACCTCGGCCTTCGATCCCACGAGCCTCACCGGGCGCGAGGCCGACAGCCGCGCGGCGGTGCAGGCGCTGGCGGCCGCGCCAGGCGGCTGAGCCGGCTCAGAACACCAGCACCTGCTCGGCCCACAGGGTCCAGTCGGCCAGCTCCTCCAGGGTGCTGCGACGGCTGCCCTCGGTCAGCATGGCCTCGGGGATGCCGCGGCCGTCCATGCAGGTGCCGCAGACGGCGACCTGGCCCTCCTTGCGCGTCACGACGGCGATCATGCGCTCCAGGTTGTAGTAGCCGTTGGGGGTCTTCTGTCCGGCGATGGCGCAGCTCGCGGCGTCGCCCATCAGGAAGACGCGCACCTGTTGGCCGTCGCGGCGGGCCAGGGCGCCGGCCAGGCGCAGGCCGTTGTAGCTGCGCTCGGTGCCGTAGGGGGGATCGTTGAGGATGAACAGGGTGCGGGCCATGGGGCTACTCCTGGGGTGAGGGTCCTGTCGCGAGCGGGTGACCGGCGGCCGCCCAGGCCCCGGTGCCGCCGGCGAGCGAGGCGACGTCGACGGCGCCGGCGGCCTCCAGCAGGGCGGCGGCGGCGGCGGAGCGCCCGCCCCCCTTGCCGCACAGGGTCACGATGGGCCGGGAGAGCGGCAGGGAGGTGGGCGCGGCCTCGATGTCGGGCAGCGGGACGTTGCGCGCGCCAGGCAGGTGGCCGGCGGCGTAGTCCTCGGGGGATCGCACGTCGACCAGCGCGACGGGCTGCTCGGTGTCGAGCATGTTGAGCAGGTCGGACAGGGTCCGTTCACGCGGCATGGCGGGGCTCCGGCTTCGAGGTGGGCGGACCGGGAGCGGGCTGAGCACCCCCCCTCCCCAGCGTCTCGCGCATCCGCACCAGCACCACCCCGCCCGAGGCGGCGGTCAGCGCGGCGACCGCCCAGACGGCGGCGGACAGGCCCAGCGCGTCGGCGACCAGCCCGGCCAGCAAGGCGCCGAAGGCGTAGCCCAGGTCTCGCCACAGGCGGTAGACGCCGACGGCGCTGGCCCGCCAGGCGGGGTGGGCGACGTCGCCGATGGCGGCGAGCAGGGTGGGGTAGACCATGGCCGTGCCCAGGCCGAGCAGGACCTGGCCGGTCGCGAAGGCGGGCAGCAGCCCCGTTGGTGGGAGCAGCGCTGGCGCCCCGGCGACGACAGCCATGCCCAGGGCCTGCACCCCCATGCCGCCGGCGATCAGGCCCTTGCGGCCGATGCGGTCGGACAGGCCGCCGGTGAAGAGCTGCCCGATGCCCCAGACGGCGGGGTACAGCGCGGCCAGCAGGCCGACCTGGGCCAGGTCCAGGCCCGCGGCGGCGAACAGCAGCGGGAACAGGCCCCACGACATGCCGTCGTTGAGGTTGTTGACCAGGCCGGCCTGGGTCACGGCCGACAGGTCGCGGTCGGCCAGGGTGGTGCGCGCGAAGATCTGCCGCTGGGAGGGCAGGGGCCCACGCTCGGCGCCGTCGCTCTCCACCGTGACGTGGCCGTGGGTCTCGCGGACCAGCAGGACCGACAGCAGCAGGCCGGCGACGACGTAGACGACGCCCAGGTAGAAGGGCTCTGGCCGCAGGCCGAAGCGCGCGGCGACGAAGCCGGTGGCGGCGGCGGAGAGGGCGACGGCGAAGTAGCCGGCGAACTCGTTGAGGCCCATGGCCAGGCCCCGCTGCTTGGGCCCGGCCAGGTCGATCTTCATGATGACGGCGGTGGACCAGGTCAGGCCCTGGCTGACGCCCAGGAAGAGGTTGGCGACCAGCACCCAGGCCCACGAGGGGGCCCACATCAGCAGGAAGGGCACGGGGGCCGCCACCAACCAGCCGGCGACCAGGACGGCCTTGCGGCCGACGGCGTCCGACAGGCGGCCGGCGACGTAGTTGGTGAGCGCCTTGCTCAGGCCGAAGACGACGATGAAGGAGAGCACGCCGACGCTGGCGGCGAGCTGGAGCTGCTCCTGGGCGATGGCCGGCAGGATGGCGCGCTCCATGCCGACCATGGCGCCGACGAAGGCGTTGACCAGCACGAGCAGGCTGAACTGCGGCAGGTTCTCGCGCAGGCCCAGGCGGGGGGAGGGGGGCACGGCTGCTCCAGTGTTCAATCGATATCTTGAATACAGCATCCGTGCGCCGCTGTCCACTGCGCGCGGCGCGTCGGGTGCGCCGCGGCTCGATAGGCGAGGCGAGATGGACCTCCTCTTCCCCTGGCTGCGCGAGCTGGTCCTGGCCCTGGTCCTGGCCTGGCTGCTCGCCGAGGCGGCCGGCCGCGGGCGCCGCGGGCTGGTGCTGGCGCCCCTGCTCAGCCTGCTGGCCCTGCAGGCCTGGCGGGGCCTGCAGATCGGCTTCCTGCCGCTGACCAACAAGTACGAGGCCTTCCTGGCCTTCGCCGCCGCCCTGCTGGCCGTGGCGACCTGGCGCTACCCGCGCCTGGGTCGCGGCGGGCGGGCCCTGGTCGCGGTGGTGGCCGCGGCCTTCATCGGCACGACCCTGGCCTTCGACGCGGCGCTGTCCTGGCCCACGCCCCTGCTGTACACCGGCTGGTACGCCGTGCACGTGCCGCTGAGCTTCCTGGCCTACGCGGCCTGGGTCGCCGCCGCGGCGGACGGCCTGGACTTCCTGGGGCACCGCGACGCCGCGACCCTGCTGCAGCGACAGGAGGACAACCTGCGCGTGGGGCTGCTGCTCTTCGCGGTCGGCCTGATCTTCGGCGGGATCTGGGGGATCGTGTCCTGGGGCGCGTGGTTCCTGTGGGACGCCAAGATCGTCTGGTCCCTGGCCGCCTGGCTGTACTTCGCCGCGCTGCTGCACCTGAAGTACTGGCCGCTGCGCTCGGCAGCGGTCCGCGCGGCGCTCTCCCTGCTGGGCCTCTTGATCGTGCTCTTCACCTACGTCGGCACCTCGTTCATGACCGGCAGCATCCACTCCTTCTGAGCCGCCCGTGCCCAGCCCCCTCGCCCGCCGCCTGCTCCACAGCCGCCTGTTCGCCACCCTGGCCAGCGCGCGGGTGGGGGTCGTGCTGGCCCTGCTGGTGACGGTCCAGCTCATGGCCAGCAGCCTGTTCATCCCCAGCCCCAGGAGCCGCGACCGCCTGCCTTTCAGCGAGGACATGACCTTCTTCCTGCAGGCGCCCTGGGAGCGCTACCCCTGGTTCTGGCTGCTGGCGCTGAGCACGGCGCTGCTGGCGCTGAGCACGGCGCTGGGGGCCCTGCGCGCCTTCTGGCTGCGCGCGGCGGCCGGGCGGCTGGATGCCCGCGCCTGGGGGGTGGCCCTGGTGCACCTGGGCTTCCTGGTCGGCCTGGCGGCCCACCTGCAGGCGGGGCTGTCGGCGGGGGTCGAGGGCCAGGTCCTGCTGGGCCCCGATCCGACGCCGGTGGGGGCCCACAGCCTGCGGGTGGTCGAGGGCAGCCTGCGCCACACGCCGGACGGCAGCTTGCTGGCCATCGACGCCGTGGTGGAGGACGAGCGGGGCCGCCGCCAGCGCCTGGGCTTCAACCGGCCCTGGTTCTACGACGGCTACCGGCGCTGGGTCCTGGTCCAGGGGGCGCAGCCCTCCGGCGCCGTGCCGGTCTTCGAGGTCGAGGGGACGCCGGTGCGGGCCGCCGCGGGCCAGGGCCTGCAGGTGGGCGGGGCGACCTGGACGGTGCAGCGGGTCAGCACCAACCCCTCGCTGCGCACGCCGATGGTCGCCCTGCTCGATCCGCAGGGGCAGCCCTTGTGGGTGGGCCCGGGCTGGTCCCAGGGGGAGCTGCGGCTGGTGGGCTTCGACCCGGCGCTGGTGATCACGGCCCTGCTGCGGCGCAACGACGGGATCCCGCTGCTGCTGGTGGCGATGGGGGTCTTCACGCTCGGCGTCGCCCTGTTCGTGGCGGGGCGGCGACCGGCGGGCTGACCGCCCTTGGGGCTGGCGCCTTGTCGGGGTAGCTCGCGGGGATGTCCACCCCCGCACCCCCCTCCTCCGCCGCGCGCGGCCCGGCCTCGGGCTGGCTGGGCGTGGTCGAGCGTGTCGGCAACGCGCTGCCCGACCCGGTCTTCCTCTTCGCCGGCCTGGTCGCCGCGCTGGTGCTGCTGAGCGCCGGGGTCGCGGCCCTGGGCGTGTCGGTGGCGCACCCCTCGACGGGCCAGGCCATCGCCGCCGTCAGCCTGCTGTCGGCGGAGAACCTGGAGAAGCTGCTGGTCGAGATGCCGGTCACCTTCTCGCACTTCCACCCCCTGGGCTACGTGCTGACCGTGATGTTGGGGGCCGGGGTCGCCGAGCGCACGGGCCTGTTCAGCGCCGCCATGCGGCTGGCGGTCCAGGGGGCGCCGCGGTCCCTGCTCACGCCGGCGGTCGCCTTCGCCGCGATGATGGGCAACCTGGCCGCCGACGCCGCCTACGTGGTCAACATCTGATTTAGAACCTTTGGATCGGTGTTCTTGAGCGCACGGCCAGCTACGCCCTGCGGCCCCACGGGGCACGCGCCGCGAAGCCCCGGCGCCCTGGGCCTGGTCGGTCGGCCGCCCGTACATGTGTCGTGTGGGGGACTTGGGCGCGATGTCCCACGCCTCGACAGTCCCCGTGCCCACGCTTCCCTGGACCTGCTTGCGACACCCCGTCATCGCGCAACGTCAGACCCGAGCGCCTCGGCCAGCCATTCGTTCGCCCCCGCGACATCGAGCGTGTCGCTCGCGTAGTCGAGAGTGAGCAGGTCGGCGGGAAGGAGATGATCGTACTTGTTCCTCTCCTTCGCCTTGACGCCCTCGGCGAGAACCCGCGCTTCGGGCAATGGTTCGTCCAATAGTGCGCGGATACGGGCCTCCGCAGCGCGTACGTCGCATTGCTCGAACACGAGCGTCAGCGGCGTCGATCCCACCGCGACGCCGCCACGCTGGAGGGCGCGCAAGATTGTCCTATGCACCCGATCTCCGCGCCAGACGAAGACCTGGGTGTCCGCACGGCGGGGAACAAACACCGAACGGTGCAGCCCCAAGCGGGCGAAGTTGTTCCTGCCTTCCGCGAGAAGCTCCCGCGCACGGCCATCAAGGAACGCAGGCGCGTCGGAACCGCGGTAGACCGCGAGCATCTCCTTGCGCACCTCGTCGTGTACGTCGGCACCGCCCGAACCGCCGAACCGAGGCGGCTTGCCTCCCGGTGAGGGCACCACGTCGATGATCCTGCGCGCCTCCTCCACCCCGACGACCTTCCAGCGTTTGCCGCCGAACACGACGAAGCTGTCGTCGCTGAGCGGATCGACGAGCGGCAGGGTTCCCAGCGCGCGGCCCCCCCACATGAGCCGCCACTCCTCGGGCGAGACGAACACGGCGTAGAACTCGTACTTGTTGACGATCCGTTCCCCCGTGAGACCGAGCACAAGGGTGCCGTCGAGATCCTGCTTCACGAGGTCCTTCGCACCCATCGCCCGCAGGAGCGCCGCGAACTCCGGCGGGCCTATCCCCGCGAACGGCCCACTTTGCACGAGGAGCTTGAACGCCTGCGCCGCCGTAGCGCCTCCGTGCTGGGCAAGGAGCGAAAGCACTTGGTGGAGGAGCGTCGACAGATGGAGCGCACCCTCGGTGGGCGGCTCGCACCATCGCCGAAGGAGGAGGTTCACCACGGCGATCGCCTGCACCAACTCGGCGCGGAGCGCGTCTTCGGGTTCCGGGTCGTCGCCGAGTGCGGCCTCAGACACGTAGACGCGGAGGATTGCCGGCCCCCCCCGACGGCCAGAACGACCGACGCGCTGGCGCAGGCTCGCCACCGACGCTGGGGCACCGATTTGGGCGACGCTCTCGACCTGCCCCACGTCAATGCCCAGTTCCAACGTGCTCGTGCACAGAATCGTCGCCGGCTGTTCCTGCTGCTTGAGCAGCCGCTCTGCGTCCTCGCGCAGCTCACGGGAGAGGGACCCATGGTGCGCGTGGAACTCGACCGGAACGCGCGCCTGCTCACACAGCCGGCGGAGGAGGTCGGCGTACCGCTCCACGTCGCGCCGCCGGTTGCAGAAGATCAGATGCTTGGCGCCACGCAGCGCGCCGTAGAGGTCCCGCGCTATGGCAAGTTCATCCTCGGGCTCGTCCTTGCCTGAGGTGGGCGCGCGAAATCCGCGGACCACGAGTCGAAGCTCGCCAGCCTCCGCGGGGGAGTCGATGAGCACGACATCCCCCGCGGCTGCCGCCCGGAGGAACCTCGCGGCGACCATACGGTCTTGCTGTGTGGCCCCCAGCGTCGCGCTCATGGCCACCCGAGGGATCCTGCGGCGCGCGACCGCCTCAACGCGGTGCAGCAGCGAGCGGAGCTGCTGGCCGCGCTCGCTCCCGATGAAGGCGTGCAGTTCGTCGATGACGATGTAGTCCAAGGCACCGAACAGCCGACGCAAGGAGGTGCCGCGGAGGACGAACATCGCTTCCAATGACTCTGGCGTGATGACGAGTACCCCGCTTGGATCCTTGAGCAACGCTCGCCTCTCACTTTCACGAACATCACCGTGCCATCGATGCACTGGCACATCCACCTTGGCGCCGAGATCGGTGAGGCGGCGGTGTTGGTCATTGATCAGCGCGCGCAGGGGGCTGATGTTCAACACGCGGATTCCCCCACCGGGATTCTCAGCGACCCGACTCAGCACCGGAAGGAACGCGGCTTCGGTCTTGCCTCCGGCGGTCGCGGCCGTGATGATGACGTCGCGGCCGTCCATGATGGGCTCGATGGCGCGCTCCTGCGCGGACCGCAGTGTCGTCCATCCGTTGTCCCAGAGCCACTCCTGGATGCCGCGGTGCAGCCGATGGAACCCGCCGCTGCGGCCGTCAGAGCTTGAAGGAGGCAAGGTCGGCATCGTGGTCTGGATCCGTGCGCTCATCCCCTGCATCCTCGCCCTCTGCGGGCTCGAGATCGGGGTTGGAGTCGGGACGAATGGCGACGCTTTCCAGCAGGTTCGCCCATGCCGCGCCGGGATTCTGCTCCAGCACTGCGAGCAGGTTCACGAAGCTGGTAATGGTGGCCCGCGGCGTGCGAAAGTAGGCGTCGCCGATCCGGGCTTGGCAGTGCGCCATGAAGGCCGAGAGCCCCTCATCGGGCATCAGGTACCGCATGGGGTCTCCGCCCGCGTAGACGTGGCGTAGCTTGCCGAGGAGCACGTAGAGGTCCTCCGGGGTGAGGCTTGCGAGCCGGATCACCGGACCGCTGAGGTCCACCATGCCTTCCGTGGCAAAACTGTTCTCGGACAGGCGCCCCTGGAGCGCCGCGTAGCTGTAGAGCCCGCGCCGCGGGTCGAGCAGAAACTCCGGCGTTCCACCGAGTACGAACCCGATCCCGACGGCTACACCTTGGAGGCTGTCGTTCAAGATGCGAAGGATCTGCTCGTAATTGGCGGTGCGCGCCTGGGTGTTCGCCAGCTTATACAGGTTCACCATCTCGTCGAGACAGACCAGCAGGCCGCCAAAACCTGCGAGCCGGCAAAGCTGCGCAAAGAGCTTCAGGTGGTCGTAGAAGGTCGCGTCGTCGATGATCGTTCGCACCCCGAGCGCCGCGCGCGCGTCTGTACGGGTTGTGAACTCGCCCCTCAGCCACCGCACGGCGTTGTGCTTCAGCGCGTCGTCGCCAGAGTCATGACCGCGCCAGTAGGCTGCGACCACCTCGGCGAAGTCGTAGCCGCCTACCATGTCCGACAGGTTCGCAAGCCGTTCGCGGATCACCGCCTCGGGGTTGACCGAGCGCGTCCGCGCGTCCGCGACCGCGGTCGTCACGAACCGCTCCACGACGCTGGCCAGTGCGCCCCCGTCCGGCTTGGCGCGCGTCGCCACACTGCGCATGAGTTCGGCATATAGGGACCGCGCCTGCCCTGCCGTCGCGTGCAGGCGTCGATCCGGGTTCAGGTCCGCCTGCACCGTGACCAACTTCTTCTCCATCGCGACGCTGCGTACGACGCTTAGGAAGAAGGTCTTCCCTGACCCGTAGGTCCCGACGACCACACGGAAGGCCGAGCCGGCATCTGCGACGCGCTCGATGTCTTTGACCATCGCGTCGATCTCGCGGGCGCGGCCGACCTGGATGAGGTGCTGCCCGGCACGCGGCACGACGCCTGCTCGGAGTGACTGAAGGACCGCATCGCGCTCTCGCGGCCGGATCAGAGTCGTTGTCATGCCAGCAAGCTCCTGTAGACGTTGGTATCAAGGTGGATCGGATCATCGCCAGTGAGCAGCGGGTCGCCGACGCGGTCGAACGCGGCCTCGTTTAGGGTGTCGATGGCCCCGTCGGGCAGTATCCCGAGATCCACGCACAAGGCGTCCCACTCCGCGCGACCAACGGACACCACGTCGCGGAGGCGCCAGATCATCAGGGAGTGAGGCGCGTCGAGCCCCGCGACCGAGGTCACTTCAGGCGTAGGGGTGGGGGGCCGAACATCCTCCTCCCCGCGGAAGATCTCGGCAAGGACCGCCGAAACCCGCGCGGACTCCGCGATCTGGGCCTGAACGCGGGCCATGTCGAGTTGAACGCCACGTGCTGCCGCCGCTGGCACCGCGTTGGCCGCAGGCCGCCCGGGGATCGCGAACTCCCGATCCGCTGGCCCCGCGGGGCGCACCGTCACGGGGTCTGCTGCGCCCGTCCGTGCGACGGGCATCGAGCCACCGAGCTCGTGCACCTGCGTGTAGACGGCTTCGCCCGGCAAGCCCAGCAGAGCGAACACCTTGAGCAACATCTGCACCTCAGCGCGACTGACGGTACCGTCGGCACCCGCGACAGACACGAGAAACCTCCCCAGATCAGCTCGCTGACCGGGGGTGAGGGCCTCTGCGGCCTTCTTCAGCCCCGCCGGCCCCGGTGGGTCCGCCAGGAGCCACGCGGCGTGGGCGGCGAGACGACGACGTTCCGGGTTCCCAAGACCGAGCACCGCGCTGACGTGATCCGAGAGAAACCTCGCCTCTCCTTCCGCGACTCCGTCCGCGCCCGCCACCGCGGCGGCGAAGCGCAGCAAGGTCGTGACACCCGAGTATTCGGCGGTCGGTGCCGAGAAGTCGGAATCAACTCGGAACAGGGCGATCTGGCCCGCCGGTGATGGAGACGGCCCACCGAATCGCACATCCGGCTCCATGCCAAAACCCATCTTTTCGAGCAGCGCCATCAGCAAGGTCGCATCGCCTTTCGTCACCCTCTGGCCGACACCCGGCTGCCATCGCGCGAGCACTTCCGATGCCCCGGTGACGAGTGGTCGATCGTGCGGCACGTACTCGCCCAGCCATTGCCGGAGGTCGGCGAGGGCCGGGGCCCCGTGCCGCTGCAAGAGGTCCCGCGGCAGTAGGGCGACACCGGCGAGTGCCTGACCGTCCGCATTCGCGTTCCGGCCCAACCAGCGACTATAGGCGTCGAGGTCCTCCACGCAGCGATCGGCCAGAGCGGCAAGGCGTTCGCCAGCACCTTCATTGGCCTTGGTCACGTCGCATACGTCGCGCACCCGCTGTTCGATGGCGCCGCCGAAGCCAGGGCTGGCCGGACGGTAGGAGAGAGAGAGCATGGGGCCCTTGTTCTTCAACACGACGCCCGGCGCGCACTCGCGCTCGTACCGGATCGCGAACAGTTCGCGGAACTCCCCCTGGCAACGCGTGGCCGGCGTCCGCCTCGGAGCCGAGGGCAGGTTGCACGCCCATGCGAACGCCAGATCGGCGGGAATGGGAGTCTTCGCGGCGGCGAACTGGCCGAGTCGAAGCCGAACGTCGGCCGGGACCTCCCATCCGAAGAGGCCAGAGCGGAGGTTCCCACCCACGTCGCCAGAACGGAAGCGGCAGAAGTTTAGGAAACCAGCGGCATACCCAGCGAAGGAACTGTTCCCGCTGTAGAGGCTCCGCAGGCGTTCGACCTCCGCGACGATGCTCGACAGGCCGTTCGGGTCGGCCGCATTGGCGGGGTCGTGGAACGCGCGGCGTTCGAGGCCATAGAAGAAGAGGAATACGTACCCGATGTAGGCATCGGGGGCTTTGCGGCCATCGGCGAGCCACTGGAGGAACCCGGCGCGGTGCTCCGGCGTGATGTCGGCGTACGTCGGCCAATAGCCCATGCCCTCGCCGGTCGCGCTCGCGGGGCCTGGCTGGACGGGCAGGAGGGGATCGATCAGCGACGGCTCGACGTCGCGGTAGGGCGCGATCGCCCGCAGCCCGCTGCCCACGTACAGCATTCCCCCCGGGAGGCGGTGGCCGGCGACGATGACCTCCTCGCCGGCGGGGATCCAGCGTGCAGTCGATGGGGTTGCCGCACGGCGAGTCGGCTCGGATGACGCGGAGGCCCTAATAGTGACGGTCGATCTGCCATCGGTGGCGACCGCTGCGGGCGGCGAAGTCGGTCGAGCGGACCCCGGGGGTCCCGCCGAGACCACGCGACCCCTGCCTCCGGCACCGTGCCGTGTGGGTGGTTTCGGTGGCAGAACGCCAGCTTCGTCGTCGAAGGGCGGCGGTTTGGTTGTATGTTCTCGCAGAAGCGCGAGCGCGGCCACGATGGCGGCGGTGATGCAGAGGATGGCGAAAGCGAGTTCCAAGGTGCTGCCGAGGGCGTGAGGGGCGCGCCGGGCACGCGCCGGGCGAAGGGTTTCTAACACGGACCGACTTGAACGAGCAGCCCGGCCAGCCCGGTGGACCTTCCGATGCTGGGACATGGGCGGGTCCGCAACTGCACCTCCCGACCTGGCACGATGGCATTTGACCGTGACCTCCCCCCTCGCTCTCCTCGACCACCGCATCGTCGTGGGTTTCGAGGGCTTCGACCAGGCGACGGCCGACCGCGTGCTCGGCACCGGCGAGCCCCTGAGGCTGCGCAGCAATCGCTGGGACCGGCTCGGCAGGGGAATTTGGGGGTAGGCAGCATCAGGCTGGTCGCGTTCACCCTGTCAGGGGACCGCGACCCTCGGTCGCGCCTCCATCGAAGGCGACAGACCGGGGCCTGGGGCACGCGATGGCCCCTTCATGCGGTCTCGTGTCGTCCGCCGCGCGCTCGAGGCGCATCCCTCCCCGCCCGTCGCGCCCCGCGCTTCAGGCCTCGGCCGGCTCCTCGGCCCGTGCCGGCGGCCCGCGCTCTGGGCGATTCAGCGACTCGAGCACTTCCAGCGTCGCCGGGGCCGTCACAACGGTCCGCAGCCGCATGCGCGGTTCGCAGGGGGCGGGGGTCGCCGGCGACCAGGCCCAGCTGTCCACCTCGAACGCCCTCCACAGCAGCCAGGCCATGGCACCCACCAAGAGGCCGCGGACGGCTTCTTGGCGAGCCGTTCCGAAGCTGCCCTTCCGTGCCCCGGTTGCACCATCATGCGTTCAGACGTAAAATCGTCTGATGCTGTATACCACTCCCGACATCACCCCCCACCTCGAGACCCTCGCGGCGCTGGATGCTCTGCGGCGCCGCCTGGGACACGAGGTCTCGAGGGCGACCCCGTGGGTGGGCCAGCTTCGTCGCCAGGCGCGGGCCGCCACCGCGCGCAGCTCGACCGCCATCGAGGGCTACCACGTCTCCGCGGAGGTCGCGGCCGCCGTCGTCGAGGGCCGGGTCGCAGCGGCCGACAGGGACCAGCGTGCGGTGGGCGGCTACGCCCTGGCCATGCAGCACGTGGCCGTGCTGGCCGACGATCCGTCGTTCCGCTGGAGCGACCGCCTGCTCCTGGACCTGCACTTCGAGGCCTGCGCGAGCGAGCCCGCGGGAAGCCCCGGTCGTTGGCGGACGGGTCCCGTCCTGGTCACGGCGCCGGGCGGTGGCGTCGCCTACCGAGCCCCCGAGGCGGACCAGGTTCCGGCGCTGGTGGATGAGCTGGTGGAGTGGCTCTCGGCGGGAGACCTGGACACCCCGGTGGTGGTGCGCGCGGCGATGGCGCACCTCCACCTGGTGTCCATCCACCCCTTCCGCGACGGCAACGGGCGCCTGTCTCGCATCCTCCAGTCGCTGGTCCTGGCCAGGGACGGCGTGCTCTCGCCGGAGCTGGGCTCGATCGAGGAGCACCTGTCCCGAGACACCGGGCGCTACTACGACGTGCTTCGCGAGGTCCAGGGCGGCCACTACCAGCCTGGGCGGAGCGCGGACCCATGGCTGGCCTTCTGCATCGAGGCCCACCGGGTCCAGGCCAACGAGCGGCTCGCGACGCTCGACCGCGCCGCCCTTCGTTGGGCCGCGCTCGATGAGCTGGTGGCGGCCCGCGGCTGGCCGGACAGGCTCGTCATCGCGCTGGAGCAGAGCCTCTTCGGCGGCGTCGACCGGGCCTCGTACTCCACCGAGGCCGAGGTCTCGTCGGCCACGGCCAGCGCCGACCTCCGGCGACTCATGGATGCCGGCTTGATCTCCCGGAGGGGCCAGGGACGGGACACGCGCTACCTCGCGAGCCCGCAGCTTCGCGAGGTGGTCTCCGCGGCCGGGGGGGCCTGATCGACGGCGCCTCCATCCGCACCCGGTGTTGCCCCCATGCCCCATCCGGCGGGCCGCATGGCGTGCGGTGAGCGAAGATACGCATCCTTCCATGCTTCCGGTGAGCTGCCTCCAGGTGTGCTCCCACCCGGGTGCACGGCGACCTCGTGCGCGCGCGGGCCCGTCTCCCCGGCCGGTCAGGGAACGCGCAGCACCGCCACCTCGTACCGGGCGATCTTGTCGTCGTGCGTCATCAACGTGAGACCCTCGCACAGGGCCTGCGCCACGAGCATCCGGTCGAAGGGGTCGTGATGGTGGGGTGGCAGGACGGTGGCCAGTCGTGTGTGGCGGAAGTGCACAGGCAGCTCCGTGAACCCGGCGGCCACGATGCCGTCTTCCACGGGCTCGGGCAGCCGGAGCTTCCCGAGGCTGACCTTGAGACCCAGCTCCCACGCGGTGGCGGCGCTCACGTAGACCTCGTCTGCCAGGGCGATCGCGTGCACCATCGCGGGGGAGAGGCGCGGGTCCGCGGCCTTCCACCACAGGAAGACATGGCTGTCGAGCAGGAGCCTCATCCGGGGCTGTCTCCGCCGTGCATGAGGGCCGCGATCGTGGCGTCCGCCTCGTCGAAGTCGGGGGCGACCCAGACCCGGCCCTCCCAGCCGCCGGGCCGACGCGCGGGCGGTGCCGCCAACGCGACCAGGCGAGCGGCTGGCTTCCCGTTGCGTGCGATCACGATCTCCTCGCCCGCCGCGGCACGCTGGACCAGCTCGGAGAGGTGGGTCTTGGCGTCGTAGATGTTCACGGGCTTCATGTGCCGAGGGTAGCGGTCCTGACCAGGTTGGTCAAGTCACGGGGGGCGCCCCTCACAGCCCCCGCTCGCCCTCCTCCCGCAGCTCGATCTCGCCCCGCAGCGCGCGGTCGCCCACCCTTGCCAACGCGGGCTCAGAGCTGGAGGTCGATCGCGTAGACGCCGCCCGAAGGCCCGGTGGCCGTGCCGCGGACCGCCGTCGAGCCCGGGACCCGCTGCGTCCCCCCCTGGCCGTCGTCTTCGAGCAGCCCGTCCAGGGTCAGGGCGAGGGTCACGGGTCCTTCGATGTCGCCGCGCATGTCGAAGCTGCCATCGAGGTTGCCGGTGAGCGTGCCGTCGGGGATGTCCTTGAGTTGGAGGTCGAAGCTGGGCAGCCCGTCCCCGGTGTCGGTCCAGCGGGTCACGACCAGGTCGTCGTCGTCTCTGTCGTCCTCGTCCAGATCGACCCGTCGATGTACTCTTCCAGCGACAGCTCCAGCCTCAGCCCCTTGTTGTCCGAGCTTCCCTGGTCCACCTGGCCCGTCACCGTCAACGTTCCCGAGACGTCTCCATCGGCGCTCTGCGGGTCGATGTTGGCGCTGGAGGCGGCGTGGAAGCCGTCGAAGCCGAGCTCCATGCCCTGGATCAGGGCGCCGTCCGGGCCGAGGTAGGCCATCTCTGCTTCTCGCTCGGAGCTGACCCCCTCTCCGCCGCAGGCGACGAGGAAGGAAGCAGCAGCAGGGCGGGTGAGACGACGTGGACCTCCGGGTCAGGTGAAACCTGCACACCGGGGGAGGCGGGAGCAGGTGGCGATGAGGGCGTCGAGGGCACCTCACAGCCCGCGCTCGCCCTCCTCGCGCAGCTCGATCTCGCCCCGCAGCGCGCGGTCGATCACCTCGACGATGCGGGCCCGGTCGCGGGGGAGCTCTCCCCCCAGCGGCAGGTGGTTGCTGGCGTGGTTGGTGCGGAAGAGGGCCCGGGTCGGCCGCGCCAGGTCGACGAAGGTGCGCAGCTCGCGCAGCAGGCCGGGCACGTCGGGCAGCCGCCAGCCGCGGTGGTCGGCGGTGCGGTCCAGGGGGGTGCCGGGCACGACGGTGAGCGTCAGCGCGGCCAGGTACCGGGGGTCCATGGCGGTGGCCAGGCGGGCGCTGCCGAGGGCGTGCTCGGCGCTGCGCTCCACCCCGCCGGCGCCGAGCAGGAAGATGGCGGAGAGGTCGAGGCCGGCCTGCCGGGCCGCCCGCGCCGCGGCGACATGGGCGTCGAAGAGGTAGTCCTGGTCACGCTCGGCGCCGGCCGGCCGCGGCTGCTTGGCCAGGCGGCGCAGGGTGGGCTCGTCGCCGGACTCGGGGCCCATGTACAGCAGGCCCAGGCCCAGGGCGCGCAGGCGGGCCAGCTCCTCGGGTCTCTTGTCGAGCACGTTGCGGGCCATGGCGTAGCAGCTCACCTGCCGCAGGCGCGGGAAGGCCGCCGGCAGGGCCCGCAGCAGGGGCTCCCAGTGCTCCATGGGCATCACCAGCGCGTCGCCGTCGGCGATGAAGACCTTCTCGACCCGGGGGCCGTAGGCGCGGCCGGCCATGGCGATGTCCTGCAGGCACTCCTCCACCGGCCGCAGGTGGAAGGCCTTGCTGCGGTACATGTCGCAGTAGGTGCAGTTGTTCCAGGAGCAGCCGATGGTGGCCTGCAGGATGTAGCTGCGCGCCTCGCTGGGCGGCCGGAAGAGGGGGGGCTGGTAGCGCACGGCGCGATCCCGGGTGGGCGGTGCCGCCTCCTTGACCCGATCCTGACCGTTGGTCACTTCGCGGCCGGTCCCGAGGGACTACGCTGCCGGCCCCCCGCCCTCCCCCGGCACGAATGGACGCCGCCCGCCACCTCGAGCTGCGCAAGCCCCTCGACGAGCTCGAGCAGGAGGTGGTGCGCCGCGACCTGGCCCGCAAGGGCGAGGTGGGCCCCGAGCTGGTCGAGGCCCTGCGCTACGTGCTGTCCTTCGCGCGCCTGACCGAGGTGCGCAACGTCGACGGCGAGGACGTGGACCTGTCGGAGAGCCTGGCGCCCCACCGCTGGCGGGTGCTGGAGGCGCTGCGGCCCCACCTGGCGGCCGGGGGCGGCGACGACACGCTGTGGGGGGCCATCCGCGCGCTGCCGGCGCTGGTGGCCGCCACCCGCCAGCAGCGCCGCCGCGTGCTGGAGAGCTGCACCCTGGACCGTGACAGCCTGGAGGCCGAGGTCACGACCCGCCAGCTCGTGGTGGTCTCCGGCGGCGGCGGCGGGGCCGGCTACGGCTACCCGGGCGCCTTCACGCTGCTGCACCGCAGCGGCCTGCAGCCCGAGCTGCTGGCGGGCACCAGCATCGGCTCGCTGATGAGCCTGTTCCGCGCGCGGCGCCGCATCTTCGACGGGGCGCCGATGTTCGCGGCGGCGCGGCGGCTGTCCTGGCAGAAGGTCTTCCGGGTGCTCCAGGCCGACAGCCGCTACGGCATCCCCGCCACCCTGCGCCTGTACCTGCGGGCGGCCATCGGCAGCCTGCTGCGCGACGCGCAGGGCGAGCCCTTGACCTTCCGGACGATGGAGATCCCGCTGCTCATCGTGACGACTGGCATCACGGTGGAGGCGCTCAAGCACGATCTCGACTGGTACGAGCACTTCATGGACGACGCCGCCCAGCCCGGCGTGGTGCTGCGCGCCTCGCGGGTGGCGCGCATGTCCCGGCTGGTGGGCATCTTCCGCGACTTCGTGGAGAACCCCGCCGCCCTGCGCGAGGTGGTCTTTGGCGCCGACCCGCTGACGATGGAGGCCGACTGCCTGGACGCCGCCGGCTTCAGCTCGGCCGTGCCCGGGGTGATCCACTACGACATCTACCGCGACGACCAGCGCATGAAGCGGCTGCTGGACACGCTGTACGGCCAGTACGGCATCACGCGGCTGACCGAGGGGGGCATCGTCAACAACGTGCCGGCCCGCCCGGCCTACGCCGAGGTGATGGCCGGGCGCATCACGCGGCGCAACCCCTTCGTGCTGGCGATGGACTGCTTCTCGCCCTCGCCGCGCACGCTGGCCTGGCTGCCGCTGCAGCAGGTGGCGCGGCCCAACGTCAAGGCCAACCTGCCCTACGCCCACCTGTACTTCCCGCTGGGCCGGAGGCTCTCGCCCATCAACCTGGTGCCCTCGGTCGACCAGATCTTCGAGGCGATGCGCTGGACCATGGAGGAGCTGGAGCCCCAGATGCCCTTCGTGCAGGCGATGTGCGGCGGCTTCCGCGTGCTGCGCGAGGCCGGGGGATGATGCGTGCCGCCGAGAGGGCTGGCCCCCGCGCGGCCGGCGGGTAGTTTCTGGCCGTGACCGCGCCTCGCTCCGCCCCGCCGCCGATGGTCCTCTACGACGGAGACTGCGGCTTCTGCGACCACACGGTCCAGTGGCTGCTCGACCACGACCGCGACGGGCGCCTGGTGTTCGCGCCGCTGCAGGGCCCGACCGCCGCAGCCGTGCGGGCGCGGCAGCCCCGCTGGCCCCCGGGCCTGGACAGCCTGGTGCTGGTCGAGGTCGGGCCCGGCGGGCGCGAGCGGGTCGCCTGGTACAGCCGCGCCGTGCTGGGGATCTGCGCCTACCTGCCCTGGCCCTGGCGGGCGGCCGCGCTGCTGCGGATCCTGCCCGCGCCGCTCTTCGACCTGGGCTACCGGGCCTTCGCCCGCATCCGCCACCGGGTCTTCGGCCGGGTCGAGAGCTGCCGCATCCCCTCGCCGGCGGAGCGCGCCCGCTTCCTGCCGTGAGCCGCCGCCTCGCTGTCGGTGGGCGGACCGATGCGCTACCCTGGGGCCCGTGGCCTCTCCTGCCCCCCGTCCCTCGCTGTCTCGCCTGCCGCCCGGTGCGCCCGCCGCCGGGCCGGCGCCGGGACCGAGGAGCGCCCCGGTGCTGACGCCGCCGCCCTCGGTGCAGGAGGAGGGGGGCCTGGCCATCTCGCAGGGCCTGCGCTCGCTGTGGCAGCAGCGCTCGCTGCTGTGGGCCTTCGTCCTGCGCGATCTCAAGCACCGCTACACGGGCAGCTCGCTGGGCTTCTTCTGGACGGTGGTCACCCCGTTCCTGGAGCTGGTGACCTACACCTTCGTCTTCCACGTGCTCATCGGCGTGCGCTTCGTCGAGGGTGGCTCGGGCACGCACTACGCGCTGTTCCTGTTCTGCGGGATGGTGACCTGGTACGCCGTCTCCGACGGGCTGGCCCGCGCCGCGACCTCGGTGACCGAGAACGGCCACCTCATCAAGAAGGTCAACTTCCCGGCCGTCGTGCTGCCCGGCCACGTCATCGCCAGCGCCGTGCTCAACCAGTGCATCCGCCTGGGGCTGCTGGCCCTGGCCACCATCGCGCTGGGGCGCGGCCTGTCCTGGCACTTCCTGCTGGTGCCCCTGGCCGTGGCGGTCGAGGCCGTCTTCGTGCTGGGCGTGGGCCTGCTGCTCTCGGTGACCGCCGTCTACTTCAAGGACACGGTGCACTGGGTCAAGGCCGTGCTGCTGCTGTGGATGTTCGTGACCCCCATCTTCTACCCGGCCAGCAGCTACCCCGAGAAGTACAAGCTCTTCCTGCTGCTCAACCCCCTGGCCCACCTGGTCGGCGTCTTCCACGAGCTGGTGCTCAACCAGCGCCTGCCGCACCCGCACTCGGTCATCGTCATCGTGGTCATGTCCGCCCTGTCGATCACGGTCGGCTACTCGGTCTTCCGCCACCACCGCGACCGCTTCGCCGACCTGGTCTGAGGGGCCCGCGATGAGGGACACGCCGTGAAGGACACGCCGTGAAGGACACGCTGCAGAACCTGGTCCTGCTGGTCAAGGCCCGGTACCCGCTGATCCAGCTCCTCACCCACGAGGAGGAGCGGGTGGAGCGCGGCCTGGAGAAGGCGGCCAAGGCCGAGGGGCTGGCCCTGTACCGCTGGCGCGCCACCACGGGCCTGGCCGGGCCGGACGGTCAGCTCGTGCCGGGGACGCGCCTGGCCGACGACGCGCTGGTGCACGCCCACAAGGTGAGCGAGCGGGCCGTCTTCCTGTTCTTCGACCTGCACCCCTACGTGCGGGACCCGCGGGTCGTGCGCCTGCTGCGGGACCTGGCCCAGGTCATGGGCCCACGCGGGCAGGCCGTGGTCATGGTCGGGCACGCCATGGCCCTGCCGCCGGAGCTGGAGAAGGACACGGCCATCCTGGACCTGCCCCTGCCCTCCCGCCCCGAGATCGGGCGACTGCTGGGCGTGCTGGCCAAGGCCGAGGGCATCGAGCTGCCCGAGGAGCGCTTCGAGCAGTTCGTCGGCGGCAGCCTGGGCCTGACCGAGCGGGAGATCAAGCGGCTGTACGCCCGCATCCTGCTGGCCGGCGGCCGCTTCACCGACCAGGACCTGACCGAGCTGGTCACCGAGAAGCGCCAGGCCATCCGCAAGAGCCGCTACCTGGAGTTCTGGGACCGCACGGGCTCGATCTCCGACGTCGGCGGCATGGACAACCTCAAGCGCTGGCTGCACCAGCGGCGGATGGCCTTCGGGCAGGCGGCGCGCGACTTCGGCCTGCCCCAGCCCTCGGGCCTGTTCATGCTGGGCGTGCAGGGCTGCGGCAAGTCGCTGATGGCCAAGGCGGTCGCCGACCTGTGGCGCTTCCCGCTGTTGCGCCTGGACGTGGCCGCGGTCTTCACCAGCGGCGACGAGGAGCAGGGCCTGCGCAACACCATCAAGATCGCCGAGAGCCTGGCGCCCGTGGTGCTGTGGATCGACGAGCTGGAGAAGGGCTTCATGTCCCAGGGCGCCCGCGGCGGCGAGGGGCTGGGCACCTTCCTGACCTGGATGCAGGAGAAGCAGGCGCCGGTCTTCGTCGTCGCCACCGCCAACGAGGTGCGGGTGCTGCCGCCCGAGCTGCTGCGCAAGGGCCGCTTCGACGAGATCTTCTTCGTCGACCTGCCCAACGTGCACGAGCGGCTGCAGATCCTCGAGATCCACCTGCGCCGCCGCGGCCGCGACCCCGACGCCTTCGATCTCACGGCCCTGGCCGAGGAGACCGAGAAGTTCAGCGGGGCCGAGCTGGAGCAGGTGGTGACCGAGGGCCTGTTCGCGGCCTTCGCCGAGGGGCGGACGCTGGACGACGGCGACCTGGTCGACGCTTGCCGGGACCTGGTCCCGCTGGCGGTCACGATGGACGACAAGCTCAAGGAGCTGCGCGAGTGGGCCCGCACCCGGGCGCGCCTGGCCAGCACCGACCGTCGCCGCATCGACTACTTCGAGGAGTGGGAGGAGGCGGGCTGAGGCCCCCTCGCCGCCGGACCATGATCCCCTCCCTCGCGCTGCTGCTGCTGGCCTGCAAGACCGAGCCCCCGGCGCCTCCTCCGCCGGCCGCGGACGCGCCCCGGGTCCGCTACACGCCGAGCCTGACCGTCCACGAGCGCGTGACGCCGACCTCGCCCGTGCCGGCGGGCGCGCTGCGACACGTGGTCGTGGTGATCGTCGACACCCTGCGCGAGGACGCGCTGCGGCGGGCGCGCACGCCGACCCTGGACGGACTCGCGGCGACCGGCGCCCAGCGCACCTGGGCCTGGGCCCCCAGCACCTGGACGGCGCCCAGCGTGGTCAGCCTGTTCACGGGCATGCCGGTGCGCCGCCACGGCTGGGACTTCCCCTTCCCCAAGGAGATGGACGCCGCGAAGCAGAGCTACCCGCCGCTGCCGGCCACGCCGCTGCTGGCCGAGGTGCTGGCCGAGGCCGGCTTCCAGAACACCGGCCTGTACGGCAACCGGATGCTGGGCCAGGGGCTGGGCTTCGGCCGGGGCTTCCACCGCTGGGAGTGGGGCGAGGACGAGGCGCTGGTCACCCGCGCCGTGCAGGAGGTCGGCCGCTGGGGGCCCGAGGAGCGGCACTTCCTGTACCTGCACCTGATGGGGCCCCACCACCCGCTGTCGCCGGGCGAGCGCAGCCGGAAGAACTGGGGGATCGCGCGCCAGGACCTGGGCCGGGACGGCGCGCTGGGCATCCCCGAGGTGCGCGAGGGCGGCCCGGTCGAGGAGACGCTGTACTTCCGCGCCTACCACGCCGCGGTCGAGGACACCGACGAGCGGCTGGGCCTGCTCTTGCGCGCCCTGCGCCCGCACCTTGCACAGACGGCCCTGGTGATCACCAGCGACCACGGCGAGCTGCTGGGCGAGCACGGCGCCCTGGGCCACGAGGCGGGGCTGTGGGAGCCGCTCACGCGGGTGCCTTTCGTGGGCTGGAACCTGCCGCCCCTGCCGGCCCTGCTGCCGGGCGAGGCGCTGGCCGACCTGGTCACGGACGCAGTGGGTGTCACACACCCCTGGCCGGTGCAGGGCGGAGGCGGCGGGCCGCTGGTGAGCCAGCGCGAGGGCGACCTGGCGCTGACGCCCGATGGTGTCCAGAAGGGGATGTGGGATCCGGATGTGTCGGCCACGCCGGTGGCTTTCGACCTGGCGGCGGATCCCGGCGAGGAGCGCCCGGAGGCGCTGCCGCCGGCGCTGGAGGAGGCGCGGCGGAGCTGGGAGGCGGCCACTCCGGCGGGGGCGCTGACGGCCTCGGAGGGCGAGATGGACCCGAAGATGCGGCAGGCCCTGGAGGAGCTGGGCTACCTGGACCGGTGAAGGGGGTGCCGGCGGGCCGGCAGGGGGGGTGCCGGCGGGCTGGCGGACTGGCGGGTCATCTGTAGGAATTGCAGCAGGTTGGCGCCGGCATGGCCGATGCCTTGCCGGCCGGCATGCGCACCCTCCTGCCCTGCCTGCTCACCCTCGCCTCCACCGCCTGTACCGAGCTGGACCGCGCGGTCCCGGCCTCGTCGGTGGACGAACTCCCCTCCTCCTCCCACCCGGCGGACGACTTCTTCCCCATCCTCGACGCCCGCGGCCCGGCCTGGGCCTGGCGCCAGGACCCCTCCCTGCGGGTCGTGCTCTCGGCGGACCCCTCCGCGCCCGGCCTTCGGGTCGAGCACGGCGCACGCTCGCTCTCCGTGGCCACCGACCTGGGCCAGGGCGTGGTGGACCTGCCGGTGCTCCTGGTCTTCGCGCGCAGCGACGGCACCGAGCCCCTGGCGGCCGACCCCTCGCCCGGGCTGCACCTGCTGCTGGCCGGCAGCGCCGAGCACGGCTGCCCCGCCGACGACCTGGAGCTGGACCTGGTGCCGCGGGTGGACGGCGAGGGGCTGGTGCTGGACGTGCACATCAGCGGTGTGCCCTACCTGGCCCTGCCACCGCAGGGCACGCTGTGGGTGGCCGGCGCCGACGGGGTGCAGGAGGTGGACGGCCCCAGCCACGCCCGGGAGCACGGGGACTTCCAGGCGGCGGGCTTCCGCTGGCTGCAGGTGGAGGGCGGGGACTTCGACGCCCTGCACCTGGCCTCGGCCGAGCCGATGCCCTGGTTCCAGCTCCAGGGGCACGGCGACATGATCGAGGTCGACTTCGACCACTCCTGCGAGGCGGCCATCCCCGTCTACCGCGCGGAGCTGGACTTGCGGGTGCGGCTGTAGGGGCCCCGCGCGCTCAGGACGGGGACAGCAGGCGCATCACGGCCCCCAGCGCCGTGCCGACCAGGTCCCAGCCCCCGGCGGTGCGGCCGTACTGGCGGTCGATCTGCTCGTGCATCCGGAAGGTGCGCTCGGCGCGCAGGCGGTCGAGCGCCATGTCCACCGCGACCTGGTCGCCGTCGGGGTTGCTCTTGCGGCCGTGCTCGGCGGACAGCCGGGCCAGGGTCTCGGCCATGGCGTCGGGGTCCAACAGCGCCAGCGCGGCGCCGCAGTGGGTGCAGGCGGCGGTCCTGTGCAGGTCGACGGGGGCGCCGCAGTTGGAGCAGTTCACGCTCTGCACCTGCTTGCGCAGCTCCTTGAGCTTCTCGCCGCGCAGGGGGCGCACGCAGTCCTTCTCGCGGAGCAGCTCGAAGAAGGTGATGAAGTGGCCGTGCCCCTGGGGGCAGTCGTGCACGGTGTACTCGATGGCGTGGGTGCGGCGGCGGGAGCTGCGCAGGGCGCCGTCGCAGCGCGGGCAGCGCAGGAGCGAGGGCAGGACGAGCAGGCGCTCCTGGTGCCGGGCGTGCATGGACTGCAGCAGCTCCAGCACGCCGCCGGCGGTCAGGCCCAGGTTCTCCAGCTTGTCGAACCACAGCGCGTTGCAGGCGTGGCAGACGTCCAGCTCGACCTTGCGGCCGTAGTGGCCGGGGTAGCGCTCCTCGGCCATGGGCTGGCGGCAGGCGGGGCACAGGGCGCGGGTCACGGGGGCCTCGGGGTGATGGTGCGGGATCCTATCGCCTGGGCGTGGCCCATCTCTGCCCGGCGGCGCTCCTGCTCGCCTGCACGCCTCGACGGGAGCGGTGGCCGTCTCGCCTGGGGAGTGCGGCGACGCGGGCCCTCGGAGCAACTCGTGCCTGACTCCCGCCAGTCATGGCTCGGTCCGCCCATCCGCCGCGGCGGCGGCGGGAGCTTCCGGTCTCGTGTGGGGTGCGACGATGAGTCCGGGCGCAGTGATTGCGGTCGACACGGAACTCGTGCCCGCCTACGATGCCGTTGACCCCTTGGGAGGGAGTGAACTTGCACCAGCAGCCAGCAGCCAGCAGCCAGCAGCCGCGCTCCGCGCGATCCTTGTCCTGAGCACGGCGCTCGCCGTGGGGGGACGCGCCCAGGGACAGGATCTCAGCCCTGAAGAGGCGGAGGTGATGGCCGCCATCCGGGAGGCGGACCTGGGGATCGAGCGGGTCTACGTCGACGAGGGGCACTTCTACTACGCCCTGCCGGCCGACCTGGACACGCCGGCCGAGGTGACCGAGGGTGCCTTGACCTGGGCCTACGACGGGCAGGAGCTGTTCGCCGAAGAGCGGGAGGAGCCGTTGGCCAGCGAGACCATCGTGCCCGACCTGGTGCTCACCGGCATGGACCCTGACCCCGAGGTCTACTTCGGCGTCGGCAGCGCAGAGCGGCTGGACGTGTACGGCCGCCGCTGGGTGCTGGTCCATGTCGACTACGACAAGGCGCAGGAGCTGCGGGAGGAGGACGACCGGGAGGTCGAGGCCCTCTTCGGCGCGGAGGAGGGGGAGCGCGCCGTGGCGGCCTGGGAGACCCCGCCGGACGCGGGGGTGGCACGGACGCTGGAGCCGATGACCTACTCGAGCTGGAGGTGCTGGTACGGATCCGACTACCTCACGGCCCGGCTGGACCTGGACGGTGCGGAGCTGGACCCGGTCGATGCACCTCTGGACGGCACAGGCCGCAAGGTGCTCCACCTGGCCACCGGCTCCTGCACGGGCACCATGGTCGACGATGAGTGGATGCTGACGGCAGCCCACTGCGTGAATGAGCCCGCCCGCTACCAGGTCTGGTGCACCCACGAGAACCTGGACGAGAACACCTCGGGGAGCGGTGCTGCCCAGTGCAGCACCTGGGTGGAACGGGCAGCGGACCCGGACTGGGACTGGGATCTGGGCGAGCCCGACCACGCCGACTACGCCGTCGTGCGGCTGATCACGCCCCCTACCGCCGTGGGCTGGATGCCCATCACAGCCCTGGCCGACTCCGGCTACGAAGGGCTGGACGACCACATCCGCGGCTATCCGCGAACGAACTACGACTGCACCAGCACCCAGATCTCAGACGACAGCCTGACCACCGTCGACACCTTCAGCCGGCTACCGCCGTATGGCTGGGTGGACCTGTACGGCAAGCACCAGCACCACGCGGTCGGAGCCGTGGACGAGTTGAGCAGCAACATGGCCTACTTCACCACGTCTGCGGGCAGGGGCACGTCCGGCGGCCCGCACTACTACTGTGTCGGCACCCACTGCACCTCGCAGTACCTCACGGCGGTGCATGCCTACGGGATCAGGGAGGAGTGGTGCACGGGTTTCTCCAGCCCCTATTCCTGCCTGGTGGGCGGGTCTGCCGGCCCCAAGGGTGCCGCCAACCGTGACTGGGTCATCCTCAACACGCCATAGGAGCTTGTGATGCACAAACTCGCCCTGCTCCTCCCCGTGCTCGCCTGCTCCGAGCCCGATACCGAGGACGACACCGGCCCGACCGGCACCACTGGCGCCACCGGTGACGGCGGCACGTCCACCGTGGAGTTGTGTCGCGAGGTCGAGACCCCCTTCGACGAGGACACGGCCCCGGTCTCATCGTACGAGCTGTGGGAGTGGTATGACGCCATCATCTCATACGGCGCGGTGACCTGGGCCAGCTCTCTGGACGGTGTGGCCGAGTCCGAGGTCAGCCTGGGGGGCGGATGGCCCGGCAGTCTGTCCATCGTCGACTGGGTCGCCGATGGTAGCGAGGAGGCGATCTACCCATGCAGAGCTGGGCCAGCCAGTCGCGTCTGGCTGGACTTCAACGTCGTGGTCCAGCCCGTCGAAGCTCGCGGCACGGTGTCGGGCGCCCTCGACGGAAACGGTGTGGACTTCTGGCTCACCCGCGTGCGGAGTACGACGCCGAGCCTGTCGGAGGACTGGCAGGCGTTGGTGGACGACGCCGAGGACGACGCGGGTCACCCCGACGCGACCACCTTCATGGCATTGGACAACCCGGGGGGGCCGGGAACCGTGCTCACCATCGGCTCGGAGGCCGCGTCCTGGTCCCAGGACTGGTGGTCCGGACCCCTGGAGGAAGGCGACCTGGTGCCCCAGTAGGATCCAGGTGGACCGACCGCCGCCAGGCCCCGGGCTCGGTGCTCCCGAGGCGGTGACCACCGGCCCTGGGCGGCCGAGGTCGTACGCATGCCGGCGGCCGGCGGGGCACCGGGCGCGGTTCATCGGCGTGTCGGGCTGCGGGCGCAGGATCCTCTCGCCGGGGCGTGGCCCCTCCCCTGGTAGGCTGCGCTCCTCCTCTCCCGCATCCCTCTCCTCGACAGGAACCACCATGCGCTGCGCCGTCCTCGGGGCCGGCTCGTGGGGCACCGCCCTGGCCCTCCAGCTCGCCCGCACCAACGAGCAGGTCCGCCTGTGGGACCACGACCCCGCCCGCGCCGCGGCCATGCAGCAGGCCCGCGAGAACGCCCGCTACCTGCCCGGGGCGCGCTTCCCGGCCTCGCTGTCGGTGGGCGGCGACATGGCCTGGGCGCTGCAGGACGCGGCGGTGGTGCTGGAGGTGGTGCCCAGCCAGGTGGTGCGCGCGGTGATGGCCCAGGCGGCGCCGCTGTTGCCCGAGGACGCCGTCATCTGCTGCGCCAGCAAGGGCATCGAGACCGGCAGCCTGATGACGATGAACGAGGTGCTGGAGGAGGCGCTGCCCCCGGCCCTGCACGGGCGGCTGACCTTCCTGGCCGGGCCCTCCTTCGCCAAGGAGGTGGGCCGCGGCCTGCCGACGGCGGTCGTGGTCGCCGGCCACCACAAGGCGCCGGCCGACCTGGTCAGCGAGGCCCTGCACGGCGGCGCGATGCGGGCCTACTACACGACCGACGTGGTGGGCGCCGAGCTGGGCGGGGCGCTCAAGAACGTGATCGCCATCGCCTGCGGCGTGGCCGACGGCATGGGCGCCGGGCTGAACGCGCGGGCGGCGCTCATCACCCGCGGGCTGGCCGAGATCACCCGGCTGGCGGTGGCCCGCGGCGCCAACCCGCTGACGCTGTCGGGGCTGGCGGGCATCGGCGACCTGGTGCTGACCTGCACGGGCGACCTGTCCCGCAACCGGCGGGTCGGCCTGGGCCTGGGCAAGGGGCGGCAGCTGCCCGAGATCCTGGCCGAGCTGGGCGAGGTGGCCGAGGGCGTCATCACCACCCGCAGCGCGCGCGAGCTGGCCCTGCGCGAGGGCGTGGAGATGCCCATCACCGAGGAGATCTACCTGATGCTCTACGAGGAGAAGCCCGTCGCGGCCGCGCTGATGGCGCTGATGGGCCGCACGCGCAAGGCCGAGCGCGACGACGAGCGATAGGCAGCAGCGCCGTCCTCCACCCTCCGGGGGCCGCCCCCCTCCCTCCGAGACCCGCATGAGCCGACCCGTCCCCGAGCACAAGCTCCGCGAGGAGATCGTCCGCTTCAGCCACCTCTGCTACGAGCGCAACCTGCTCGTGGCGATGGATGGCAACCTGTCGGCGCTGCTGCCGGACGGCAACATCCTCTGCACCCAGGCCGGCTGCCACAAGGGCTTCCTCACCGACGACGAGCTGGTGGTCATCGACCGCCAGGGCCGCAAGGTGCGCGGCAAGGGGCAGCCGACCAGCGAGATGGCGATGCACCTGGCCTGCTACGAGGAGCGGCCGGACGTGCGGGCGGTGATCCACACCCACCCGCCGATCAGCATCGCCTTCACCATCGCCGGCGTGAGCATGGCCCGCTGCGTGCTGCCCGAGGTGGTGCTGACGCTCGGCTCGGTGCCGACCGTGCAGTACGAGACGACCGGCACGCGGGCGCTGGCCGACGGGGTGCGGCCCTACATCAAGCACCACGACGCGGTGCTGATGGACCGGCACGGGGCGCTCTGCGTGGGCGGCAGCCTGCTGGAGGCCTTCTGCCGCCTGGAGACGATGGAGCACACGGCGCTCATCACCAAGACGGCGCGCGACCTGGGCCACGTGCGGGAGCTTCCCCCCGAGGAGGCGGTGCACCTGCGCAGGATGGGGCTCTTGCGCTACGGCGGGCCGCCGGCGGCGGTGGAGAAGGTCCACCAGGAGGGCGCCGACCTGCCCGAGGTCTGCATGGGCTGCTCGGGCTGCAGCAACCCCAGCCCCTCGGGCATCGGGCCGGCCGCCGACCTGCGCATGTCGCGCATGAGCAAGGGGCCGCTGCAGGACCTGCGCAGCGTGATCGAGGCGGCCCGCAAGGCGGCGGACGCGCCCGCGGCGGCGCAGGCGGGGGCGGCCGCGAAGGTGGTGCCCGCCGCGGCGCCGGCCCCGGCCCACAGCCTCGAAGACGCCGTCGTGGCCGAGGTGCTGCGGGCGCTCGGCCAGGGCGCGTGAGCCCCCGCGACGGCGAGCCCGAGGGCCCGGCCCCGGTCGTCGTGCGCCCCGAGGACCGGCCGGCGCCGCCTCCGGGCTTCCAGCCGCCGCCCTCGACCGAGCTCGGCCCGCCGCGTGGCCTGCTCGGCCTGCTGCTGTGGCCCTTGCAGGCGGCGATCAGCCTGGCGCTGCGGCTGTTCGCCTCCTTCGTCGCCGGCGTGCTCTCCGCCCTGCTGCCGGGCAGGCGCAAGGAGCCGGATCCTCCGCCGCCCGACCCCCCGCCGCCTGAGCCCCCTGCCCGCGGGCCTGGCCGCGGATGAGGCGCTGGGTCCCCTGGCTGGTCGACCTGCCGCTGGTGGTCGCCTTCGTCGCCCTGGTGCACCGCCTGCTGGTCACGGTGGGCCCGCGCCTGTCCTACCCCTTCGACCTGGAGTGGATGGAGGGCGGCATGCTGGTGCACGCCCTGCGAGTGAGCCAGGGCCTGCCGCTCTACACCGAGCCCTCGGCCGACTGGATCCCCTACCTGTACCCGCCGCTCTACCCCTGGCTGCTCGGGGGCCTGGGGCTGGTCACCGGGGTCGACTACACCGTGGGCCGCCTGGTCTCGCTGGTCGGGGTGGGCCTGGCCTGCCTGGCCCTGGTCGCGGCCCTGCGGCGCGAGGGCGGCGGCGTGGGCCTGGGCCTGGGCGCCGCCGCCCTGTTCCTGTCGACCTACGAGGACAGCGGCACCTTCTTCGACCTGGTGCGGGCCGACGGCCTGCTGGTCGCCCTGCTGGGCGGGGCCCTGGTCCTGGTGCGGCGGGGCTGGCTGGCGACGGGCGGCCTGCTGCTGGTCCTGGCCTTCCTGGCCAAGCACAACGCCGCCGCCTTCGGCCTGCCGATGCTGGGCTGGCTGTGGTGGGCGCGGGGGAGGGGACCCGCGCTGCGCTTTGCGGCCTGGAGCGTACTGCCGGCGCTGCTCGTCGTGGGCCTGCTCCAGTGGCGCAGCGACGGGCTGTTCCTGGTCTACCTGCTCGAGGTGCCCGCCCGGCACCCCTTCGTGCTGGAGCGCTTCTTCCCCGGCGCGCCGCGCGAGCTGGTCATGGCCATGCCGGCGGCGGTCGCGCTGCTGCCGCTGGCCCCGCTGCTGGCGCGCCTGCCCACGGCCCGGCCCGGCGGCGAGGAGGCGCGCCAGGGCGCCGTCTACTGGGCCGCCAACGCCGCGCTGGCCGTCGTGCTGTGCATGGTGATGCGCGGCCACCACGGCGGCTTCCTCAACGTGCTGGTCCCCGGCCACTGGGTGCTGGCCCTGGCCGCGGGCCTGGCCGCCCTGGCCCTGCGCCGGGCCTTCCCCCACCCGGCCGTCGCCCTGCTCACCTCGCTGTTGCTGGCCGGCCAGGCCTGGCAGGCCCGCTGGGAGGTGGGGCCGCAGCAGCCGACGCCGGCCGACGTGCTGGCGGGCGAGGAGCTGGTCGCGCGCCTGCGCACCATCGAGGGCGAGGTGCTGATGCCGCACGCGCCGTGGTACCCGGTGCTGGCGGGCAAGGCGCCGTCCTTCCCGCTCATCGCCCTGTGGGACGTCGACCACGGCGGCCGCCTCTCCCCCTTCGCCGCCCGCGTCGACGACGCCATCGCCGCCCGCCGCTGGGCCGCGATCATCCTGCCCGACGGCAAGCTGGGGCACGGCCTGGCCGAGCACTACCAGGTGGGCGAGACCCTGCGCTACACGGGCCGCGCCTTCTACCCCAAGACCGGCTGGCCCGTCCGGCCGCGCCTGGTCTACGTACCCAAGCCCTGAGCTGCCGGGGGGTGCCGCTCAGCAGGGCGGCTGGCCCGTGTCGCCCGTGTCCCAGTCCGTCGCCGGGTTGGCTGTCAGCGGCAGGCGCAGGTCGCCGTTCTCCTCGTCGTTGGACTTGATGCGCAGCTCGCCGGTGACCGCCTCCATCGTGGAGAGGGTCGCCTGGACCGACAGCTCGTAGAAGTCGCCGGGGGCCACCGAGATGCCCTCGTGCGTCGACGGCAGGGTGAACACGCCGTCGCCCGAGACGGTGACGTCCACCGAGGCGATGTTCAGCTCCTCCAGCCCCACGCTCTCGATGCGCAGGTACTCCGAGCACGGGAAGCCCGTGACCAGGCCCTCCCAGACCAGGCCCTCGGCCGGGTACACCTCCATGCCGCCGTTGCCGATCTGGGTCGTGCCGTCGCCCTGGCCGGCCGAGAAGGAGGTGTCGCCCTTGGCGCAGGCGACGAGGGCGAGGGCGATGAGGGACAGGTGCCTGGCGGCCATCGGGTCTCCGTTCCGTGCCCGCCCACGATAGCCCGGACGCGGCGGGCCAGCGACCGGGCGAGGTGCCCGACGCCCGCCGACGAGGTGCAGGCCGTGATCACGCCGCCAGAGGCCGGGCTCGTGCAGGTGCGGATCGAGGTCCCTCGCGGCGGCTTCGTGAAGTGGGGCGCCGATGGCGGGGTCGACTTCGTCTCGCCCCTGCCCTGCCCCTTCAACTACGGCAGCCTGCCCGGCCCCCTGGCCGACGACGGCGACCCGCCGGACGCCGTGCTGCTGGGCCCGCGCCGGGCCCGTGGCAGCGTGGTCCGGGGCCGGGTGGTCGGACGGGCCCTGTTCCTCGACCAGGGGCGGCGCGACGACAAGCTGCTCTGCGTGCCCGAGGGCCGCGACGGGGGTCTGTCGCACGCCGAGCGGCTGCAGTTGGTGGCCTTCTTCGCGCTGTACGCCAGGGTCAAGGCGCTGGCCGGTCGGCTGGGAGGCGCCCGCGGACGGAGCAGCGGGCAGACGCGATTCGAAGGGCTGGACGACGGGTGCGCGGCCGGTGGTGGGGGGGGGCGGTCGCGGGCGCGCGAGAGCCGAGGTGCGGGGGCCCGGTAGGGGGACCGCCCGAGACCTGCCGCCGGAGCGCAACCGCTCCGTGCAGGACCGGCATCGGGACCTGCGCTGCGAGGCGGACCGCGCCCCGGACGACCCGATCTGGCCGGCGATCCTCGACGCCATGCTCCACCTCGCCGCCCGGGGGGAGGAGATGGGCGTGGGGACCCGGCTCCCGCAGACCCGGGGCGGCGCGACGGCGCGGCGTCGACGCGCCCATGGTCGAGCCCATCCTGGGCATGCTGGCCACCGCGCGCCTTCCCGATCGGTCCGTCGTCTCCGGGCGGCCGAGGTGGCAGGCGCGCGCGACGGGGCCAGGAGGGGGCCTCGCTCCGCGGGTGCGTGCGGAGCCCGGTGCGCCACGCACGTTGTGGACCCGCGCGAGACCGCGGAGGAGGTCGCCGCGGCCTCCGTCCCCTGTGCCGGTGCGGGTGCACGTCTGGCCGGGCGCGCGCCGATCGCTGAGATGCCGGGTGGCGCCGAACCTGGCCACGACGGGACCCTCCTCGTGCCACCGTGCGGCCTCGCCGGCCGGGTCGCCCGTCGCTGACTGGCGGGTCGCGGCGCCGGGTCCGTCTGCCGTCGGCGGTGCGGGAGGGACGCGGACGCATGGGGCCGGCGGATTGCCGAAGGCGAAGCGCGGTTGTAGGATGGCACCCGGCCCTGTCGTGCCTGAGTGGAGGAAGCACCATGCGTCGTTTCGTGATCGCAGCAGCGGGCCTGGCGGCATGTACCGAGCAGGGGATTCAACCCGCCGAGCCGGGAGGCGGCGGTACCGGGGGCGTGCCCGACATCGAGGTCGGACCCATCGAGAACTGGGCAGGCCAGGACTTCGTCGACTTCGGCCTGGTCGACGTCGGCGAGTACGCCTGGTTGGAGTTCACCCTGGCAAACGTGGGGGACGGAACCCTGGAGGTCACCAACATCTACCTGGCCGACGCCTCCGAGGAGGTGGTAGCCTATCTTCCGAGCGCGGCGGTTCCGCTCGGCCTCGAGCCCGGCGAATCCAAGGCGCTCTGGGTCGAGTACCGGCCCTTGTGGCCATCGTACTTCGAGAACGACCTCGTGATCGAGAGCGGGGATCCCGACGAGGCGACCACGCGCATCAAGCTGGTCGGCGAGGGCCACGGGCCCGCGCTCGAGCTCAGTCCGGCCGAGGCGGAACTGGGCGTCTCCGTCGGCTGCACGGCCCGGCAGGCGATCCGTCTCACCAACGTCGGCAACGCGGACCTGGAGGTCACCAGCCTGGACCTGTCCCTCTCCTCCCCCGAGCTGACGCTCGACCTGCGCACGGAGGTCAACGGCGAGCTTCCCTGGACGCTGCCCTACGACGCCACGTCGGGAGAGTTCGCCGTGATCGAGGTCGAGGTGGTGTACACCCCCCTGGACGACGTGGAGGACGCAGCCTGGCTGGAAGTCACCAGCAACGACATCATGACCCCGGTCGCCACGGCCTCGGTGTCGGCCGAGGGCTGGATCCTGGGCGAAAACACCGATATCTTCGAGCAGATGGCCTCCGTCGACCTGCTCTGGGTCCTGCGCGGAGGCGACTCGATGGTGGAGGAGCGGGCGCTCCTCGTTGACGGCGCCGCCGATCTCTTCGCCGCCCTGCAAGCGGATGAAGCGGACTACCGGATGGCGCTCATCACGACCGACGACCCCACCGTGCTGGGCGACGTCCTCCGGACCACCACAGCGGAGGTGGCCGCCTCGGACTTCCAGGCCCTGGTCGACCTGGCGGTCGACGGCGGCGACCTGGACCTGGGCTCGGAGATGGCGCGCCGCTGCCTGGACGGCGGGGACTGCGTGGAGGCGGGGTTCCTGCGTGAGGAAGCCCCTCTGCACGTCGTGTACGTCACCGACGAAGGCGACGCTTCGTCCATGCTCTCGGGGTGGAATGGGCTCGACTACGTCGACTTCTTCCTGTCGCTGAAGGACGATGCCACGGTCGTGCAGGTCCACGCCATCGCCGGTGAACCTCCGGAAGGCTGCGAGACGGCCGCGCCAGCCACGGGCTATTCCGACCAGGTGACGGCCACGGGCGGTGGCCTCTATTCCGCGTGCGCCTCCGATTGGTCGGAGCACATGACCGCCCTCGGCGAGGCGGCCGGCTGGACCGCCAGGGACGCCAGCTTCCCGCTCACCGACATCCCCGTGGCCGCCGCCATCGAAGTGCGCGTGGATGGCCTCCTGGTCGAAGAGGGGTGGATCTACGACGAGGTCGAGAACGCCGTCGTCTTCGACGAGGATCAGCGCCCCGAGGGTGGCGCGACGGTCGAGATCACCTACCCCCTTCCCGACGAGGAGTGCGCGTCGGGTGGAGGCGATCCCACGCTTCCGGTCGCCGTCTGCACGGTCAGCCCAGGCGTCGTCGTGGACCACGCCGACCGGGCGACCTGGATCGGCGCGGACTCCTACGATCCTTCGGGCGGCAGCATCGTGGAGTACCAGTGGACGCTGGTCTCCCTGCCCTCCGGTAGCGCGGCCGTCATGCCGCCAGGAGACGCGGATCGTTCGGGCTTCGAGTGGGATCTGATCGGAGACTACGTGGGCGAGCTGGTGGTGGTCAACGACGCGGGCCTCTCGTCCGAGCCGTGCCAGGCCACCCTGACCGCGTTGCCCTCCGACCGCTTGTGGGTCGAGCTGTTCTGGGCGCACGCCGGGGATGACCTGGACCTGCACCTGCTGGCCCCGGATGGCGAGTACGAGACCGACACGGATTGCTACTACCGGAACTGCGCCGACGGAGTGGTCCTCGACTGGGGAGTGCCGGGCGTGGCCGGCGACAATCCCAGCCTCGAACTGGACGACATCTACGGCACCGGACCGGAGAACACGCGGATCGCCGACCCGGCGGATGGGGTCTACACCGTCATGGTCCACGACTTCGCCTCCACCGTGTACAGTGGTGCCAACGACGCGACCATCAACATCTACGTGGATGGTGCGTTGGCCCTGTCGCACACCTGCACCTTCACGGGCGAGAATGAACGCGTGACCATGGCGACGGTGGACCTCCCTTCGGGCGAGGCCACCGTCGGCGATGCGTGCCCGTAGGCATGATCCACTGGTCGCCTCCGTCCCTCGGGAGGCCCCGTGCTCGACCTCTTCCTCGACGACAGCCACCGCGCGCTGGCCCGGTCCGCCCAGGGCTGGGTCGACCGGCACATCGCGCCCCACGCCGCCGCCTGGGAGGAGGCCGGGGCCTTCCCGCGCGCGCTGCACGCGGAGGCCGCCGCCGCCGGCCTGGTCGGCACGGTCTACCCCGAGCCCCTGGGCGGCCAGGGTGGCGACGTCTTCCACGGCCTGGTGGTCGCCGAGGCGCTGATCCGCGGCGGCAGCGTCGGAACGGCCATGGGCCTGGGCAGCCACGCCATCGCCCTGCCGCCGATCCTGGCCCTGGGCAGCCCGGCGCAGCAGGCGCGCTTCGTCCCGCCGGTGCTGCGGGGCGAGCAGGTCGCCTGCCTGGCCATCACCGAGCCTGGCGCCGGCAGCGACGTCGCCGGCATCCGCACCCGGGCGGTGCGCGACGGCGACCACTACGTCGTCCACGGCGCCAAGACCTTCATCACCAGCGGGCTGCGCGCCGACCTGGTGGTCCTGGCGGTGCGCACCGGCGGCGACCCCGACGACCCGGCCCGCCGGCACGAGGGCGTCTCGCTGCTCGTCGTGGAGCGCGGCACCCCCGGCTTCACCACCGGGCGGGCGCTCCAGAAGATGGGCTGGTGGGCCAGCGACACCGCCGAGCTGTTCTTCGAGGACTGCCGGGTGCCGGCCGGAAACCTGCTCGGCGGCGAGGGCGCCGGCTTCCTGGGCATCATGGCCAACTTCGTCTCCGAGCGGCTGTTGCTGGCCGCCAGCGCCGTCGCCACCGCGCGCCTGGCCCTGGACGACACGCGGGCCTGGCTGGCCCAGCGCCGGGCCTTCCTGCGCCCGCTGGACGGCTTCCAGGTGCTGCGCCACCGCCTGGCCGAGATGGCGACCGCCGAGGCCGCCGCCCGGGCCCACGTCGCCACGGTCGCCGAGCGCCACCGGCGCGGCGAGGACGTCACGGTGGAGGTCGCCATGGCGAAGAACCACGCGGTGCAGGCCTGCGCCTTCGTCTGCGACCAGGCCGTCCAGCT
Organism: Myxococcota bacterium; assembly: GCA_023150805.1. Taxonomy (GTDB): domain Bacteria; phylum Myxococcota_A; class UBA796; order UBA796; family UBA2385; genus UBA2385. The sequence goes on along the minus strand of JAKLKF010000057.1, from coordinate 6,212 downwards.
GCACGGCGGCATGGGCTACATGCGCGAGAGCCGGGTCGAGCGCCTGTTCCGCGACCAACGCCTGTACGGGATCGGCGGCGGTACGACCGAGGTGATGAACGAGGTGATCTGGAGGCGAGGACTTTCGAGCACTTAGCTTGACTGTCCCCAGGGTGGTCCCCAATCATGGGGCATCCTCGGAGCTGTGCACGAGCTGGAGCGCAGGAGTGCCCCAATCGACCTGGCCGGCCAGGTCGTTCGCGTCGAAGCCCACCGTGGACAGGTAGCGAAGCAGGGTGGCTACGGTCCGGTGGCCCGTGTGGGGCAGCATGGCCCGCAGGTTGTAGGTGTGGCGAAAGAGCTGGCCCACGCCATGCTTGCGCAGGTCGTACAGGGTCACGTCCTCGACGCCGGACGCTTGCACCGTGGCGATCTTCTTCAGGCGCTCCCACGCACTGAGGTGCCGCAACGGCCGGCCCTCTGCGTTGACCCACAGCGAGTCGGTGCGGAGTGCGCCTTGGGCTCGCCGGCGCTCGACCTGGCGTACGGCCGCGCGAAGGGCCGGCTCGGTGACCGGACCCCAGCCCCGGCCGACTCCGCCCTTGTCGGCGCTGAAGTAGACCTTGCGCTCCTTCCGGGCCAGGCCCGGGGTGATCAGGCGCTCGCAGTCGGCCATGGTCAATCCCAGGATCGCCAGCGGACGCCTTGGCTGCCATGCGCTGAACTCCAGGAAGTCGGCGAAGTCTGGACCCCACCGGCGTTCGGCGGCCGCGACGAGGGCGCGGACCTCCCCTTCGGTGATGTCCCGAGGCGGCCGGGTGTTGTCCGGCAGCACCTTGGTCAACCGCGGCAGGTCCGGGCAGTCGCAGTCGATGGTCCCCGCCCGGCGGGCCACGCCGTAGGCACGTGGCAGGACCGCGAGTCGGCTGGCGATGGTGGCCCGCGAGAGGGTGCGGCCGGGGCGGTTCCCGGGCTGGCGGGCCATGGCCAGCGCCAACGACTCCAGGTCGGAGGTGCGCAGGCGGTCAGCGCGAGGTGTCACCATCGAGCCGAAGTACTCGCACAGGGCCAGGACGTGCTTCTCCTGGTTCTTGGCGTAGGGACTGCCCCCACGCTGCCGGGTGACGTGTTCGAGATAGAGCACGAGTACATCACCGACGTCCCAGGGCCGCGAGCGCCCTTGCTCTTGCGGCTGCAACCCCAGGCGGAGCATGGCCTCCTGGTCCGCCCGGGCCTCCTCGGCCTGGTCCTCGCTCAGGTAGCCGACCAGGCCGTCCTTCTCGGCGGGCCTCTCTGTCCGCCTGCCATCCTGGGTCCACCGGAGGGTCCAGTAGGTCCCGTCGGCTCGTTTCAGCGCCCGCTTCGTCACGGTGGGGTGCTTCTTGGGCTTGCCGGCCATGCAGCGCCTCCAGGGCGTGGGGGACCATGATGCGGTACTCCACTCCGTCGCCGCCGGCAGCGGGAAGCCGGCCGGTCCGGATCAGCTCGTAGACGCGACCACGTCCCCAGCCGATCCAGACCGCGAAGCGGGCGACCGTGACCGGCACCTGGCCAGCCAACTCCTCGGGGCTCAGGATGGCAGTCGGGCCAGACATCTTCAGGCCCTCCCCGCCGCTTCGGCCATGCGCCGGGCGCGGCGCCGGTCGCGGTCGGCCTGGGCGACCAGGCGGCGCGCGCGGGCCTCGGCCCTGGCGGCCTTGGCGGCCAGCTCGGCGGCCTGCTGGCCCAGGGCCATGGCCCGAAGGGATGGCGCGTCGGGCAGGCGGGCCCGCAGCCGGGATGCGCGCTTGCGGCAGGCGACGGTCGCGTAGCAGCGCCGCGGGTCGACCACGACCTCGCCCGAGGCCAGGCGCAGGGTGGGTAGCTCGCGCCCGCAGCCGCAGCCGCACTCGCCGCGGGCGACCAGGGCGGCCTGCTCGGCGCAGAGGCGCGGGGCAGGCATCAGGACCCCCTCCCGACGGAGGGCGCGGCACCGGCAGGGACGACGGACCCCGTCACAACGTCGTCGGTGGTGCCTCGCCGACCTGCGGCTCGGGAGGGGGCCTGAGCAGAGCGCGAAGCCTCGATCTCGTAGGTGTTGTCGGGCTGGACGGGGCGGTCGTCGGCCGGGTCGTGCCACGAGTGGGTGGTGTCGTCGTCCTCGGCGGGCTCGTCCGACCATGCGGTGCCAGAAGCTGCGTCCGGATCCAGCTCGGGCTTGCGGCTGCGTACCGGATTGCGTACCTTGGGGGCAGGAGGCATCGCCATGACGGTCCTGTCCGCCAGCAACGCACGCAAGGGGCTGTTCCGGTTGATCGACGAGGTCGCCGAGTCGGGGCAGGCCGTCCACATCGCCGGTCCCCGACACACCGCGGTCCTGGTCAGCGAGGACGACTGGCGCGCGATCCAGGAGACCCTGTTCCTGCTCTCGGTCCCCGGGATGCGCGAGAGCATCGTCGAGGGCATGGCCACGCCGGTCGAGGAGCTGGACGGCGAGCTGGACTGGTGACCTGGCGCCTGGTCTACACGCCGCAGGCGAAGCGGGACGCCAAGAAGCTGGCCGCATCGGGCCTGAAGCCCAAGGCCGAGAGGCTGTTGCAGCTCGTCGCCGAGGACCCCTTCGCCAACCCGCCGCCCTTCGAGCGCCTGGTGGGCGACCTGGCCGGCGCCATCTCGCGCCGCATCAACATCCAGCACCGCCTGGTCTACCAGGTCCTGCCGGACGAGCGCGTGGTGAAGGTCCTGCGGTTGTGGACCCACTACGAGTAGGGCCTGCATCACGCGGCCCTCGTCGGCGGGGGCTCCTCGACCCGGTCGTACAGCCTGACCTGCGCGCCTTCACGAGCCGCTGAAAGGGGGACCAGGCGGGGATCAACGGAGCCCAGGTACACCACCCCGTCCACCAGGGCTTCGACGCCCACACCCCTGCGGACTCTGACGCCCTCGCGGACCGTGACCACCCGACCGGCGCACAGGGCCGTCATCGCGCGCTCGCTGAGGAAGATCCGCGGCGGCCCGTAGGCGTCGAAGGTGGCGCTGAGCAGGTCCGCGCCGAAGCGGTCGACCGCGTGGGCGACCAGCCGGGCGTTGAGCTTCAGGGTGTCGAGGGAAGGCAGGGGCATGACCTCTCCATCACGTTGCCTATTTGGCATAGCGTGACGGAGTTGTCAAATGGGCACACCAGGATTCCGGTAGTTCACCGGGATTTCACAGTGCCGCGGGTGCCTACCCGCGTCTTGCCGCCTTTGGGTCGACGCCCAGGGCGGAGCACGCAGCTTGCTCCCAGGATGCCAGCAACGCATCGAGGGTGAGCTGGTGCGCTGGATCCAGGGTTGGCAGGAGCCGCGCGAGGCGTCGGACCCTCGCCATGTGGGGAGTCGCGCCGAGGGTTGCGATCTCCTTCATCAGCGCCTCGTGCTCAGGCCCGACCGCGGCCAGTCGGTAGCCACAAGCCTCCAACCACTCGTTGATGAGCTTCAGGTGGATCCGGCGTGCGCCAGATTCCAGGCGAGAGAGCTGGGACGGAGTCATGCCAAGCCTGGCAGCCAGGTCCACCTGGCTGAGGCCGGCCTGCTCGCGGACCCGCCGGAGGTCGCTTGCTTCCACAGGCATGTAGAGCGGCTACCCCCTTGCCAGCTTTAGGCATGTGTGCCATATAGGCAATGGCTGCCAAGGAGGTGAGACGTGCACCTGGAGCGATGGCGTTCCCGCGCCGGCCTGACCCAGAGCGCGCTCGCAGAGCGACTCGGCGTCGACCCGTCCTACGTCTCTCGGATCGAAGCGGGCAAGCGCCGGCCTTCGGCTCGGCTGTTCGCTCGCCTCTGCAAGGTGCTGAACGTGTCCTTGGAGGAGCAGAACGAAGCTCTCGAAGCGATGGCCGCGTGACCCCCCGTCGGCTGCTCCTGGTGGACACCACCGCGCTCGACGAGGCCGAGCGACAAGCCTTCATGCTGGCCGAGGGCCTGCGGCGCGCCCAGCACCGCCTCGTGGTGGGGGCGGGCCAGCTCCGGGCGCTGGCCGCCGCCTCGACCGAGATCGACCTGGACCAGGCCCGGGCGCTCTACGAGCTGGCCGCCGGCCTGGACCTGGCCGCCGCCGACGCCGGCGAGCTGGTCGAGGGGTGCAGGTAGTGGTCTCGGCAGAGCCCTCCTCGTCGCCACGGGGCCCGGACAAGCGGGCCCCGCGGTCCATGAAGGGGGAGCCGCCCCCGCTTCCTCGGCTGGAAACGCCGCCTGCTCGCGTACAAACCGTGCGCAGGGCGCTGTCGTTCGCCCACCTGCCCGCCTGCGAGAAGAACCTGCTGCGGGTCCTGCTGGAGGTCGTCGACTGGACCACCTGGTCCTGCCCGATCACCGAGCAGGCCGAGGGCGGGGTGAGCATGGAGTTCCTGGGCCTGCAGGCCGGCTGGACCGGCCGTCGCCGGGCCCAGATGGTGATGCGCCGCCTGGAGGCACGCCACCTGGTCGTGACGGTCCACCGCGGCTGGCAGGTCAACTACTATCGGCTCGACGTGGCGCAGATCCTCCAGCTCGGCGCCACGGGGAAGGAGGACCGCCAGCGGCACCTGGAAGAACGGCGGGCCCGGCGGGTGGCCGTACAGCAGGCGGCCGCGCCTTCGCCGCAGGTGCCGCTGGTGCCCGATCCGGAGCCGCCAGCGTCGAGCCGGCCGTCTCCTGCCGCCCCGGCGCCGTCTCCGGCCGCCCCCACCTGGGCCGAGGACCTGGGCCAGCGCCACACGATGCCGGTCGCCAAGGTGGCCCAGGCAGTCCGCATCGTCCTGGAGGGGGCCTTCGGCGAGGCTGGAGCCACCCGCCGCATGGCCGCGGGGGGCGACGACGCGAAGCGGATCCTGGGCCGCTGGCTGCACGACGGGCGGCCCGCCGACCTGGAAGGCTGGGCCATCGAGGTGGGGCAGTCGCTGTCGGCCCTGGCCACCTGCGAGGCACAGGGGGTGCGCGCCATGCGGGCCCGCGACCAGCACCGCGACCTGCGCTACCTGTTCCGCGCCTCGAACTGGCCCCGCGTGCGGGAGGTGGCCTGGGCGCACCGGGCCCGGGAGTGCGGGTGCTCGGCGCGCGATGTTGCCGCCCCCGAAGCCTGGGCCGAGCCCCGGCCGGATCCGGGCCTGTTGCTGCACGAGGGGGCCCGCACGAGGGTCTTCGACGGCCCCGTCACCCTTGCAACCTGGGACCAGGCGCTGGCCACGGTCCGAGAGCGAGCGCCCCACGCTGCCTCGGTGCTGGAGAGCGTGGTTCCGGCCGGCCACGAGGCGGGCGTGCTCTGGCTGGCCGCCATCAGCCGCTTCCACGTCGAGTACATCGTCGAGCACCACGCGCACCTGCTCGCCGAGCTGCTCGGGCCCTTCGGCCTGGTCTACCCGAGGGCCTAGGGTGGCGCGCCGAGCCCGCCTGGACGCCCTGGACCTTCGGCTGCTGGCCGTTGCCGGCGTCCACCCCTACGGCCTTCCTCTCGACGACGTGGTGGATGCCACCGGCCTTCCCGAGGCCGAGGTGCGCCGGCGTGTCGTCCACCTGCGGCGGCTCGGCCTGGTTCTGCCCTCGAAGGTCCGCCTGGGGGCGCACGCCAGCCGGGTCCACGCCGAGGACTGGCCCTTCTGGCGCCTTCCGGGCGTCCTCGACGCGCTCCACCTGGTGCGCTTCGTCCAGGACGCCGGCGAGGCCGACGCCGACGAGCTGGCCCGGCGGGCAGCGGCCGAGGGCTGGCACACGGCCGTGGCTGGCAACGGGCGCCCGTCGGGGACCTTCCTGCGTGCCCTCGACGAGGCCGTCGACTCCGGCTGGCTGACCGGGCCCAGCGACGTGCTGGTCAGCCGGGCGGGGATCGAGCGGGTCCAGGGCGACCCGGCCGCCCGGGCCGAGCTGGTCGCCCGCCGGAAGGAGCTGGACGACCTGCTCCAGGCCACCACGGCCTGGCTCTCGACGACCGCCGCAGCGCGGTAGCCGAGCGACGTAGACGCCCCGGCCGTGCGGATCCGCGGCGGGCCGAGGGGGCGATCACTTTGCGCGGCGATCCTTGGGCGCAGGATGTCCGGGATGTCGCGCGCTGGTCGCTTCACGCCGATCCGCCACCTCCTGATCGGCCTAGACTCCCCCCCACCCCCCGCAGATCCCCACGGCAGGAGAGGCGGTCGCGCCCGAGGGGCGCGCAGCGGGCCCCATGTGCGCGCAGCGCGCGCGGGGGCCCACAAGGACGCGGCCGGCGGCCGCGCACGGGGCCCCTGTGCGCGCGAGGCG
>JAKLKF010000056.1 GCA_023150805.1 Myxococcota bacterium | reverse complement strand
GGGAAGGGGGCAGGTGCCGGGGGGCAGGTGCCGACTGTTATCCTTTGATCTTTCAAACATACCTTCCAAGACGGTTTTCGCTGGTGTTCGACCACCATCAACCCCGTCGTCGCCGAACCGGAGTGCGCCAAGGCGACGGGCGAGGTGAAAGCGATCAAAGGATAACAGCCGGCACCTGAACACTGAACAGCCCTGAACTGAACGGGCGCCCCAGGAGAGGGATCCGCCGCCAGGGATGAGGCGGCGAGCGCGAGGACGGGGAGCCAGGCGGGGGAGAGCGGGGGTATGGGGCGGCTCGGACCGAGGGGGGGCTCAGCGTAGTGCAAGCGCGGGAGGAGGGCGCTGCGAGGAGGAGGGCTGGAGCTGTGGAGCGGTGGAGTCCGCGCTCTCCTGGGGCACAGGATCCAGCCCAGCACGCGCCGGCGAAGGTCACCACAGAGGGCACAGAGGACGCAGAGGGAGCAGCAGGGAGGAGGACAACCACAGACCCGCTCCTCCGCGAGCCTCTCCTCCCCTCGCGCACCTCCGCGCCCGGCACCTGGGCCCCTCTGCCGCCCCTCTCCGCGTCCTCTGCGCCCTCTGTGGTGGATTCCCAGGGCGGACACAGGGATCACCCCGGCACGCACCGCGACCAGGGCAGGTGCCGGGCAGGTACCGGGGAAGGTGCCGGCTGAGCGGGGACAGGGGACAGGGTGGGCACAGGATCCACTCCCGCCCGCCGGCCCCCGAGCCTCCCCCACCGACCCGGCCCTACCCCGCCTCCGCGACCACCCCGCCGACCACCAGCCCCACGGCCATGGTCGTCACCTGCGGGTTGACCCCCAGGCTGGTCGGGAAGACGCTGGCGTCGGCGACGTACAGGTTGGCCAGGCCCCACACCCGCCCGTCGGGGTCGACACAGCTCTGTTCACGGTCGGCGCCCATGCGGCAGGTGCCCATGGGGTGGCTGGCGTACAGGTAGATCTTCCGCGCGGCCACCGTGTCGGGGATCGCACGCTCCACGTCGCCGGGCGAGCGGACGGGCCGGCCGCCGACGATGCCGGGGTAGACCTCGGTCGCGCCCGCGGCGAAGAAGACCTCGGCGCACTCGCGCATGCCGGCCAGCAGGCGGCGGCGGTCGCCGTCGCCCAGGAAGTAGGTCATGCCCTGCAGGGACACCCCGCCGCGGCTGTCCTCGTCGTGCACCAGCGGACCGGCCATGGCCATGTGCCGCAGGTCGGCGATGGCCCGCAGCAGGTCCTCGCCCAGGCTGTAGGGCATGCCGGTGTAGGTCTGGTCGGGCGAGGCGGTGTAGGTCTGCAGCAGGTAGCCGCGCTCCCAGCGGTCGACGTAGTAGCCCTGGGTCACGCCGTTCCAGGGGCGGATCTCCTCGGGGAAGCGGGCCAGCATCCCGGTCGCCGGGTGCAGGTACAACCACGCGCCGCAGGTGGCGGGGTCGGCCAGGCCGTTTCCGAGCAGCAGCTTGGGGGTGCCCACCGGGCCGGCGGCCAGCACGAAGGCCCGGGCGCGCACGGTGAACACACCCACGTCGTCCAGCGTGGTGGGATCCACCAGGGCGCCCCGCACGGCGACCACGCGGTCGCCCTGGGCCTCCACCTCGGCCACCCGGCAGTCGGCGTGCACGGTGCAGTTGCCGGTGTCGACCGCCTCGGGCAGGAAGGTGCGATCGGCGCTGGTCTTGCCCCCGGTGGGGCAGCCCAGGTAGCACACGCCGCAGCCGACGCAGCCGGGCGCCGAGCGGGCCAGCCACTGTCCAGGCAGGCCCAGGCGGTCGGCCCCCCGCTTGAAGATCAGGTTGTTGTTGCGCTGGAAGACGACGGGGTTGATCACGACGCGCAGCGTCTGCCACACCCGGTCCAGGTGGGGGGAGAAGGCCTCGGGCGCCATCCGGTGGCAGCCGTGGTCCGTGGCCCACTGGCGCATCACGGGCTCGGGCGTGCGGAAACAGATGGCGCTGTTGATGAGCGTGCTGCCGCCCACGCCCTTGCCACCGGGCACGGGGATGACGGCGTTTCCGACCGCGGAGCGGGCCCCCTGCTCGGTGTAGATGTGACGGTAGGCCCAGGCGGCGTCCTGGACGAACTCGGGCGGCTTCCAGTGGCTGCCGGCCTCGAGCACGATCACCTTGAGCCCCCGCTCGGCCACCGCGGCCGCCGCCGCCAGGCCGCCGGCCCCGCCGCCGATGACGCAGACGTCGGCCTGCCAGTCCTCGACCGGGCCGTAGGAGGCGAAGCCCCGGCGGGCGGCGTCCGTCGTCGAAGGGTCGCTCACGGCATCACGATGGGCGGAGGGGGCGCCACCCCGGCCAGGCACTCGGCCCGGAAGCCGATGGCGGCCACGACCTCGGGGCGGCGCAGGAAGGCGGTGCCGACCATCAGCTTGACCGAGTCGCTGGCCAGCCGGCGGGGGAGCGGGTCGTCGCCGGCCCAGATGGCGACGACCTCGGCCGCTTCCTGCGGGGGCAGGTCGGCGAAGTGCCGGCCGCGCGCAACCAGGGTGCCCACCTGGATGGCCCGCAGTACGTAGCGGAAGGGCGCGACGGCCTGCCGGGGGAAGACCCCGGCCAGCAGGGCGTCGACCTGGGGGGCGGTGCCGCCGTCGCCGCCGGCGACCGGGAAGAAGCCCGGCGGGAAGAGCACGCGGGCCAGGGCCTCGACCACCAGGACCTCGCGGGCGGACAGCACGGCCAGGCCCGGCGCCGGCGGGCCCAGGTGCACCATCGCGGCGCCCGTCCCGCCGGCGGCAATGGCCAGGCCGGCGAGGAGCAGGCTGCGGCGGGTGACGAGGGGGTGCATGTTGGACCGGTGAGGGGGTCGGAGGGCGGTGGTGGCCCCCTCCCCCGTGGAATAGCCCGGACGGGCACCTCTCGCCCCGGAGCAGCCATGGCCTTCCTCCACGGTGGACGCCTCGTCGCCGACGCCCTCGCCCGCGAGGGGGTCAGCCACCTCTTCACGCTGTGCGGCGGCCACATCCAGCACATCTACGACGGCTGCCTGGACCACGGCATCCGGGTGGTGGACACGCGGCACGAGCAGAGCGCGGGCCACGCGGCCGAGGGCTGGGCCCGCGCGACGGGCCAGGTGGGCGTCTGCGCGGTCACGGCGGGCCCGGGGGTCACCGACACGGTGACGGCGGTCGCGAACGCCTGGCGGGGCGGCACGCCCATGATCTGCATCGGCGGCCAGGGGCCGGCCTTCCTGCGCGGCATGGGCAGCCTGCAGGAGATGGACCACGTGGCGCTGATGCGCAGCATCACGAAGTGGTCGGCGACGGTGCCCGAGACCCGGCGCATCCCCGACTTCATGGCCACGGCCTTCCGCAAGGCGACTACCGGCGTGCCGGGCCCGGTCTTCCTGGAGATGCCGCTCGACGTCCTGATGAACATGGAGAACGACAGCGGCATCGAGCTGCCGCGCGACTACCGCACCGCCCGGGTGGCCGGCGGGGACCCGGCCGCCATCCAGCAGGCCGCCGACCGGCTGTCGCGGGCCGAGCGGCCGATCGCCATCGTCGGCACGCAGTGGTTCTTCTCGCCCTACCGCGACGCCATCCACGACTTCCTGGCCGCCTACGACCTGCCCTGCTTCCTCAACGGCGGGGCCCGCGGGGCGCTGTCGACCGACGACCCGCGCTTCTTCCGCCTGTGCCGCTCCAAGGCCATCGCCGGCGCCGACGTCATCGCCATCTTCGGCACGCCCTGGGACTTCCGCCTGGGCTACGGCCAGGGGCTGCCGGCGGACGTGGCGGTGATCCAGGTCGACCTGGACCCCGAGGTCATCGGCCACAACCGCGGGGCCCAGGTGGGCCTGCACGGCGACAGCGGCCTGGTGATGCGGCAGCTCGCGCAGGCGGGCCGGCGGCAGGGGGGCGAGGGCTGGCGGTCGACCTTGCGCGGCTGGGAGCAGAAGGCCTGGGACAAGATGGTCCCCGAGATGCAGTCGGACAGCCAGCCGGTGAACCCGCTGCGCTTCAGCAAGGAGCTGGCGGACGCCCTGCCCCGCGACACGACCATCGTCTGCGACGGCGGCGACATCGTCGGCACGGCGGCCAAGGTGGTGGACGTACACGCCCCGGGCCACTGGATGGACCCGGGCCCGCTGGGCACCCTGGGCGTGGGCCCGGGCTTCGCGATGGCGGCGAAGCTGGCGCGGCCGGACAGCCCGGTGGTGATCATCTACGGCGACGGCAGCTTCGGCCTGCACGCGATGGAGTTCGAGGCGATGGCCCGCCAGGGCATCCCCGTCGTCGGGATCATCGGCAACGACGCCGCCTGGCAGCAGATCCGCCGCGGCCAGGTCGAGATCTTCAGCCCCGACCGGGCGCCGGCGACCAGCCTGTCCTACACCCGCTACGACCAGGTGGTCCAGGCGCTGGGCTGCCACGGCGAGTACGTGGAGGACCCCGCCCAGGTCCGGCCCGCCATCGAGCGGGCGCTGGCCAGCGGGCTGCCGGCCGTGGTCAACGTCAAGATCGGCGGCAGCGACTTCCGCAAGGGCGCCATCAGCGTGTAGAGGGGAGCCTCCCCTCGCCTCCAGCCCGGTCCCGCCATGCCCCTCCCCTCGCTCGACCTCTCCTCGCTCGATCCTTCCTCGCTCGACCGGCTGGCCGCCGCCCACCACGTGGTCGGCCGCCGGGGCGAGCTGCGGGCCGTGCTGGCCTGCCTGCTGGCCCACCGGCACGTGCTGCTGGAGGGGCCGGTCGGGGTGGGCAAGACGGCGCTGGCCCGCGCGGTGACCGTGGGCCTGGGCCGCGGCTTCGTGCGGGTGGACGGCGACGGCCGCTACACCGAGGCCAAGCTGGTCGGGCACTTCGACCCGCCCGGCGTGCTGGAGCGCGGCTACCAGCCCGACCTGTTCATCCCCGGCCCCCTGGTCGAGGCGATGCAGCAGGGCAGCGTGCTCTTCGTCAACGAGCTGAACCGCATGCCCGAGGGCGTGCAGAACGTGCTCCTGCCGGCGATGGACGAGGGCCTGGTGCACGTGCCCCACCTGGGCGCGGTGCGCGCGGCGACGGGCTTCGCGGTGGTCGCGACCCAGAACCCCCGCGAGTTCGTCGCCACCGGCCACCTGTCGGAGGCCCTGCTCGACCGCTTCGAGCTGGTGCCCCTGTCCTGGCAGGCGGCCGAGGAGGAGCGGGAGATCGTGCGGCAGGAGGCGCGCTGCGCGCCGGACGCCGACGTGATCAGCCGGGCGGTGCAGCTCGTGCGGGCGACGCGCTCCGACCCGCGGATCCGGCGGGGCGCCAGCGTGAGGGCGGCGGTGGCGATGGCCGACCTGGCGGCCGTGCTGGGCGGGGACCTGGACCAGGCGGCGAAGCTGGCGCTGGCGACGCGCATCGAGCTGCAGGAGCAGGGGGCGGGCGACGTCGAGAAGGTGGTGGCCGACCTGCTGGCCCAGGCCGAAAAAAAAAACACGCTGAGCCCCACCAGGTCGAGCTGAGCCCGCAGGAGAGGCGGGACGAGGGCAAGCCCGGCAACCTGGTGCCCGAGGAGGGGCCCCGGGGACCCACCGAGGAGGTGGACCAGCGCGAGCTGCCCGAGGCCTGGGACGCGGCGACCAGCTACCACCGGCTCAAGCGGCAGCTGCCGCCCCAGGCGCGGATCGTGGTGCGCGAGCGGGCGATCCGGGCCATCCTCGAGCGGGCCCAGGACATGCTGCGCCACGCGGCCCGCCCCACGCGGCGGCGGCAGGACGCCTTCCCGGCCGAGGGCGAGCTGGACCTGGAGGCGACCCTGGAGCAACCGCGGCCCTGGCAGGCCGAGGACCTGCAGGTCGAGCGCATCGAGCCGCGCGAGGCGGACGTGGTCGCCATCCTGGACATGAGCCTGTCGATGACCGGGCCGAAGATCGCGCTGGTGGCGCTGGCGACGGCGATCCTGCGGCTGCGGCTGGAGGAGCTGGCCGTGGTGCACTTCGACACCAAGGCGCACCGGCTGGTGGGGCTGCACGAGAAGGTCTCGCCGCACGAGCTGGTGCGGCGGGTGCTGGAGGTGCCGGCCCAGGGCTACACCAACATCGAGGCCGGCCTGCAGAAGGCGCACGCCGAGCTGCAGAAGGGCCGGCGGCGCGAGCGGGTGGGCATCCTGATGAGCGACGGCATCGCGAACATGGGCGGCGACCCGGCCTTGATGGCGGCGCGCTTCCCGGCCCTGCACGTCGTGCAGGTGGGCACCGAGGAGAAGCTGGGCGCCCAGAGCTGCCGCCGCATGGCCGACGCGGGCCACGGGCGGGTGCACCCGGCACCGACCTACGAGGACCTGCCCGCCGCGGTGCGCCAGCTCGTGCGCGAGCTGTTCCGGGGGTAGGTGGCAGCCATGCCGCCCCTCGTGCCCACCGATCCCTCCGAACCCGCGGCGCGCCGCGCCCGCCCTCCCCGCGTCCTGGTGGTCCGCACCGGCCAGGCCTCCGCCGAGGTCGAGCGGACAGTGGGCGACTACCCCGAGTGGTTCCGCCGCCACCTGGCCCCGCTGGGCGTGGACCAGGAGGAGGTGGCCGTGTTCCAGGGGCAGGCCCTGCCCTACGGCGGCCGCTACGACGGCATCATCCTGACCGGCAGCGGCAAGAGCGTGCGCGACGAGGATTCGTGGATGCCGGTGGTCGGGCGCTGGGCGCTGGCGATGGCGGCGCACACGCCGGTGCTCGCGGTCTGCTTCGGCCACCAGCTGGTGGGCGAGGCGCTGGGCGGCCGGGTCGAGCGCAACCCGGCAGGGCCGGAGGACGGCATGGCGGCGGTGGCGCTGACCGAGGCCGGGCGGCGGGACCCGCTCTTCGAGGGCCTGCCGGCCGAGCTGTGCGTCCCGGCGCTGCACGAGGACCTGGTCCTGCGGGAGCCGGCGCCGCACCGCTTCGTGCGGCTGGCGGGCAACCCGCACACGCCGCTGCAGGCCTACGCCGTCGGCCCCTGGCTGCGCGCGGTGCAGTTCCACCCCGAGCTGTCGGCGCGCCAGGTCCAGGCCGTGCTGGACGCGCACGGGCAGGCGCCGACGGTGCCGGTCGTGGAGAGCGACCACGGGCGGGTGGTGATGGCGAACTGGGTGCGGCGCTTCGTCCGCCGCGCCGAGGGCCAGCCCGGACCCGTCCTGGAGTAGGATCGCGCCGATGGCGACTGAACCCCCGGCGGACGTGTCTTCCGCCTCCGATCCGCAGGCGACCCTGCCCTGGCAGGAGGATCTGGACCCTGGCCAGGGCGACCCGGGCCTGCCCGTCCCGGGAGGCAACGACGCCGACGCCTCTCCGGGCTGGGCCTGCCTGCTGCCACCTCGTTACCGCTACCTGCGCCCGCTGGGCAAGGGCGGCATGGGCGAGGTGGTGCGGGTCTACGACAAGGAGCTGCAGCGCGAGGTCGCGATGAAGCTGCTGCGGCCGGACCGCCTGCCGGCGCGGGGCCGCTTCGAGCGCGAGTCGCGCATCCAGGCGATGCTGCAGCACCCCAGCATCGTGCCGCTGTACGACCGCGGCGTCCTGCAGGACGGGCGGCCCTGGTACACCATGCAGGAGGTGCGCGGGGACTCGTTCCGCCAGGTGATCGATCGGTGGTGGATGACCCCGCCGGCGGTGAGCGACGACCCACCGGAGCCGGTCTGGACGCTGAACCGGCTGGTGGGTGTGCTGGCGATGACCGCGCGCGCCGTCGCCTACGCCCACGACCGGGGCGTGGTGCACCGCGACCTGAAGCCCGACAACCTGATGATCGGCGAGCATGGCGGCGTGCTCGTGCTCGACTGGGGCATCGCGAGGCTGGACGAGCCCTCGGTCGAGGAGCTGCCCCCCATGGGGGTCGCCTCGGGCATGACCAACCCTGGCGGGCGGCTGGGCACCCCCGGGTACATGGCGCCCGAGCAGGGGCACGGCCTGGGACCCCAGCAGGGGCCGGCCAGCGACGTGTACGCCCAGGGCGCGATGCTGTGGGAGATCCTGGCGCGCCGGCGCCCCGAGCCGGGGGACATCCTGGCCGACCACGTGCTCACCGGACCCGCGGCGCTGTGCAGCCTGGCCCGGCTGGCGGTGGATCCCGACCCCCGGGAGCGGCCGACCGGCGCGGCGTGGGCCCTGGCCCTGGAGCGCTGGCTCGATGGCTCGCGGCGGCGCTACGAGGCGAAGAACGTCCTGTCCGAGGCGCTGGCGAAGGAGCAGGAGCCGCGCCGGCTGCGGGCCCTGGCCAGCGAGCTGCGGGCCCAGGCGGCGGCGATGGACGCGGCGCTGCCCGACTTCGCCACCGAGCCGATCAAGGCGCCCATGTGGGCGGCCGAGGACCAGGCCGCCGAGCACGAGGAGCGCGCGGCCCTGCTCGAGGTCGAGGTGCTGCAGGGCGCCCGGGCGGCGCTGCGCATCCACCCCGACCTGGACGAGGCCCACGACGTCCTGGCGATCCACTACCACCGCCAGGTGCGACAGGCCGAGCAGCGCGGGGACGCGGCGGCCCGGGCGCACAACCTGGCGCTGCTGCGGGCGCACGACCGGGGGCGCTTCGCGGCCTGGCTGGAGGGCAAGGGGCGCGTGACCCTGATCACCGATCCGCCCGGCGCGCGGGTCGTCGTGCTGCGGCTGGTCGAGCGGGGGCGCCGCCACCGCGAGGTCGAGGTCTCGCAGGCGGTGACGCCGCTGCGGGAGCACGTGCTGGACGTCGGCACCTACGTCCTGCGGATCGAGGCCGATGGCTGCGAGCCCGTGCGGTACCCGGTGCTGATCGAGAGCCTGGAGCACTGGGATGGCCGGGCGCCGGGCGAGGATGCGCCGCGGACGATCCGCCTGCCCCGCAAGGGCGAGCTGCGCCCGGGCGAGCTGTTCGTGCCCGCCGGCTGGTGCGTGCTGGGCGGCGACGCCGAGGCCATCGACGCCCTGCCCCAGACCCGGCGCTGGCTGGAGGGCTTCGTCATCGGCCGCACGCCCGTGACCTTCGCCGAGTACATGACCTTCCTGGACGCGCTCAGCCAAGGCGGCCAGCACGACCGGGCCCTGGAGCTGGTGCCCGGCAACCCGCTCACCGTCGCCAGCGGCATCGACCCCGTGCTGCACTGGGACGGCCAGCGCTGGAGCCTGCCCGCGGACACGCCGCGCGGCTGGACGCCCCAGCACCCCGTCGTGCTGGTCGACCACGCCGCGGCCGGCGCCTACGCCGCCTGGGCGGGCGGGCGCCTGCCCACGGACGACGAGTGGGAGAAGGCGGCGCGCGGGGTGGACGGGCGGCGCTACCCCTGGGGCCAGCACTTCGACCCCTGCTTCACCAACCTGCAGGCCAGCCGGGAGCAGGCCGAGGCCCAGCCCGTGGGCCAGGCCCCGGCCGACCAGAGCCCCTACGGCGTGCTCGACGTCGCCGGCAACGTCCGGGAGTGGTGCGCCAACGCCTACGCCCGGCGGCCCGACACCCCCCCCAAGGTGGGCTGGCGCATGGTGCGCGGCGGCGCCTTCAGCGACTCCGCCGCGCGCCTGCCCTGCCTGGCGGGGCGCTACGCCTCTCCGCCCGACGGGCGCTACGTGATCGTCTCCTTCCGGGTCGCCCGCGACCTCGCGGACCGCCGCTAGATGGCCTTGCGGTACTGGGTCCAGGCCGGGGCATAGGCGCTGCCCTTGGCCTCCATCGTCAGCGTGTCCGCGGGGAAGTAGCGCTTGCCCCCCTCCAGCGGCAGGCGGTTGTCCAGCGCCGGGTGGCCGTACTCCAGCACCGCCCGGGCGGCGGGATCCGCCCCGTCGGGGTCGACGGCTACGAAGGCGAGCAGCACGCTGCCGTGGCGGACCAGGTAGCGCGCGTTGCGCGCGGCGTCGGGGCTGGGCGTGCCGTTGGTCAGGGCGTCCTCGAAGGCGTCGGGGCCCCCGAATGAGGTCACCGAGGGCGGGAACTGCAGGGACTGCTGGTCGGGGATGAGGATCAGGGTCAGGTCCTCGTTGAGGGGCCAGGGGTTGGTGGAGTTCATCATCCACACCGAGGCCCCCGCCGTGTTCAGCAGCACCCCGACCAGGTTGCCGTTCTTGTCCTCGATCCGGTAGCCGATGGTGTCCGGCCGGACCTCGGCGCTGCGTGCGATCACGTTCTCGTTCATGTCTTCTCCTTGGGTGGTGGAGTTGGCGCGCGTGTCATGGAGGGGGTCGTGGCCGGCCTGGACGGGCGCCAGCCGGCGCAGCGCGTCCCGCAGCGGCGGGAGCTGCACCGGGCCGGGCGGGGGCGGGCCCAGGCGGGCGACCAGGCCGGCGGCGCGGGCCGCCGCGAAGCTGGTGCCCTGGGCAGAGGCGTCCCCGGCCGGCAGCAGCAGGTCGGGCTTGGCGCCGGGCAGCGGCCGGCCGTGGCCGTCCCGCGGCGCGCCGGTGGCGGAGTAGCGGGCGGTCCGCCCGTCGGGCTCCAGGGCGCCCACGGCCAGCACCCCCGGGTGCAGGGCCGGGTACAGGGGCCGGGCCCGGCGGTTGCCCATGGCGGCGACCACCACGATGCCCCGGGCCCGCAGGGCCTCGATCCGGTCGTGCCAGGCCGCGGAGGGCTCGGTCGACCCGAAGGGCAGGACGATCACCTGGGCGCCCTGCTCCGCGAGCCAGTCCAGGCCGGCCAGCACCGGCAGCTCGCCGCCGACCATCTCCTCGCCGTGGACCTGGGTGAGCACGGCCGCCACCAGCAGGGGCGCCCCCGGGCAGGCCCCGTCGCGCCGGTCGGCGGCCAGGCGGCAGGCGCGCGTGCCGTGCAGCCGGGGGGAGGCGTCGCCCGGCGCACCCGCGAGGGGCAGTCCCGTGCGGGGGTGGAAGCGCTGGAAGCCGACCAGCTCCACGTCGACCTGCGACAGGTCCAGGCCGCTGTCGGCGACGCCGATCACGGCCGGGGCACCGACGGGCGGAGCGAGGGAGGTCGCAGCGGTGGCCCAGGGCAGGGCCAGCGGACCCTCCGCCTCGCCGAAGTGCGCCTGCCGTGTGCCTCTGGTCGACCGCGCCATGCCGCCTCCCCCGCGGGGCCGCGACCCCGCCCCGGTGGCGCCAGTCTATTCCAGCGTGGTCCTCAATTGGAAGGGGGGTGGGGCCAGATCGCGCGCGTCCAGCCTCCCGCACCGTCGGGGACGCCCAGCCAGCGCTCGGGGTCCTCGAGCACCCGCACGAAGCTGCGGATCCCGTCGCGCGCGGTCAGCCCGTCGTCGATCCGCTCGTCGTAGCTGAAGCGCACCGGCAGGATGCGCGCGGGCACCACCTTGCCGTCCTCGACCACCGGGCGATCCTCGACCTTGCCGGTCATCAAGAAGAGGGGGCAGGTCCCGTACTCGTAGAGGTGGTGGTAGCCCGGGGCCATGTCCAGGCTGCCCAGGTTGGCCAGGAAGACGCTGGTGTACATCCCGTCGCCGCGGATGAAGAAGCCGGGCATCAGGTTGAAGTGGTCGAGCAGCCGCAGCAGGCGCGCCGCCCCCTCCAGCAGCGGCCGCGGCAGCAGGTTGAACAGGTCGAACTCCTTGTCGGCTGCCGTCTTCTTTCCGGATCGCTCCACCTGGATGTCGCCGTTCATGCGCGCGCAGAGCTGCGGGAAGGTCTCGCCGTCCTCCATCCGCAGCTTCACCGCCGAGAGCTTGGCCTCCTTGTCCAGCTTCTTGCGCTTCATGCTGAAGGTGATGTACCGGGCGTCCCGCATGTACAGGCGGCGGCCCACCACGAACTGGTTCATCCGCGGGTTCTCGGCCAGGCCGACGTTGATGCCCGCCACGCAGGCGTGGGTCATGCCGGCGCCGACCTCGGGCGGCAGGCGGGCCAGCCAGGCCTCGAGCTTCTCGGCCCGCACGGCGTGGTCGAAGTAGACGACCGACTCGTTGCGGGTGGGCATGATGTAGAACATCAGCCGACGGAAGGGGGGCACGGAGACCAGGGTGCCGTCGGGCCGCGAGGTGCGCAGGCCGGCCAGCGCCCAGCCGGCCGCGAAGGACCCGGCCACGAGGGCGACGACGAGGGAGGTGGACATCGGCGCGGCCTATTCCGCCGATCCCTCCTTGTCGTCGAGAGGGGGTGCGTCGTCCCGGCGCGGGATAGGCCCCTCGGCCTGCCCCGGAGTCCATACATGCCCGCAGACGAGCGCTCCGCCCGCGCCGCCGCCGACGTCGCCCGGATCAACGCCTTCTTCCCGATCATGCCGGTCCTGGGCAACCGCTGGGCCGCCACGCGCCCCTTCGAGGGCCGCACCATCGCCATCTCGGCCCACCTGACCACGCTGACGGCCACCACGCTGCGCGAGCTGATCCTCGGCGGCGGGAAGTGGGTGGTCGTCGGCGCCAGCGAGGCGACCACCGACCAGGGCGTCGTCAACCTGCTGCGCGACGCCGGGGTCGAGGTCTACCCGCTGGGCAGCCGCGACGAGCCCTACGCCCAGGTGCTCGATCACGAGCCCACCTTGCTGGCCGACGTGGGCGGCGAGCTGATCGCCAGCCTGGTCCAGCGCCGGCCCGACCTGGCCCGCAACGTCACGGCCGCCGTGGAGCTGACGCGCACCGGCGTCACCCGCCTGCAGTCGCTGAACCTGCCCTTCGGCGTGGTCAACATCAACGACAGCCAGCTCAAGTACGGCGTCGAGAACCGCCACGGCGTCGGCGAGGGCCTGTGGCACGCCGTCCAGACCCTGACCGGCATGCACCTGTCGGGCCGCCGCGTCGGCGTCATCGGCTACGGCCCGGTGGGGCGCGGCGTCGCGGCCTACGCGCGCGCGGCCGGCGCGGCGGTGGAGGTGGTCGAGTCCGACCCGATCCGGCGCCTGTACGCGCACTACGACGGCTACCCGGTGCCGCGCCAGGACGACATGCTCCGGCGGGTGGGCATCGTGGTGACGGCCAGCGGCAAGCGGGGCGTGCTGCCGGTCGGCGCGCTCTCGGGCGCGCGCGAGGGCATCGTCCTGGTCAACGCGGGTCACGGCAACGACGAGATCGACGTCGCGGGGATCAAGGCCCACTCCGCGGGGGTGGACCAGGTGGCCGAGAAGGTGGTGCGTTACCGGCTGGAGGGCGGCCCGACGGTCGCCCTGCTCGCGGACGGTCACCCCCTCAACATCGTGATGAACAGCGGCTCGCCCGAGCCGGTGATGCTGCACTTCGCCTTGCTGGGCCTGACGCTGGAGTGGCTGACGCGCCACCCCGTCGCCCCGGGGCTGGTGCAGGTCCTGCCCTCCATCGAAGAAGAAGCCGCCACCCTGGCCCTGCGCGCGCTGGGCATGGGGCATGGCTGAGGGCTCCGCGGGCGGCGCCTCCCCTCCGGTGTGGGCGCGCGGCATGGTCGCGGCGCTGGCCCGCGGGGACCACCGCTACGTGCTGCGGACGGCGGACCTGGCGCTGGAGGCCGCGGCCGCCGATCCCGCGCTGCTGGCGCGGGTGCACACCTGGCTGGCCCAGGCCTGGAGCAGGGACGGAGACACCGAGCAGGCCCGGGAGCACCTGCGCCTGGCGATCCGGGCGGTGAAGGAGGCGGGTGACGAGGCCGGCCTGGCGCAGATCCGCGGCCTGCGGCGGCAGGTCCTGGAGCAGGCGCGCAGCCGCGAGGAGGCCTCGCCGCCCCCTCCGCCCGGCCCTCCCGCCGCCCCTGCCCCGTCCTGGTCGGGCGAGGATCGCGCCGCCCAGGCCATCGCCGCCCTCGCCCGCGGGGACGAGCACGCCGCCGTGGAGCACGCGATCGCCGCCCGCGAGCAGGCGCGCCGCGCCGCGGATCCCAAGGGCGAGGTGGTCGCGCTGCTCGCCCTGGCGCGGGTGCCCGGGCACGCCGACGCGGCGCTCCGGGCGGCGCGCGACGTGGCGGACCACGCGGGGGACAACAACCTGGTGGCTGCGGTGGTCCGCGGCGCGCGCGAGCTGGGCGTGGACCTGGGCGTCCGGGTCTTCTGACCCTCCCTCTCGCCGGTCGCCCCGGATACACGGCGCCCCCCCTCCGCCGCCGGACCGCGCCATGGCCGTCAACCGCGCCACCATCGTCGACGAGCAGTTCACCCGCACGATCGCCGCGATGCCCGCGGCGCCCCGCAGGGAGGACCTGGACGCGCCCGCCCGCTTCGGCGCCCACTGCAGCGGGCGCCAGGCGCTGGCGGCCTTCGAGAGCATGGTCCAGAGCCGGCACCTGGACCTGGCGGCGCGGGAGCTGAAGGCCCGCGACCAGGGCTACTACACGATCGGCAGCTCGGGCCACGAGTGCAACGCCGCCGTGGCCGCCGCGCTGCGGCCGACCGACCCGGCCTTCCTGCACTACCGCAGCGGCGCCTTCTTCGCGCAGCGCGCCAGCCAGGTGCCGGGCCAGACGGCGCTGCTCGACGTGCTGCTGGGCATCGTCGCCGCCAAGGACGAGCCCATCGCCGGCGGCCGCCACAAGGTCTTCGGCAGCCTGGCGCTCCAGATCCCGCCACAGACCAGCACCATCGCGAGCCACCTGCCGAAGGCGGTGGGCGCCGCCTTCGCCATCCCGCGGGCCAAGCACCTGGGCCTGTCCCTGCCCGTGCCGCGGGACTCGATCGTGGTCTGCTCCTTCGGCGACGCCAGCAGCAACCACGCCAGCGCCAGCAGCGCCTTCAACGCGGCCGCGCTGGCGGACTACCAGCGGCTGCCCTGCCCGATCCTCTTCGTGTGCGAGGACAATGGCATCGGCATCAGCACCCGCACGCCGGGAGGGTGGATCGAGGCCCGGTTCCGCCCCAACCCGGGGCTGAAGTACTTCCAGGCCGACGGGCTCGACCTGGTCGACAGCCTCGACGTCGCCACCCAGGCCGTCGAGTACTGCCGCAGCACGCGGCGACCGGTCTTCCTGCACCTGCGGCTGGTGCGGCTGCTCGGCCACGCCGGCAGCGACGTCGAGCAGCTCTACCGCAGCCCCGAGGAGATCGAGGCCGCCGAGGCCCGCGACCCGGTCCTCGCCGCCGCGCGGTTCCTCGTCCGGGAGGGCTGGCTGGCGCCCGCCGAGGTGCTCGAGCTGTACGAGGAGACCCGCGCCCGCTGCCTGGCCCTGTGCGACGAGGTCGCCACGCGGGCCAAGCTCACCTCGGCCGAGGAGGTGATGGCCCCCCTGGCGCCCTACGAGCCCCTCGCCGTCGCCGCGCAGGCGCAGCGGCTGCCGCCCGACGCCGAGGCGCGCAAGACCTTCCACGGACGCCTGCCCGAGGAGGAGAAGCCGCGGCACATGGCCCTGCTCATCAACCGGGCGCTGGGCGACGCGCTGCTGACCTTCCCCGAGCTGATCCTGTTCGGCGAGGACGTGGCCCGCAAGGGCGGCGTGTACCACGTGACCGCCGACCTCGCGAAGAAGGCAGGCGTCGGCCACGTGTTCAACACGCCGCTGGACGAGACCAGCATCCTGGGCGTGGCCCAGGGCGCCGGCCACATGGGCATGCTGCCCATGCCCGAGATCCAGTACCTGGCCTACCTGCACAACGCCGTCGACCAGCTCCGCGGCGAGGCCGGCAGCCTGCGCTTCTTCAGCCAGGGCCAGTTCCAGAACCCGATGGTGGTGCGCATCGCCGGCCTGGCCTACCAGAAGGGCTTCGGCGGGCACTTCCACAACGACAACGGGATCGCGGCGATCCGGGAGATCCCCGGGGTGATCCTGGCCTGCCCGGCGCATGGCCGCGACGCGGTCGGCATGCTGCGCACCTGCCTGGGGGCGGCGCGGGCCCACGGCGCGGTCTGCGTCTTCCTCGAGCCGATCGCGCTGTACATGACCAAGGACCTGTACGAGGACAAGGACGGCCGCTGGTCCTTCAACTACCCGGCGCCCGGCTGGTCGCTGCCGCTGTCCGAGGTGGAGACCTGGACGCCCTGGGTGGAGGATCCGGAGTGGGCGGGCGACGCGCCCCCCGCGCCGGTCGACGGCGGCGACCTCACGATCCTGAGCTACGCCAACGGCCTGTGGATGAGCCTGCGCGTGGCACGTCGCCTGGCGGCGGAGGGGCTGCGCTGCCGCGTGGTGGACCTGCGCTGGCTCAAGCCCCTGCCGGCGGAGGCGCTGCTGCGCGAGGTGGCCGCCACCGGCCGCTGCCTGGTCGTCGACGAGTGCCGCGAGCACAGCGGCGTCGCCGACGAGCTGCTCAGCCTGGTGGCCCGCCGGCTGCCGGGGACCGCGGTCGGCCGCGTGGTGGCCCGCGACACCTACATCCCGCTGGGCGGCGCCGCGAACCTGGTCCTGGTGCAGGAGCCCGAGATCGAGGCGGCGGCGCGGGCCCTGGCCGCCGCGCCCCGCACCTCCTCCCCTGCCCTGCCCTCCCCCGCCGGAGCCTGAGCCATGCCCGCCCTGCGCGCCCTCGTCCTCTGCCCCGGCCGGGGCACCTACCAGCGCGACAGCCTGGGCAGCCTGCGCGGTCTGGACTCCCCCGCGCTCCAGGTCTTCGACCGGGCCCGCGCCGCCCGGGGCCGCCCGACGCCCACCGAGCTGGACGCGGCCGAGCGCTACAGCCCGCGCCTGCACGTCGCCGGGGAGCACGCCAGCGCGCTGACGGCGGCGTGCAGCCTGGCGGACCTGGACCAGCTCGACCCCGAGAAGATCCAGGTCGTGGCCGCCTGCGGCAACTCGATGGGCTGGTACACGGCGCTGGGCTTCGCCGGAGCCCTGCCGATGGAGGACTGCGCGCGGCTGGTCGACACGATGGGCTGGTGGCAGGCCGCCGAGGAGCACGGCGTCGTCGGCGGGCAGGTGGTGTACCCGATGGTGGACGAGCAGTGGCGGATCGACCCGGCGCGCCAGGCCGCGGTCGAGGCGGCGCTGGCCGCCGTGCCCGAGCTCCACCGCTCGATCCGCCTGGGCGGGCAGGCGGTGCTGGGCGGCACCGAGGCGGCCCTCGCGGCGGCCCGCGAGCTGCTGCCGGCCTTCGAGCAGGGAGGGCTGGAGTTCCCGCTGCGCCTGCCCCTGCACTCCGCCTTCCACACGCCCTTGATGGCGGCGACGGCCGCGCGGGCAGCGCGCGAGCTGGCCGACCTGCGCTGGCAGGCGCCCCGCATCCCGATGGTGGACGGCGCGGGGCGGAGCTGGCGGCCGCGGTGGGCCGACCCGGCCGCGCTGCGGGACTACACCCTTGGGCCCCAGGTGGTCGACGCCTTCGACTTCACGACGATGTTGGGCACCGCCCTGGGCGAGTACGGCCCCGACGTGGTGGTCCTGCCGGGTCCCGGCAGCAACCTGGGCGGCGCCGTGGCCCAGGTCATGATCCAGCTCGGCTGGCAGGGGCTGCAGGGCAAGGACGACTTCGTGGACCGCCAGCGGGGTCCGCGGCCGCTGCTGCTCTCCCTGCGTTGGCCCGAGCAGCGCAAGCTGGCCGTCCGGCAGGGCGCGTGAGAGGCCGGCCGCTCCCTCCCGAGGTGCTCGACCTCGCCCTGGCGCTGAAGGAGACCGACCGCGCCGGCTGGCTGCGGGTGGGCGTCGCCGCGCCCGAGAGCGTGGCGGCGCACTCGTGGGGCATGGCCTGGCTCGCCCTGGTCCTGGCGCCACCGGAGCTGGACCTGCAGCGCGTCCTCGCCCTGTGCGTCTTGCACGACCTGCCCGAGGCGGTGGTCGGCGACGTCACGCCCCACGATGGCGTCACGCCACAGCAGAAGGCCGACCGGGAGCGCAGCGCCGCGGCCGTGATGCTGGGCGCGCGCCCCGACCTGTGGGGGCTGTGGGAGGACTACGAGAAGGACCGCAGCCCCGAGGCCCACTTCGTGCACGAGCTGGACAAGCTCGACATGGCCCTGCAGGCGCTGCGCTACGCCCGGCTGCGGGGCGCGGACACCGCCGAGTTCCTGGTCAGCGCGCGCAAGGCGATCCACAGCCCGGCGCTGCGGGCGGTCCTGGACGCGGCGGCCGCGGCGGAGCTTCAGCCCGGCGGCCAGTGAAGCGGGCGGCCAGCCAGCAGGTGCACGTGCAGGTGGAAGACGCTCTGCCCGCCGTGCTGCCCCACGTTGGTCACCAGGCGGTAGCCCGCGCCGTCCACCCCCAGCTCCCGCGCCACCTGGGCCGCCGCCAGCAGCAGCCTGCCCAGCAGCAGGGCGTCGTCGGGCGCGGCGTGGGCCACGCTGACGATCGGCCGCTTGGGGATCAGCACGATGTGGACCGGCGCCTGGGGCGCGATGTCCCGGAAGGCCAGGACCTGGTCGTCCTCGTAGACGATGTCGGCCGGGATCTCGCGATCGATGATCTTCTGGAAGATGGTCACCTGCCCTCCGCCTGCTGCGAGGCGGGGGCTCAGTAGCGCGCGGTCAGGGGCAGGACCAGGATGCCGTCCTGGTGCTTGGGGCCGGCGACGATGACGGTGCCGTCGCGGTTGACCGACATGGTCGTGTCCAGGAGCTGCTTGTCGTTGCTGCCGCTGACCTGGACCCGCACCCGCGCCCGGCTCTCGTCGCGGCCCAGCAGGGTGACGGTCACCTTGCGGCCGCCCTCGACCGTGAAGCTGGCCTTGCCGCCGAGCGCGACCTGGGCCTTCTGCGTGTCGAGCAGCTCGTAGCCCGTGAAGCGCAGGTGGCTGAGGTAGCGGGTCAGGCCCGACAGGCGGCTGTCGACGCGGCTGTGGGCGCTGGTGGCGTAGACGACGCGGACCTCGACGTCGACCTTGGCGCGCACCGGGGCCGCCTGCGAGACGGAGCCTGGGGGCGTCATCGGGCGCGACTGGGCGTCGGCGGGGGAGGACAGGCCGAGCCCGCAGGTCAGCAGGGCGGCGGCGAGGAGCGAGGAGAGCCGGCGGGTCATAGCGGGATTCCTCCGTCATCTTCGGACAGCTCGTCGATGAAGATGATGGTGGGGGCGTTCTCGTCCATCTGCAGGACCTGGACCATCACCTCGTCGCCGGTCGAGAGCTCCTCGATGTCGACGTGGTTGATGGGCGCCAGCTCGAAGGCGAGCTGATCGGGCGCCACGGAAGACGGGGCGCCCGTGAAGAAGAGGAGGAGCGCGGCGGCGGCGGCCAGGGCGACGGCCGGGAAGCGCCAGGTCGTGTCGCTGTTCGCCGCGGCGGGCCGCGCGAGGCGCGGGGCGACGGCGGCCGGCGCGGCGGCGGGGCGCGGGGCCACCGGCAGCGCGATCACCTCGGCGCCGCCCTCGTCCTGGTCCTCGTCTCCGTCGTCGTCCCCGTCCCGCTCTGCGGCTGCCAGGCCCAGCGCCGCCATCACGCCACCGGAGAGGTCCGGGGCCGGCGCGGCCAGGGCCTGCCGCAGGTGCGCGCCGACCGCGTCGGCCTCGGCCAGGCCCAGCGCGGCCATGACATCGTCGGCCAGGTCGGGCGCGTCGCCGCCGTCGAGCAGCGCGCGCAGCGCCGGACCGACCGCGCCGTCCTGCAGGCCCGCGGCGGAGAGCACGCCGTCGGCCAGCTCGGCCCGGGGGCCGTCTTCGTCCGCGAGCAGCGCACGCAGGGCGTGGCCGGGCTGATCGTCGGCCAGGTCCAGCAGCATCAGCACGTCGTCGGCCAGCTCGGGCGCCGGGCCACCGTCCAGGGCAGCCCGCAGATCCTCCACCAGGGCCCGGTGGGCCGCGTCCGCAGCGCCGTCGATGCGCGCCATCACCGCGTCCGCCAGGTCCGGCGCCGACGAGGGCGCCAGCGCCTGGGTGAGCAGGCTGCGCACCGGGGCGAAGGCCATCGGGTCGACGCCCAGGCTCCGCAGCTGCGCCAGCTCGTCCCCGCTGGCCAGCCCGTCGGCCGCGCGCAGCTCCAGCGCCTGTGCCGGGTCCAGCCCTGGCTGGCGAGGGTCGGTCATGGGGAGCCTCCCGCGGTCCCTGGCTCCCACCGGGGCGCCTGGACTGCCTCCCTGGACGCACCACCCGCCGTGCCATTCGACACCGCCGCGCGGAAAAGCGTGACCCCCGGGGCGGGATCCAGCTGCAGCACCCGGCTCACTCCTTCTCGTCCTTCAGGGCCGCCTGGAGCTTCTTGCGCGCGTAGAAGAGGCGGCTCATCACCGTGCCCTCCGGCGTGTCCATCACCTCGGCGATCTCCTTGTAGGAGAGGCCGTCGATCTCGCGCAGCACGATGATCTGGCGCTGCTCCTCGGGCAGCTCGTCCAGCGCGGCCATCAGGCGCTGCTGCAACCGCTTCCGCTCCAGGTTCTTGCCGGGGTCCTCGCGCTGGTGGCCGAAGGAGAGCACCCCGCCCTGGTCCTTCGTCGCCACCCCGTCCTCGAACAGCTCGGCCTTGCGCACCTTCTGTCGCCGCAGGTGGTCGATCGAGACGTTCATCGCGATGCGGCAGATCCAGGTGTAGAAGCTGGACCGGAGCTGGAAGCGGTGCAGGTTCTGGTAGGCCTTGACGAAGGCCTCCTGGGCCAGGTCGCGCGCGTCCTCGTTGTTGCGCACCATGCTGTAGCAGACCGCGTAGATCCGCCCCTGGTAGCGCTCCACCAGGCCGCGGTAGGCGGTCGCGTCGCCGTTGAGCACGGCCTGCACCAGCTCGTGGTCCGGGTCCTGCCCCGGGCGGGTCACCGGTGGGCGCCCGGATCCGCTCGGCGCGTCATCTGCAGGGGGCATCGTCACTCCGTGGGCCCGCGAGCCTGGGCAGACCCGGCGGCGGCGCGGGACTGTAACCCCGCCGCGGCGTCGCTCCTGCCCGAAGGCTCAGTGCGCCTCGTCCCAGGTAGGCCCGGCGCCGACGTCGACGACCAGGGGCACGCGCAGGGGGTGGACCGCCTCCATCTCCTCGCGCAGGGCCGCCTGCACGGCCGGGACCTGGTCCCGGGGGCACTCCACGACCAGCTCGTCGTGCACCTGCAGCAGCAGGTGGGCCTGGGGCAGCTCCCGGCCCAGGCGCGCGTGCACCCGCAGCATCGCCAGCTTGATGAGGTCCGCGGCCGAGCCCTGGATCGGCGTGTTGATGGCGATGCGCTCCGCGGCGCTGCGCTCGGCGAAGTTCCGCGAGTCCAGGCCCCGGATGATGCGCCGCCGGCCGAGCAGGGTGGTCGCGTGCCCGCGGCTGACGGCCTCCTGGACCGCGCTCTCCATGTAGCGACGCACCTGCGGGTAGCGCGCGAAGTAGTCGTCGATGTACTGCTTGGCCTCGCCGCGCCCGATGCCCAGCTCGCGCGCCAGCCGGAAGGCGCTCATCCCGTAGACGATCCCGAAGTTGATCGCCTTGGCGGCGCGGCGCTGCTCGGGACCGACCGCGTCCATGGACAGGCCGAAGATCTCGGCGGCCGTGCGCCGGTGGATGTCCTGGCCCTCCAGGTAGGCCTCCAGCAGGGGGCCCTCGCCGCAGAAGTGGGCGAGCACCCGCAGCTCCACCTGAGAGTAGTCCGCCGAGACCAGGGCCTGCCCCGGCGCGGCCACGAAGCACCGGCGGATCCGCCGGCCCTCCTCGGTGCGGATCGGGATGTTCTGCAGGTTCGGGTCGTTGCTCGACAGCCGCCCGGTGGCGGCGACCGCCTGGTGGAAGCTCGTGTGGATCCGGCCGTCGTCGGCCACGGCCTTCGGCAGGGCGTCGACGTAGGTGCTCTTGAGCTTGGCCAGCTCGCGGTACTCCAGCACCAGCCCCGGCAGCGGGTCGATCATCCCCGTCGCCGGCAGCGGCGTCTCGGCCAGCTCCTCCAGCGTGGCCGAGTCCGTGCTGTAGGCCGTCTTCTTGGCCGTCTTCTTGCCCGGGGCGTGGCCGCGCTCCTCGAAGAGGATCTGCGCGAGCTGCGGCGGCGAGTTCACGTTCCACTCGCGACCGACCTCGGCCTGGAGGCGGCCGGCCAGCTCCTCGACCCGGCCGGCCAGCTCCTTGCCCAGCGCCTGCAAGGCCGGCACGTCGACGGCGATGCCCCGCAGCTCCATGTCGGAGAGCACGGCGAGCAGCGGGACCTCGACCTCGCGGTAGACGCGTGCCGGACCCGCGACCGCCGGGTCCCCCAGCTCGGCGGAGAGGCGCTGGTCGAGCAGCCAGGCCACGTGGGCGTCCTCGGCGGCGTAGGCGGTGGCGGTCGCCAGGTCGACCTTGCGGAACTCGTCGCCCACGGGCCCCGCCACCTCCTTGAAGGAGAGCATGCGGTGGCCCAGCCAGCGATCGGCGAGATCGTCGAGGTTGTGCTTCCGGTCGACGTCGAGCAGGTAGTCGGCGAGCATCGTGTCGCCGTCGATCCCCCGCAGCTCCTGGCCCCGGCTGCGCAGCACGGACAGGTCGTACTTCAGGTTCTGCCCGGTCTTCTTCAGCGAGGGGTCCGCCAGCAGCGGGAGCAGGGCCTGCAGCGCCCCCGGGCAGTTGCCCTCCCCCTCGTGGTCGATGGGCACGTAGACGCCGAAGCCGGCGTCCCAGCAGAAGCTCATGCCCACGAACTGCGCCTGCCGCGGGTCGAGCGAGGTGGTCTCGCAGTCGTAGGCGAAGCGGCCCGCCGCGCGCAGCGACGCCACCAGCCCGTCCAGGTCCTCCCGGGTCTGCACGGTGCGGTAGCGGCCGCGGTCGATGGGGCCGGGTCCGGCCGCTCCCGCCTCTTCGCCGGATCCTCCGTCCGCGGCCGGCGACCCCGGGTCCCCCTCGCCCGCGGGGCTGGCCGCCGGCTCCTCGTCCACCCCCAGCTCGCGCGCCAGGCTCTTGAAGTTGTAGCGCCGCAGCCGCGCGCCCAGCTCGGCCTTGCGCGGCTCCTGCAACCGCAGCGCGTCCAGGCCGCCGGGCAGGTCCATCACCTCCTCGCCCAGGTCGCTGACGATGGTGACCAGCCGGCGCGAGAGCTTCACGATCTCCACGCTCTCGGCGATGCGCTGCCCGGTCTTGCCCCCGATGTCGGCCGCGTGGGCCAGCACGTCGTCCACCGTGCCGAAGCGGCGCAGGTACTCGGCCGCCTTCTTCGGACCCACGCCCTGCACGCCCGGCACGTTGTCGCTGCTGTCTCCCATCAGGGCGAGCAGGTCGATCACCCGGTCGGGGCCGACCCCCCACTTCTCCTCGATCTCCGCGGGCCCCAGCAGCTCGTCGCGACCGACGTCCAGCATCTTCACCCGGTCGGTCACGAGCTGGCCGAAGTCCTT
This sequence comes from Myxococcota bacterium, assembly GCA_023150805.1. GTDB lineage: Bacteria > Myxococcota_A > UBA796 > UBA796 > UBA2385 > UBA2385. Next base: position 24,383 of record JAKLKF010000056.1, on the reverse strand, counting down.
GTCGCTGCTGACGATGACGACCTCGACGTCGGGCCCGGCGTGCCTGACCGCCAGCGTCCCGATCAGGTCGTCGGCCTCGAAGCCCTGCCGCGCCATGCTGCGGAAGCCGAGGTCCTCGCACAGCCCGGGCAGCTCGCCCCACTGCGCCCGCAGGTCCTCGGGCATGTCGGGCCGCTGGCCCTTGTAGTCGGGGAACAGCTCGTTGCGGAAGCTCTTGCCCTTGTCGAAGACCACCACGCAGTGCGTCGGCCGGTGGTCCTTGCGCAGCTTCAGCAGGATGCGGGCGAAGCCGAAGAGGGCGCGGGTCGGCAGGCCGTCGGGCGCGCGCATGTCGGACTGGATGCCGAAGTAGGCGCGGAAGGCCGTGTTCGAGCCGTCCACCAGGAAGAGGCGGCTGGGCGGCGCGGCGGTGTCGGTGGCGTGGTCGGTCATCGGGGCCAGCTAATCCGCCCGGCCGGCCAGGGGTCGCTCGTCCGGATAGGCCGACCCTCCTCTCCCCGGCTCGGAGGCCTCCGCCCATGTCCACCGCTCCCGCTTCGGATCTGCACCCCCTCTACGCCCCCACCGCCGAGCACCAGATGCTCCGCGAGATGGTGGCCGACTTCACCCGCAACGAGGTGGAGCCCCAGGCCGAGCGCTTCGACCAGGCCCAGGTCCTCAACGTCGACCTGTTCCGCAAGCTGGGCGAGCTCGGCCTGCACGGCATCACCGTGCCCGAGCAGTGGGGCGGCGCGGGCATGGACACGACGGCCGCCGTCATCGTGCACCACGAGCTGAGCAAGAGCGACCCCGGCTTCTGCCTGGCCTACCTGGCCCACGCGATGCTGTTCGTGAACAACTTCTTCCACTGCTCCAACGACGAGCAGAAGGCCCGCTACCTGGCGCCCGTGATCAGCGGCGAGTGGGTCGGCGGGATGGGCATGACCGAGCCCGGCTACGGCACCGACGTGCTGGGCATGACGACGACCGCCGTGCGGCAGGGCGACCGCTACGTCCTCAACGGCACCAAGACCTACATCACCAACGGGCCGGACGGGCACGTCTTCCTGGTCTACGCCAAGCTCGACGGGAAGATCACCGCCTTCCTGGTCGACCGCACCTGCCCGGGCTTCCGCGCCTCGCAGCCCATCCACAAGATGGGCATGCGCGCCTCGACCATGAGCGAGCTCATCTTCGAGGACTGCGAGATCCCCACGAGCAACCTGCTGGGCCAGGAGGGCTCGGGGATGCTGCACATGATGCGCAACCTGGAGATCGAGCGCCTGACCCTGGCGGCCATGAGCCTGGGCATCGCCGACCGCTGCCTGGACATCATGGTCAAGCACGGCGCCGAGCGCGTGGCCTTCGGCCAGCCGATCAACCGCTTCGGCCAGATCCAGCGCTACATCGGGGAGAGCTACGCGATGACCGAGGCCGCGCGGACCCTGGTCTACACCGTCGCGCTCGACGTGGGTCCCGACCGGCACAACCGCCTGGGCAGCGACGCCGCCAAGCTCTTCGCCGGGCCGATGGCCAAGCAGGTGGCGGACAACGCCATGCAGGTGATGGGCGGCTCGGGCTACTGCACCGAGTACCCGGTCGAGCGCCTCTTCCGCGACGCCAAGCTCATCGAGATCGGCGGCGGCACGCTGGAGAGCCACCAGAAGAACATCACCAAGGACCTGACCCGCGTCCTCGTGCGCTGATCGTGCGGGTAGCAAACGGGATGTCGTGCAGGCACCCCCATCGCCGCTCTTGACCTTGCACGCGGGGTCGAGTATACCCACCGCGCATTGCCGGACATCTGGAGACGCCGGCGAGCCCACCCGAACCCTGCGGAGACGAAAATGAAGCGCACCCTGCCCCTCGTCGGCGCCATCCTGCTCACCGGCTGCGGCCTCAGCGAGGAGAAGTACGCGGAGAAGGCCGCCGCGGAGGCCTGCAGCCTGTACGAGGAGTGCGACCTCCTCGAGTACTTCGGCGGCACCTACGACGCCTGCGTCACGCAGATGGAGGCCGCCGTCCTGGCCTACGTCACCTCCGAGGCCTGTGACTACGACGGCGGCGCCGCCAAGTCCTGCCTGAACGAGTGGAAGGACGCCACCTGTGAGGGCTCCACCACCACCGGCGAGACCGACAGCGCCTGCGACGACGTCTGCGGCGACGCTGGCACCACCGGCGACGGCGGCACCATGTGATTCCGCTGTGCCCTCCTCGGGGGGCACACGCTGAACGACAGAGGGTCCTGGCTCCGGCCAGGGCCCTCTCGTCGTTTCAGGGTCGCGGCAGGCCCGCCGCCGCCTCCGCCAGCGCGTCCAGGTCCGGCCGGGCCGCCACCGCCGCCACCACCAGCCCCGCCTCGCGCGCCGCGGCCGCCGTGGTCGCGCCGATCACGACGACCGGCGGCCCCGAGGGTCCCACCAGCCGAGCCCAGGCCCGCGCCGCCGAGGGGGAGGCCAGGGTGACCAGCGCCAGGTCGGCCGGCACCGGCGCGCCGGGCGGCGGCCCCTCCTGCCGCGCATAGACCGGCCAGTGCAGCAGGCCGCCGGCCGCCAGCGCCGCCGTCACCGCCGGCGCCGGCTCGGCCGCCCCGACGAAGACGGTGGGTGCAAGGCTCGGGTCGAGCTGCGCCAGGGCATCGGCGCCGGACCCGCTGGCCACGGCCGCCACCACCAGCCCTGCCGCCCGCGCCGCACGCGCGGTCGCATCCCCCACCACGATCACGCGCGCGCCTCCTGCCCACTCCCGCAGGCCGGGCGCGGAGGCGACCCCCGCCGCGGAGGTCAGCAGCACCTGGGCCGGCGCCCGGCACGGTGGCGGCGCGCCGGTCGGGCGCAGGTGGACCAGCGGCAGGTGCACCGCCACCAGCCCGCGCGCCTCGAGCGCGGCGCCCAGCGGCTCCAGCTCCTCGCGGGTCACGAGCACGCGGTGCGCCAGGACAGCCTCCAGCCGCGGCGCCGATGACCGCGGGGTTGACACGCTCGTCCGGCAACGGGTATCCGGGTCTTCCCCTCGCCGCCGTGCGGAGCCAGCCATGCCCTCCCCTCGCCCCCTGCTCCTCGTCGCCTGCACCCTGCTCGCCGCCTGCGGCTACAGCCAGGACCGCTACGCCGACGACATGATCGAGCTGACCTGCGCCAAGTTCGCCGAGTGCGACATGCTCGACTTCTTCGGCGGCACCGAGGAGGCCTGCCAGAGCTACCAGCAGAGCTTCTACCAGGGCGCCGAGGACGACACCGAGACCTGCCCCAACTACGACAGCAAGGCCGCCCGCGACTGTGCGGACGCCTGGGAGGACATCACCTGCGCCGAGCTGGAGGATGGCCAGACCCCGGCCATCTGCTCCAGCGTCTGCACCGCCGGCTCCGACGCGGAGGAGTAGGTGATCGCGCTCCTGCTCTGGGCCTGCGCCTACCCCCCCGAGGACTTCGCCGTCGACATGGCCCAGGCGACCTGCGCCCTGTACGAGCAGTGCGACTACCTGGAGACCTTCGGCTTCGCGTCGGCCGCGGAGTGCGCCACCACGGTGGAGGCCAGCTACGACCCCGAGGTCATCGCCTGCCCCGACTACGACAAGGAGCTGGCCGAGGCCTGCGTCGACGGGGTCACGCAGATGAGCTGCGACGATCTCTTCGCGGCGGCCTGGCCCGCAGCCTGCGCCGAGCGCTGCGGCTTCGTGGCGACGGGCGGTGACGGCGGCACGACGGACGGGGGCAGCAACACCGGCGGCTGACCCGCCGCGCTACTCCCGGACCGCCGCGGCCAGGCGCTGGCCCAGCTCGACCGCGTCGTGACCATCGGCCTCCACGCGGACCAGCTCCGGGCCACGCGGGCCGACCGCGACGCCGTGCAGCGCCGCCCCGCGCACCACGACGTGGCAGGCCACCGGCACGTTGCAGCCCCCGCCGAAGGCGGCGAGGAAGGCGCGCTCCGCCAGCGCGCTGCGGCGGCTGTCGCCGTGGTCGATCGACGCCAGCAGGCCCAGCACGCGCGCATCCCCGGCGCGACACTGCACGCCCAGGATCCCCTGGCCCACGGCCGGCACCAGCGTGTCGACGTCGAAGGGCTGCAGGTCGGGGCGGGAGATGCCCAGCCGGTTCAGGCCGGCCATCGCGAGCACGACGGCGTGGTACTCGCCGCGGTCCCGCTTGGCCAGCCGGGTGTCGACGTTCCCGCGGATGTCGCGCAGGTCCAGGTCGGGGCGCAGGGCGTGGAGCTGGGTTCGCCGGCGCAGGGACCCGGTCCCGATCACCGCGCCCGCGGGCAGCTCGCGCAGCGGCGGGCCCACCAGCACGTCCCGCGGGTCCTGCCGCACCGGGAAGGCGCCCAGCTCCAGCCCCTCGGCGTCGTCGGTGGGCAGGTCCTTCAGCGAGTGCACGGCGAGGTCGATGCCACCCTCCCGCAGCGCCGCCTCGAGCTCGGCTGTGAACAGGCCCTTGCCGCCCACCGCGGCCAGCGGTCGGTCCTGCACCTGGTCGCCGCGCGTCCGGATGATCTCCAGCCGCACCGGCACGCCGGTGGCGGCCGTGATCGCGTCCGCCACCTGCTGGCTCTGGGTGACGGCGAGCTGGCTGCCCCGCGTCCCCAGGACGAGCTCTTCACTGGCCATCGGTCTCCTCCTTGAGCTTTCCGCCCACCTGGAAGGGGGCACCCTCTGCCGGCGTCCCCGCCAGCGCACCCAGCAGCACCTCGATCCCGTGGCGGTCGCCCTGCTCGGCGAGCTGCCGGGTCGCGCGGATCGGCTCGTGCAGGAGCTTCTTGACCAGCGCCTTCGTCATCGCGTCCAGGGCCTTGCGATCGTCCTCCGACAGCCGGTCGAGCACGGCGTGGGCGCGCTGGAGCTCGGCCAGGCGGATCTGCTCCGCGTGGCGGCTCATCGCGCCGATGCCGGCGTTGATCTCGACCTGGGCGAGCCAGGCCCAGCACTTCTCCACCTCCTCGTCGACGATGCGCTCGGCCTCCCGGGCCGCCTCCTCGCGCGCGACCTTGCCCTGGTCGGCCACCTGCCGCAGGTCGTCGATGTCGAAGCGGAAGACGCCGTCGAGGTCGTCGGCGGAGGGGTCGATGTTGCGCGGGACCGAGAGGTCGATGAGGACCAGCGACTTGAAGCGGCGCCGGCGCGCGACGGTCTGGATCTCCTTGCGCTCGAGCAGCAGCCGCCCGGCGGAGGTGCTGGTCAGGACGATGTCGACGCGCTCCAGGTAGCGGGGCATCTCCTCCAGCGGGATCGCGGAGGCGCCGAACTCGCGCGCCACCTCGGCGCCGCGGGCGAAGGTGCGGTTGGCGACGACCAGCTCGGACAGCCCGTAGTCGAGGAGCGAGCGGGCGACGACCCGACCGTGCTCGCCCGCGCCGATCAGCATCGCGGCCCGCGACTCCAGGCCGCCGAGCACCTGGCGCGCCAGCTCGACGCCCGCGCGGCCGATGCTGACCGCCTCGCGCGCGATGCGGGTCTCGCTGCGCACGCGCTTGGCCACCATCAGGGCGCGGTCCATCACCTTGTGCAGGACCGGGCCGGCGGCCTCGCTCTCCTGGGCGACGCGGTAGGCCTCGCGGACCTGCCCGACGATCTGCGGCTCGCCCAGCACCATGCTGTCCAGGCTGCTGGTCACGCGGAAGAGGTGGCGGACGGCGGCGTCGCCCTGGTGCCGGTACAGGAAGGGCAGGGTGCGGCGCGGCACCAGGCCGTTGCGCTCGGCGAACCACGCCGCCAGCGACTCGCCGTCCTGGCCCCGGCCGGGCACCGCGTACAGCTCCACCCGGTTGCAGGTCGACAGCAGCAGCGCCTCGCGGCCCAGGCCCTGGCCGCGCAGCTCGCGCAGCAGCTCGGGCACCACCTGCTGGGAGACGGCGAGCTTCTCGCGCACCTCCAGCGGGGCGGTGTGGTGGCTGAGGCCGACGGCCACGATGTTCGATTCCATCAGGCCGAGCCGTGCCACCCGGCCACGAGCAGGCCGACGGTGGTGATGAGCATGAAGGCCGCGAAGCCGCCGACCCCGAAGATGGCCGACACGCGGCCGCGCCAGCCCGCCAGGCTGCGCGCCGACAAGCCGATCGCGTACCAGAACCACACGGCGACGGTGAGCACGGTGGTGAAGTCGCCCCCGCGCATCTGCACCTCGTGGGTCGCGGCCCAGGCGAAGCCGACCGCCATGCCCGCCGTGAGCGAGACGAAGCCGAAGAGCATGGTCCGCAGGATCAGCGAGTCGAGGGCGTCCAGCGAGGGCAGGCGGTTGATGTCGGCCAGGCGCTTGGCCTTCAGGCGCCGTCGCACGACCAGGTACAGCGTCGACATCGAGAAGGTGAGGGCGAGCCCCGCGAAGCCGGTCAGCACCAGGCCGATGTGCACCAGGAAGAACGGCGAGAGCTGCATCGGCGCGCCGCCGGGCGCGGGCGCCACCGCCGCGATGGAGAGCAGCAGCACCGACAGGCCGAGCAGGATCCGGCGCAGCGCCGCCATGCGCGGCCGGCCGCCGAACCACAGGCGCGCGAGGACGAGCACGAGGGCGGTCAGGCCCAGGCCCTCGGTCATCGACCGCAGGGGCACGTCGTCGAGGAAGAGCGCCATGGCGAGCCCGTTGATGTGCACGAGCACGCCGGCGGGCACCCACCAGCGCGCGGCGAGCACCCGCAGCCGCCCGTCGTCCCGGGCCACGGCCGGGGCGAGGTAGCAGAGCAGGGCGACGATCAGGAGGGCGCGATCCACGGCGCCACCCTATCGTCCCGACGCAGCGTCGTCCGCCCTGCCGCGCCTGGTCATCGTCCCGTCCCGCTCGGGGCGGATCAGCCGTCCTTGCGCTTGAACAGGCCGCTGAGCAGGCCGGAGACCTTGGCGGCCGCGTCGTCGACGGACGGGGCGCGGGTCCCGGCGGGGTCGGCCGCCGCCTTCGCGGCCTTGCGCGCCGTGCCGTCCAGGACGGCCTCCCGCGAGCGCTCCTCGGCCCGCCGCGCCCGCTCCTCGGCGTCCTTGGCCCGGACCTGGTGCACGCCGCCCGCCCGCAGCTCCCGCAGGCGCAGGCGCCGCTTGGCCTCGATGTGGTCGGGAAACTGGGCGATCGCGTCCTCGAAGGCCTTGAAGGCGGCCTTCTCCCGGTCGGCGGCCAGCAGCATCTCGCCCAGGTGGTAGAGCACCTCGGCCCGCGCCCGGCCCTCGGGGGCCGAGATCTTCATCAGGGCCGACGCGCAGGCCTCGGCGGTGCTGGCCCGCGCCTCGAAGCGGGCGCGCTCCAGCAGGAACTGGATCTTCCAGTCGTCGCCATGGGCCTCGGCCGCCTGGGCCAGGAGCTGCTGCGCCTCGGCGTACTGCTTGCGCCGGAAGGCGAGCTCGCCCTGGGCGTACAGCAGGCGCGCGCGCCGCTTGTCGGACTCGTTGCTGTAGTGGCGGCCCTGCTCCCGCGCCTGCATCCGCTGCTGGGCGTCGTGGCGCACCGCCTCGTCCCGCAGCACGGCGTAGGCGTCGTTGACCAGGGCGAAGCAGTCCCGGGCGACCGTGAGGACGGCCTCGCTCTCCCGGGCGTAGCGGTCGGGGTGGAAGCGCGACGACAGCAGCCGGAAGCGCTCGTCGATGGCGCGGGGCTCGAGCTCCTCGCTGCGGGTGATCCCCAGCACGCCCAGGGCGTCGAGCTCGCGCAGGCGGGCGCGCTCGGCGACCAGCTCGTCCACCTTGCCGTCGGCGGCCGGCTTGCGCTCCCGCTTGCGCGCCGGCGGCGCCTCGGCGGGTGGCGGAGCCGGCTCGGGCGGCGGAGACGCCAGGCGGACCAGGCCGAGCTGCAGCAGCAGGTCGGCCGCCAGCCAGGCCTCGTCGTCCTGGCTCAACAACACGCCCAGCTTCTGCGGCTCGGTCGCCGCGCGCCACAGCCGCAGGGCGACCGGTGGCAGGCCGCCGGGGTCGCTGCCCTTCTGGCTGGCCACGACGAGGTCACCCCGCAGGGGCCCCAGGAGCTCCTGGGCCCTAGCGAGGGGGCGCACCTCGCGGAGCGCCTGCCCGATCATCACCGGGATGGGGGTCGGCAGCGCGACCGCGCCCTGCGGCAGCTCGGCGCGGGGATCGAAGAAGACCATGCCGCCGGAGCGGCCCACCGTGCTGGCGATCACCCTGCCGACCGCCCGCGCGGCGTCCTCCAGCACCTGGTCGGGGCGCGCGCCGGTGGCGATGGCCCGTGCCATCAGCGCCCCGAGGTCGTCCTCCTCCTCGCCCTCGACGCCGTGGGCGGCCATCGCCTGCGGGAACCCCCGCCCCCCGACCAGGCGACCGTCCTGGAAGAACAGCTCGTGCTCCATGTCGTCCAGGTACAGCTCCAGGCGCCCGCAGGCCCGCGCCCGGTGGGCGGCCCACAGCACGCGCAGCGGCGGGTACCTGTCGACGGGCCCGTCGACGGCATCGAGGTCCACGGTGTCGCCAGGGCGCCCGCTGCCCCGCTCCAGGCGGGAGAGCACGGCGCCGACGGTCGCCATGCCCAGCGGCGGGCTCAACACGGCGTCGGGCAGCTCGGTGAAGACGGGGCCCAGCCCGGTGGACACGCCGGCGCCGGTCCAGACCACCAGCCTGCGGGGCCGGTCCGCCGCCGCCAGCGTCCGGACGACCTGCCGCCCCTGGCTGCAGGTCAGGTCGTTGTCGACCACGACCACCTCCGCGGCGCGGGAGGCCACCTCGGCAGGATCGGCGCAGACCTCGACGCGGTGGCCCAGCGCGGAGAACGCCTCCGACAGCTCCTGTCGGCAGGCGGCGTCGCGGGTCACCAACAGGATCCGGGACAAGTGGACTCCAGGTCGAGAGGAGCACCCGCGGGGGACGACGCCGTGCGTTGCGGTTCGGGTCTTGCTCCCCGTGGTCGCCGATCCTACATGGTGGCGTCGCGGTTCGCAGCCCGCGCCCCTCGCCCCCCCTCCTCCCCTCCCCTCCCGGATGTCCCCATGGCCAGCGAAAAGGTCGTCATCGTCTCCGACGCCAGCTTCGAAGCTGAGGTCCTCCAGAGCAGCGTCCCCGTGCTGCTCGACTTCACCGCGACCTGGTGCGGCCCCTGTCAGCGCATCGCCCCCCTCATCGACGCGGTGGCCGACAAGCAGTCGGGCAAGCTCAAGGTCTGCAAGCTGGACATCGACAGCAACCCGCGCTCCCCGATGAAGTACGGGATCCGTGGCGTGCCGACGCTGATGCTCTTCGACGGCGGCAGCCAGGTCGCCACCCACGTCGGGGCGCTCAACGGCAAGCAGCTCGACGACTTCGTCAGCCGGGTGCTCTTCCAGTAGCGCTCAGACGGCCACGGCTGGCGCGGGCGCCGGGCGATCCACCAGGGCCGCGGCGCCCACCACCGCGGTGCAGTGCGGGGCGTCGGGGACCACCACCGGCAGCCCGGTCGCCTCGCCCAGCGCACGATCCAGGTCGCGCAGGGCGGCGCCGCCGCCGGTGAGCACGATCCCGGACTCGGCCACGTCGCTGGCCAGGTCGGGCGGGGTGTGCTCCAGCGCCGACAGCACGGCGTCGATGATCAGCCGGACCGGCTCGGCCATCGCGTGGAAGACCTGCTCGCCGTCGATCACGGTCGCGCGGGGCCAGCCGCTGTCCTGCGCGCGCCCGCGCACCTCCAGCGCCTCGCCGCCCACCCGGGGCAGCGCGCCGCCCAGGTGCAGCTTGACCTCCTCGGCGGTCCGCGGGCCGACCAGCAGGCCGTGGTGCTCCCGCAGGTAGTGGGCGATCGCCTGGTCCAGGTGCGTGCCGCCCAGCTTGATGCGGTGGTGGTGCACCACGCCGCCCAGCGACAGCACCGCCACCGTCGTCGTGCCGCCGCCGACGTCGACCACCATGTGGCCGCGCGCGTCCTCGACCGGCAGCTCGGCGCCGACCGCGCAGGCCAGCGGCTGCTCGACCAGGACCACCTCGCGCGCGCCGCTGGCCTCGGCCGACTCCCGCAGGGCCCGCCGCTCCATGTCCGGGGTGCCGTAGGGGATGCAGACCGCGGCCCGCGGCCCCACCCACAGCCGGCGGCCCTGCACCTGGAGCACGAGGTGGCGCAGCATCGCCTCGGCCACGTCGAAGTCGGCGATCACGCCGTCGCGCACCGGCTGGACGACCCGGATGTCGGGCGGCGTGCGCCCGAGCATGTCGCGCGCCGCGTCGCCGACGCACAGCACGCGGCGGCGGCCCCCGCCGTCCTCGTGGATCGCCACCGCGCTGGCCTGGCAACAGACCACGCCGCGGCCGCGCACGTAGATGCGGGTGTGGGAGGTGCCCATGTCGATGGCCAGATCGGCCGACAGGGCCCCGAGCATGGACTGGAGCATGGGGACCGGGTGGAGGGAGGGAGGAGGAGAGGAGCGGCGGGGCGCGCGGGCGCGGAGAGCAGAGGCGGAGGGGAAGGCCAGTCTTGACGAGTCGAGACTAACACGGGAGGCGCCCGGTGCGAGGCGCGGGCACTTCCTGCCCTTCTCTCCTGCGCGCCGGCCGCCTCGCCGCAGGCGCGATCCCACGCGCCGGCTTGCCCGCGGGGCCGGCAGCGGCTAGGCCCGCCGGCTCAGAGGTGCCCATGTCCGTGATGGAGAAGATCCGCGGCTCGACCGACAGCACCGTGATGCGGGTCGTGTTCGTCCTGATCGTCCTGGTCTTCGTCTTCTGGGGCGTGGGCACGGGCGCGGGCATGCAGTCCACCCAGGCCATCGCCCAGGTCAACGGCGAGCGCATCACCGACACCGAGCTGCAGCGGGTCATGCGCACGCGGGTCCGGGACATCGGCGGCGGCACGATGGACGAGGACCAGGTCAACGCGCTCTCCAAGCAGGTGCTGGAGGAGCTCATCACCGACCGGGTCCTGGTGCAGGAGTCCCTGCGGGTGGGCCTCGAGGTCAGCACCGAGGAGATGCAGCGCTACATCCTCGAGATCGATGCGTTCAAGGACGACAAGGGCGAGTTCTCCTCCGAGCTGTACGGGCGCACGCTCAAGCGCATGGGCCTGACCAAGGGCCGCTTCGAGGAGCAGATCCGCGAGGAGATGCTGCGCAACAAGCTGCGCGAGGTGGTGGTGGCCAGCGTCTCGGTCTCCGAGGCCGAGGTCCGCGACCTGTACGAGCGCACGGCCACCCAGGCCGAGCTGCGCTTCGTCCGCCTCTCCGACGCCGAGCTCGCCGCCGGCCTCACCGTGCCCGAGGCGGACGTCGACGCCTACCTCGCCGCCAGCGCCGACAAGGTCTCCGCGGCCTACGAGGCCGACAAGGCCCGTCTCTACAGCCAGCCCCGGCGCATCGGCTTCCACCGCATCCTGCTGCGCAAGGAGGTGGCCGGCGTCAGCGACGAGGACCTGCGCGCGCGCATGGACGAGATCAAGGCCCAGGCCCAGGCGGGCGCCGACTTCGCGGAGCTGGCGCGGCGGTGGTCCGAGGATCTCTCGGCCGAGAACGGCGGCGACGCGGGCCTGGTGCCCGAGCCCGTCATCGAGCCCCAGCTCGCGGCCGCCGCCCTGGCCGCCGGCGCCGGCAAGCTCAGCGACGTGGTCGAGACCGACCGGGGGCTGGTCCTGCTCCGCGTCGACCAGGTGCTGGAGGCCAGCGAGACGCCCCTGGACGAGGTCAAGCGCGACATCGCCCGCGGCCTCATCTCCAGGGAGCGGGCGACGGCGCTGGCCACCGAGCGCGCCGACAAGCTGCTGGCCGCCTGGAAGGAGGCGGGCGCGCCGCCCGAGGCGATGATCGCCGAGCTGGGCCTGGAGCTGCGCACCTCGGGCCGCTTCTCGCCGCAGGAGAGCTTCCTGCCGGGCATCGGCGTGGCCTCCACCCTGGCGCAGGCCGTCAGCGACAAGGGCGGCGCTGGCGTGCTCGACGGCGTCTACCCGGTGGAGGGCGGCCGGATCGTGGCCGAGGTGAGCGCCTGGTCGGGCGCGGACGCCGCGCAGTTCGAGATGCTCAAGGACCTGGTCCGCGTGCAGCTCCTGCAGGAGAAGCAGCAGGTCGTGCTGGAGCAGTGGCAGCAGGACCTGGTGTCCCGCGCCCGCGTCGAACGCCTGATGCGGCAGTAGCGCCTCCGGCGCGCGCCGCGGCCGCGTGGCCCCCGTCCGGGGCCACGTGCACGCACGTCCGGGCCCATAACTGTTGACACGTCAACCACTTAGGTTCGACGGGCCGACGCTGTTCTGCATCATCTTCTCGCAAACGTTGCGTTTTCTTTCGCACGTGCTACCGTCTGCGGGTGCACCGGGAGGGCGACCTCCCGGAACCCCCTGGACAGGACCCGCCGACCGCTGAGCTCGATGTCCGCACCCAGCCGACCCCTGCTGTCCTTCCCGCTGCTGCGGGTCGTGACCTCGCCGGGCGAAGAGGTCACCACCCCTGTTCCCGCTGTTCGCCTGCGGCGGGTCCTGTCCCCAGGGGGACGCCACCAGCGCTCCGGGAGCAGGTGGTGAGCCGCGGCCCTGCCGCCGCGCCCCTGCCTCCTCCCGCCTCCGGGCCGGAGCTGCCCCAGCACCCCTCGCCCGACGCGGCTCCGGGCGGATCGACCTTCGACCTCAGCGCGCTGATCGTCCGGGCAGCGGCGGAGGTGGCGTGGAGCGCGCGGCACCCGCGCGAGGACTTCGCGAACCGCGCCGACGGGCAGCCGCCGGACCGCGTCTACTACCAGGCCGCCGACGGCTGGGAGGCGCCGCTGTGGCGCTACCCCCCTCGCGCCGGCGCCCGCGGCGAGCCGCTGGTGCTGGCCCACGGCCTCGGCGTGAACCACGCGGCGCTGGACTTCCGCGAGGGCCAGAGCCTGGCCCGTGCGGCCTGGCAGCGCGGCTACGACGTCTACCTGCTCGAGCACCGCGGGGATCGGGACGCCGTCGCTCCACCCCACCCCGGCGCCTTCGACTTCGACGACATCGTCGACCTGGACCTGCCGGCGGCGCTGGCGGCGGTGCGACGGGTCTCGGGCGCCGACCGGGTGCTGTGGGTCGGCCACGCGCTGGGAGGCCAGCTCCTGTACGGACACCTGGCGCGCGGCGGCGCCGAGGACCTGGTCGCGGGCGTCGCCTTGTGCGCCCCCGTCCGCTTCGAGGTCCCGGCCAGCGCGGCGCGCCTGGCCGCCCTGGCCGGGCCGCTGCTGCCCCAGGGCTGGCGCGTGCCGGCCCGGACGCTGCACCGCGCCCTGGCGCCGCTGGGGGGCCCCACGCCGCTGGGCGCGCTGGCCGGAGACACCTCCGGGCCCGACCTGCGCGGGCTGATGCTGGACGGTGTCGACGACCTCCACCTGGGAATGGTCCGCCAGGTGGCCCGCTGGATCGCCACCGGCACCCTGTGCGACCGGCACGATCGCTTCGACTACCTCGCGGCGCTCTCCGCGGTGCGGCTGCCGGTGATGGTCGTCGCGGCGCGCGGCGACCGCGCCTGCCCCCCCGCCGCGGCGAAGCCGGCCGCCGAGCAGCTCGACGCCCGCGACGTGTGCTGGGAGGAGCTGGGGGAGGGCTGGGGCCACCTGGACCTGCTGGTGGGGCGCCGCGCCGCGCAGGAAGTGTTCCCCATGGTGCTGGACTGGCTCGAGCCGCACCGCCGCGACTGCTGGCGGCCCGCGCGCTGAGGTCGCCCGCCCACCGCGCCGATGGTGGTGCCGGTTAGACCTCCTCGGGAGGACAGGTCCACTCCTGCTCCGCACACCTCCGAGGATGCGTCCATGGCCCGCAAGGGAACCCGCCTGCTGCTCTGGGTGACGGCCATCGGCCTGGTCATCGTGGCCGCCGTCACCGTCGCCGCCGTCCTGCTCACGCGGGACGACCTCGCCGAGCTGGGTGACGATCAGCGCTGGCTCTACGTGAAGCTCGAAGGGCTGGCCGACGCGCCGGCCACCCCGGGCCTGTTCGACGACCCGGCGGACCTGCCGCCCCTGACCACCGAGCTGACCCGGATGATCCGCGACGCGGCCACCGACGCCGAGGTCCCCGGCCTGCTGGTCGAGGTCGGCGACCTGGGCGCGGGCTGGGCCCAGGCCCAGGAGCTGCGCCAGGCCCTGCTGGACTACCGGCAGAGCGGCAAGCGCTGCATCGCCTGGGCCGAGGCCTGGTCGAACAAGGAGTACTACGTCGGCAGCGCCTGCGACGAGCTCCAGGTCATGCCGACCGGGGTCATGCTGGTCAACGGCCTCCAGGTGACGCAGACCTACTACGCGGGCACGCTGGAGAAGCTGGACGTGCACGCCAACTTCGAGCACGTGGGCGACTTCAAGAGCGCCGTCGAGCCCTATGAGCGCACGGGCCCCTCCGAGCCCGCCGCGCTGGCGATGACCGAGCTGCTGGACTCGCTCTATGGCCAGCTCGTGGCCGGCATCGCCGAGAGCCGCGGCCTCAGCACCGAGCAGGCCCTCGCCCTGGTCGACGACCCTCCCCTCTCCCCCGCCGACGCGCTGGAGCGCGGGATGGTCGACCGCCTCGCCTTCCGCGACCAGGTCAAGGACCAGGTCGAGAGGCACGGCGGCGTGGCGCAGGAGGAGCAGCCCATCCCGCCGCGGCCGGCCCCCGGCCAGGCGGCCGCCGAGGCGGCGACCGAAGAGGAGGAGCGCCACGAGCTCCGCCACTTCCGGGAGTACCTGCGCGACCGGCGCAGCGCCTGGAAGAAGAAGCACGACACCCGCATCGCCGTGCTGTACGCCGAGGGGGCCATCGTCAACGGGTCCAGCGGGGAGAGCATCTTCGGGGGGCAGTCGATCGGCGACCGCACCGTCTGCAGCCAGCTCCGCGAGCTGCGCGAGGACGAGGACATCGACGCCGTCGTGCTGCGGGTCAACTCGCCGGGCGGCTCGGGCAGCGCCAGCGACGCCATCTGGCGGGAGCTGATGCTCACCCGCGCCGTCAAGCCGGTGGTCGTCAGCATGGGCGACTACGCGGCCAGCGGCGGCTACTACATCAGCATGGGCGCCGACCACATCGTGGCCGAGCCGGGCACGTTGACCGGCTCGATCGGGGTCTTCGGCGGCAAGATGAACCTCTCGGGGGCGATGGCCAAGCTGGGCCTGAGCCACCACACCACCCAGCGCGGCGCCCAGGCCACCATCTTCTCGGGCATGCACGACTTCGACGAGCCTGGCCGCGAGCGCTTCCGCCGCTTCCTGCAGGTCTTCTACGACACCTTCGTCACCAAGGCCGCCCAGGGCCGGGACATGGGCTTCGACGAGCTGCACGCCGTCGCCCAGGGCCGGGTCTGGACCGGGCAGCAGGCGCTGGAGCGGGGCCTGGTCGACGAGCTGGGGGGCCTGGACACCGCGGTGGACAAGGCGCTCGAGCTGACCGGGGCCGGGGTTCCCCTCGACCAGGTGACGGTCCTGCGCTTCCCCGAGCGCAAGAGCTTCGTCGAGCAGCTCATGGAGGAGCTGGAGGGCAAGGACCCCGGCGTCGAGCAGGCCGCGGCCCTGGCGCTGGACCAGGCCGCCCTGCGCCGCCTGGCCCAGGAGACGCCCGGCGCGGCCGCCGCGCTGCACGACGCGCTGGTCCTGCAGCGCATCCTGGCCGAGGGGCAGGTGGCCGCCATGCTGCCGGGCCACATCGAGATCCGGTAGGCGCCCCCCCGTCGGTCGGCCCCGGGCGGGCGGCGCCGGGGCGCGCGCTCAGTCGACGTTCACCGCGGTGAACTTGAACTTGCCGGCCACGAAGGTCGACAGCGCCGTGTTGACCTCCTCCATCTCGTCCACGCCGGCGTTGCGGGTGCCCGCCACGCCCACCGCGTACAGGCCCGGCTGGTTGAAGGCACCGCCGGGGATCTCGACCGCCAGCTCACCCTCGCCGTGGGTGAAGTCGTAGAGCTCCTCGATGGTCTCCGGCAGGTTGCTGAAGGCGACCTCGCCCGAGCTGGACAGGACGACCACCAGCAGCCCGTCGAAGCTCTGGTCGCTGATGTCGACGTTCATCGGGTTGCCGGCGGCGTGGCTGTTGTTGATCGGGGCGTTGGCGATCGGCGGCGCGTTCACCGAGATCTTGCGCAGCTCCCCGCCCAGCTCGGCGGTCAGGGCGACCTGCTCTGCCACGTACTCCAGGCCGTCGTCCTCCTCGTTGGCGCTGTAGCTGCCGTCCTGCTGGTCCTGCAGCAGCACCTGGCCGCCGTTGCTGTCGCTGACGAAGTGCACCATCGCCC
Organism: Myxococcota bacterium; assembly: GCA_023150805.1. Taxonomy (GTDB): domain Bacteria; phylum Myxococcota_A; class UBA796; order UBA796; family UBA2385; genus UBA2385. The sequence continues at coordinate 8,327 of JAKLKF010000056.1, read as the reverse complement.
CCTTGACCGGCGCGTCGGCGAGCTGGGTGGGGTCGCCGGCGTCGGCGAGGTAGGCCTTGACCGAGGTGCCGCGCGCGAAGTCGCTGTTCGTCAGGTCCAGCCCGCTGCCCACGTCCGGCGGCTCGACGCCCAGCAGCACGCCCTCGACCACCATCGGGTTGGTCAGGCCGTCGACCGTGTCCTTGATGTCCTGGACCTGCTCGCAGCCCAGGGCGAACAGGGGGAAGGGCAGGAGGGAGGCGAGGAGGAGGGCGGCAGAGGGGCGGGTCATGGGGTCTCCGGGGAGGGTCGGGCAGGAGCACGAATAGCACGGCTCGCCGCAAGGTCTCCACCCGGCGCCGTCCGCCGTCTCCGGCGCGGCCCGGGCCTCCTTTGACAAGGCCGGCACCGGGGCTTAGACACCGACGGTTCCGCGGGGCGTCCTGTGCCCGTGGTGGCCCTCGGCGCACTTCGCGCGCGAAGGGTGCGCCCTGGTCCCCCCGCGCCGCCTTCGACCGCCCTGGAGCCAGCCATGTCCAGCTCGACCAGCCAGACCGAGTACCGCCGCAAGATCCGCCACGACAACGCCGGCCGCGCCCGCAAGAACGCGCTGCAGAACCACGGCTCGACCCCGGCCTTCCCGGTCCACACCCCCGAGGCGGACGCCAACGCCCCCCACCAGGCCAAGGGCGGCGGCAAGCAGGACTGACCCCCGGCGGCAGGCGGCGACGGCCCCTGCCGGCTACTGCGGGAGAGGGATCAGCGTCGGCCCGCCCTCCGGCCCCAGGCCGTCGGGCAGGCGCACCAGCGTCCGCGACGGGCGGGCCTCTCCCGTCCAGGCCGCGCTGGCCAGCACGAGCACGCTCAGCCAGGCGGGCGCCTCGGCCAGCAGCTCGTCGACCACCGCGCCCGGGCCTTCGTCCTTGAGGGGCGCGTCCAGCGCGTCGGGCCCCTCGACCAGCAGCACGACCGGTCCCGCCACCTGCAGGCTCGCTGCCAGCGGGAACAGGTCGCGGGGCTCCGGCCGATCCTTCGTCGGCCAGCAGATCCCCGGCCGACCGGCGAGGCGGCCGGCCAGCTCGGAGCGCCCCTGCGGCCGCGGGACGACCAGGACGACCGCGAAGCCCGCGATCCGCTCCGCGAGCCCCGCCACCGCCGGTCCCACCGCGGCCTCGTCAGGCACCGTCCAGACCTGGCGTTGCCCCAGGAGGTCGGGCAGGTCGGCCGGCGCTTCGGCGGGCCTCCCCTCCCCCACCCAGGCCAGCGGCGCCTTGCGGCGTCGCCGCGCCACCACGAGGGCCCCGACGCCGCCGAGCAGCAGGCCCGCGGCGCCTGCCCCCACCACCGGCAGCAGCCCGCCGGTCGCCCTCGAGCCCCCTGCCCCCGGCGGCAGGGCGCCCGGAGGAAGGACACCCGGCGGCACGACGGCCGCCCCGTCGCCACCAGAGGGCGACAGCAACGGCGGCGCGGTCCCGGCCGTCGGGGGTGCGCCTGCCAGGTTCGCCGGAGGTGGCATGATCTCCTTCACCGTGTAGCTGCCGGCGGCGCCGTCGAGCACGACGTCCAGGATCTGGGTGGCGTCGGACGCGGCGACCGTCACCGTCTGGGCCCACAGCACCTGCCCGGCCGGCGTCTGCACGGTCACCGCCACGTCCCCCTCGGGCGCGTGGAAGTGGTGCCCCATATAGATGCCGTCTCCCGCCAGCATGTCCGGGGTCTGCCCGTCGTCCATGAGGAGCACCGTCTCCTGGCCATCGCCGGTCTCCAGCAGCACGGTGAGGCTCTCGCCCTGGGCAGCCGGCAACGTCACCGAGACCCCGAAGCCGGTGGGGCCCCCCGGCCCGGCCGCGGACGCGGCGCGCGGACCGCACAGGAGGAGGAGGGGGATCATCGGGGAGACCAGCAGCATCGAGCCCCCTCACGACCGTGGGTTCCCGCGATCGGACGGTCGGGTGGTGTCGTCGAGGCACGGGCCTAACCTCGCCGGCGACGTGGCGAGCCAGCGGCCGGTGGGCTAGCCCCGCCCTCCGCGCCGAGGTCGAAGCTGATGTTCCGCACCGCCACCTGGGGCGCTGCCCTGCTCGTCGTGGGGGCCGGGTGCACCGGGCAGGCGCCGGGCCCTGCGCCGGCCCCGACGGACCCGCCGCCCCTCTCTCCGACCGCCGGGTTCCAGTCCCTCGACGCATCGTCCCCGGCGTGGTCTGCCGGCCCACGCCTCCTGCCCTGGAGCGAGCTGCCGGCCCAGACCGTCACCCTGTCCGGCGAGATCCGCTACGCCGGCCGCCGCAGCGGCCCGGTCCGGGTCGAGGTCCTCGGCGCCGAGGGCCGCGCTCCGGGGCTGCTCCAGCGCGTGGAGCTGGAGGGCCCGGGGCCGTGGACCACGCAGGCCCCCGCGCGGGCGGGCGAGGTGCAGATCATCGCCTTCCTGGTGGACCAGGCCGATCCCCAGCGGCGCAGCGCCTGGCCCGCCGGACGCCTGCCGACCCCGACGCGGGTGCGGGACCAGGACCTCGGTGGCCTGGACATCGAGATCGTCGACGACCCGGACCTGGGGGACCTCGCGCCGGGAGATCCGCCGGACCGCGCCGCTACGGCACCAACCCTCCCGCCGGGTGGTCCAGCCGGTGCACCGTGACGAAGCCGCCGCGGGGGCCCGGGACCCGCGCCAGCTCCTGGCCGGGGTGGCTGCGCAGCCACTGCGCGACCGCTGACGCCGACCCTGGCGTGTGCACCGCGACCAGGGCCGTGAACCGGCGGCTCGGCAGCCTGCCGTCGAACAGGGGCCCCACCATCACCGCGCCCTGCCCCGCCGCGTCTGCCAGTCCGACGGTGGCGTAGTCGTAGCGCAGCCCCTGCCGCGCCGCCTCCAGCAGGATCGTGGCGAAGGTGGGGCCCGCGCCCGGGTCGCGATCCGCCAGCACGCCGACGGTGCCCCGGTCGGCCCCCTGGGCCTGGCGCAGGGCCAGGACGACCTCGTCCAGGTGCCACGCGTCGAGCTGCAGGTCCGAGGGTCGGAAGCGGTCCGAGGCGGGCCAGGCCAGCTCCGCCGCAGAGTCCAGGCCATGGTCGAAGGAGGGGCGGATCGTGGCCGCCCCCGGTCGGAAGCCCCAGGCGCTGGCCACCAGCATGGGCAGGAAGACGACCGCCGCGAGCGCGCGCCCCCGGCGCCCCAGGGCCGGAAGCAGGGCCACCAGGAGGACCAGCCCGGGCAGCGCGTACCGGTCGATGGCCTCCGGGAGCGTGGAGAGCAGCGCTGCGCCGCCTGCGGCACCCGCCAGGGGCAGCGCCACCGGGCCACCCGGCGCCCGCCGGCGGAGCCCCTCGACCGCCGCCGCCCCCACCACCAGCAGGCCCGGCAGGGACAGCGCCTCGCGCAGGGCCAGCGGGTAGTAGGCCAGGCTCTCCAGGGTCGCCGGGTCCCGGAAGTTGGAGGTGTGGGCCACCATCGCGTCGCTGGCAGAGTGGCTGGCGTAGGCCAGCACCGTCCGGCCCCACCGCCAGGACCAGGCGCCCGCGACCAGCAGCCAGCCGCCAAAGGCCAGGCCCAGGTTGCCCCACCGCGTCCACCGCGGCCGCCGGTTCAGGGACAGCGCGGCCAGGCCGCAGGTGCCGACCAGGAAGATGGGGAAGGTGTACTTGGTCAGGAAGCCCACCCCCAGCCACAGGCCGAAGGCGATCGAGGCGCCTCGCCGCGAGAAGCCCTGGCTGGCCACCAGCCAGGACACCGCCTGCAGGGCCACGGCCCCGGCCACCAGGTCCCGGCTGTGTTGCTCGACGGCGACCCAGACCAGGGGGCTGGAGAGCAGGGCCAGCCAGGACCAGAGCGCGGCGCCCGCCCACAGCCGGCGCAGCGCGTCCCAGCAGAGCAGCAGGGTGAGGCCCATCGAGATCAGCGGGACCCAGGGCGCGAAGCCCAGGAGCAGCGCCGAGGCGACCCCCGGCAGGTAGCCCAGGGGCGGGTGGGGCATCGACAGCGCCCAGGCATGGCGGACCGCCGCCGCGGCCTCTCCGTCCGCGAGGAGCTGCGCCAGCCGGAGCTCGACGGCCACCAGGTGGCCCATGTCCCCCTCGGCCGTCCGCCCCGCCCGCGCCAGCCAGGCCAGCATGCCCGCCGTGGAGGCCAGCGCCACCCCCCACCCCGCCCAGGGAGGCAGGCCCCCCGTCGGAGGCGCTCCGGGCGGCTCGGCCACGCCCTCCCGCCGATCGGTGGGTCGTCGGAGCCAACGGGACCAGGCCATGGCCGGGCACCATAGGTCGCCCCTCCAGCGGCCGTCAACCCGCCCCGACCCCGCGCATCGGCGGGCGGCGAGAGCGGGTGCTACGAGGTCGGGGCCGTCCCCTCCTCCACCGCGGGACCATGCCCGCGAGGCGCCCGATGCCGTCGCACCGCCCCGATCCCGCACCCTCCACGCGCCGACCTGCGGCCCGCGCCGGGTGGCCGTCGGTGGTGCTCGCCCCGCTGCTGGCGGCGGGCCTGGCCGCCTGCACGGCCTGGCAGGACCGCCCGCCGGGAGAGGAGCCCGCCGACTGGGCCAACCCCCGGTTCTGGGAGGGCACCGCCTTCGACGCGATCCTGCTGCCGACCTCGCTGCCCTCCACGCCCCACTGGCAGGTGCGCATCGCCACCAGCACGGACCTCGTGCGCTGGGAGCCCGATCCCCGCGTCATCGCCGTGCACCTCTCCAGCCTGGACCTCGCCGTCGTGGGCTCCCGCCTGCTCATCGCCGGAATGCCCGCCGGCGACTTCCTGCGCGGCCTGGGCCCCCTGCCCACCACCGCGTTCTTCCCGCTGCTGTCGACCACCGACCTGGAGACCTGGGGGATCGCCGGCGTGCCCATCCACCAGGCCAGCCAGCTCTTCCCGGTCGACCCGTCCCTGCGCCTGTCGGCAGCGGGCGTGGTCGAGGCCCACTGGTTCGGGCACTCCGTCCGCGACGTCGATCCGGCCGACGTGCCCGGGCTGCACGGCGTCTACCGCGCGACCTGGACCGACCGGCTGCGCGAGCAGAGCCCTCCCGCCCCGATCTTCGAGGCCCCGACGCTGGCGGACCCCGTCGTCTGCCACTTCGGTCAGCGCGAGTGGCTCTTCTGGACCAGCCAGACGCGCCTGGTCAAGGCCGCCGTGAGCGAGGACGGGGGGCGGTCCTTCCACGAGGTCCCCGGCTTCGACTGGCAGGGGCCCAGCGTGCCCCACTGCACCGTCCACGGGGACCGCCTGTACCTGGTGGCCCAGGTCGAGGGTGGCATGGCGCCGCCGATGGTGGCGCGCATGGCGCCGGACGGCACCATCGAGCAGGTGCAGCGGCTGTTCGACCCGCACCTGTGGGACGACGACTGCTCCTCCCCGGTCCTGGGACGCTTCCGCGACCGCTGGGTGCTGGCCTGCGCCGTCCGGGTGCACCACGCCCCGGCCACCCGCCGCCCCTGACCCGCCCTCCCCACCCCGCGGCCGGCGGCGAAGACCCCTGCGTTACACTGCGGCCGCCTCCCCAGGACCTGCCCGGTGGAACCCCGCGTCCAGAGCCCCGCCACGCAGCTCGTCCTGGTCCAGGCGGCCAGCTCCTCTCCCCGCCTGCGGGAGATGACGGCCACGCTGCATCGCCCGACCGGCGACCAGACCCAGGCGCTGGTGGACGACGGTTCGGTCGCCGGGGACGTCGCCCAGGACGGCATCTACGTGGCCGCGTTCACCGGAGAGCCGGTGCGCTTCGTCGACGTCGAGCTGTCGGTCGCGGGCGCCGGGGCCGAGGCCGCGTACCGGCGGGTGGTCCTCACGCCGGACGCCCGGCTCTCCCGCCTGTCCTTCTACGTCGAGGAGGTCGACGGCGCCGCGGTCGTGAGCCGGGCCGCCTGGGTGCAGGCGCACGGGCGCCACCCCGACCAGGGCGCCGCCCTCGCGCTGCACGCCGGCCTGGGGTGGATCGCCGTCTGCGTGGTCTACGTGGCCTGCCTCGTGGCCCTCGGGCAGCGCCGGTGACCTCGCCGGCCCCCGCCGCCGACGCCCCCCGCCGGACCGCCGCTCCCCCGCTGTCCGACGCGGCGCGCACGCTCCTCACGCTGGCCTTCTACGGCCTGCTGTCGGTCGCCTTCACCTGGCCCCTGGTCCTGTCGGGAGGCGACGCCCTGCACACCCGGCAGTTCGACCAGTACGGCGTGGTGTGGATGGCCACGCGCGGCGTCGACCTGCTCCCCGACCTGGTCGACCCGTCGACCAACTACCCGCTGGGCGCCAGCGTCGAACTGGTCGACGCCTGGATCCACCTGGCCCTGGCGGCCGCCACCCAGGCCATCCTGACACCCCTGCAGCAGGTGGCCCTGCTGGTCCTGGTCGGACCGGTGCTGACCGCCTGGGCCGCCGAGCGGCTGGCGGCCCGCGGCCTGGGCGTGCGCTTCCCCTGGTCCCTGCTGGCCGGCGTCGCCTTCGGCTTCTCCGGCCTCGCCGCCACGGCCTGGCTCGAGGGGCACGTCTACTTCCTGCTCGACCCGTGGCTGCCCCTGCTTGCCCTGTGGACCCTGCGGGCCACCTCGCGCGCCGGTCGCCCGGTGCACGGCCTGCTCGCCGGCGCCGCCTGGGTCCTGTGCCTGGCGACCACCGCCTACCTGGCGCTCATCGGCGCGCTGGTGGCCGCCGTGATGCTGCTGCGCGGCGCCCTGCTGCAGCCCGACCGCCGACGGCTCGCGCGCGCCACCGCGCCCATGGCCCTGGTGGTCGGCGTCGCCAGCGCGGCCTACGCCGCCTCCTTCCTGGGCGTCGACAGCGTCGAGGAGACGGCGCCCGACGGGTGGGTCCTGTCGGGCGTGGCCAGCCTGGGGGGGCTGGCCGCCTGGACCCCCGCGGTCGACATGGTGCGCAACCACTCCATCTCGGCGCCCCTGGGTGCTGGGACCCTGGGGCTGGTCCTCTTCGCGCCCCGGGTCCTGCGCGGCCTCCCGGGCTGGCGCACCTGGCTGGGGCTCGCCGTGGCCGGCCTGGTGCTGGCCTTCGGGCCAGCGGTGCAGGTGGGCCTCGACGACCGGAGCTGGGCAGCCACGCCCCTGCTCTTCGCCACCGACCTGCCCGTCTGGCGCAAGGTGCACTTCCCGGTGCGCATGATGTGGCTGTGGTACCTGGGCGGCGGGCTCGTCGCGGCCCTGGTGGCCGACCGGCTCGCCCGGCGCGTCGGCGGCGCCTGGGTGGCGCCCCTCTTCGTCGTGGTCCTGATCGACGCGCTCGTGGGGACCGGCGCGCCGCTGCGGGCCCGCCAGACCATCGCCGCCACCCCCTCGGCCTACCAGGCCGCCCCACCCGACGGCCCCCTGCTGGACCTGCTGGGGCAGCCGCCCTTCGAGGACCGGGACGACGACTTCGCCGTCGTGGGACACCTGCTCTGCTACTACCAGGCGACGCACCGCCGCCCGGTGCTGGATCCCTGCGTGAAGCCCCTGCGAGAGAACCCGCGGGCCGTCGTCGGGCGAGAGGTGCTGTCGCTGCTGATCGAGGCCGCCGATCCCCCCGACCAGCACCTCGGGCAGCGGGTCGAGGCCGTCCGCAGCCTGCTGGAGGCGCTGGGCATCCGCGCCGTGGCGGTGCACCTGGACCTGCTGCCCAACGAGATCCACGCCGTGGTCCTGGGGGGCATGGAGCAGGTCGCGGCCGGGCCGCCGGCCCGCGTCAGCAGCGACGGCGGCGAGACCATCGCGCTCTTCGTGCTCCCGGCGGGCGCGCCCACGGACCCGCGCGCGGCCTACGAGGCGCTGGCGCGCGCGCACCGCGGGGAGGCCCCGTGAGCCGCCGGTGCCGGCCCCCGATGCTGCCGCTCGCGCTGGCATGGGGCGCCGCGGCGGCGCTGCCGGCCCGCGCCGCGACGGACCTGACCCGCCTGGTCCAGGAGCCCGGATCGGATCCCATCGCGGTGGTCACCCGCGACCTGCCGACCTGGCTGGCCGCCGCGGCCACCGAGGTCGCCGTGGGCCCTGGAGCGCCGACGGCCTTCGTCGCCTTGAAGGACGACGGCAGCGGGCAGGACGTGATGGCGGCCGACGGGATCGCGGTGGCCACCTTCGACGTGGACCCGGCCGACGCGGACCTCACCATCGCGCTGCGCTCGGCGGACGGGACCGTGCTGTGGCAGGACACCGTGCCCCCCGCCCGGGGCGCGCCGGCCGTCGTGCTCGAGCTGTGGGGGCAGGAGGACCGCCTGCGCGTCGGCGTGCACATCGCCATGCCCGAGTCCACCGTGGCTCCCGACGGGTCGGCGCCCCCGGTCGGCGGCGCCGCGGCAGGCACCGACCCGCGCGGGGGTCCTCCGGGCCTGCCGTCGATGCCGGCGGCGACCCACCTCGCGAGCATGGCGCTCTCCGGACTGCTC